>NZ_LBEX01000017.1:0-111340 GCF_001999655.1 Thermosipho sp. 1074 | reverse complement strand
TCCACATACACTACATACGTATCTCTTCATGTTTTCCCCCTCCAAAATATCATTTTAACTTTTTATGACAGAACCACCAGTCGTAGCATTCGTATTCCTTTAACCTTTGTTCTGCTTCTTTTACGCTACTTGCAGGTGGAACAATTACCTCATCATTGACAAGTTCATTGTTAGGCCAATTTGCTGGCAAAGCAACTCCATTCTCATCAACTGTTTGCAACCCTTTTACCATTCTCAAAATCTCATCCATGTTCCTTCCAAGTTCTTGTGGATAATAAAGAATAGCTCTTAAAATTCCTTTTGGATCAATTATGAATACAGCTCTTACCGTATTAGTACCTTTTGCTGGATGAATCATCCCAAGCATTTCTGCAATTTTCCCTCTATCATCTGCTATAACTGGGAATTTAATTTCAACATTAAGTTTTTCTTTGATCCACTCAACCCACTTTATATGTGAAAATACCTGATCAATGCTTAATCCAACCAATTCCGTGTTTATCTTTTGAAATTCATCGTATCTCTTCTGAAACGCAACAAATTCCGTTGTACAAACTGGTGTAAAATCCGCTGGATGACTAAATAACACAACCCATTTTCCCTTAAAATCATCTGGAAACTTTATAACTCCTTTCGTAGTAACTGCCTCAAACTCTGGAACCTTCTCCCCAATAAGTGGTAAACTCATACTACTCACCTCCATTTAAACATTTTTTACAAATTCCAACTAAACAATACTGGATTTTTTTTACCAAATGCCCATCTATACTATCCACTTTTTGAATTTCTGGTAATTCACCAAATACATCGTAAACTTTTTTACACTTCAAACAGAAAAAATGATGATGTGGAACAATTTCATAATCATATCTTATCGCAGATGGTGTAATTACCTCTTTTATTACCCCTTTCTCACTCAACAAATTAACGGTGTTATAAACAGTAGCCCTTGAAATAGCATGTATCTTTGACTTTAACTCTTCGTATATTTCATCAGCAGATGGATGTACTTTACTTTCAATTATAAATTTTAAAATCTGTATTCTCTGAATAGTTGGTCTTATATCGTGAAGCTTTAAAATCTTCGCATAACTCTCCATGCTAATCCTCCTTTATCATGTCCAATTTTATTATACATCTATTTTTAGACATTGTCAATATCTTTTATTTTTTTATTATAATTTTTATTCTAGACAACACAAATGCCTAAAAAACGCTTTTATTCGACTATCGAACAAATACCTTAAATTACACGTAAAAAAACTTTGATTAATTTGTTTCAAGATATTTTTCTAAAATAGGTTGTAAAAAGAAGTTTTAAAAGTACAATTAACGTAGGAAGGGGGATAAACTTTGGAGTTTTTGCTAATAATTTTATCCATATACTCGCTAATAACAACATTATTTTTATTTAATTTAGCTAAAAGTAAAAAAATAAACTTAAAAGAAGTAGTGTTTGATTTTACAAATCAACTTACAAATGAGAACAATGATTTTCCAATAAAAGCGTTATCGTTTATTTCAAAAGAATTTCCCGAAATTGATTCGGGCATTTTTTTAGTAAAAGAAGGAAATAAATTTAATGAAGTATCTTCTTTTGGCCAAAAAATCGAATACAACGATAAATTATTTTTTTACAAAGATTACTTTGTAAAAGACTTTACAATAGACAATACATTAGGAGTAAGATTAATACTTCATTCAAAGTCTAAGATTTCTAAATCAAAAACCGAAAAACTTGAGATAATTTCTTCTTTAATCTCTTCATCTGAACTAATTAAAAATCTAATTAAAAAACATGGAAAATTCCAAATTGATCTTATGCTTTCTATGATAAAAATATTAGAATATTATGACAGATATACCCAAGGTCATTCACTTAGAGTTGCAGAGTTATCCCAAAAAATTGCAAAAAAACTTAATTTATCTTCACAGGAAATTTCAGATGCATATTGGACAGGTCTTGTTCACGATATAGGAAAAATAGCAATTCCAAATAGTATTTTAAATAAAGAAGGCTCTCTTACTATGGAAGAATATGAAATAATAAAAAAACATCCTATATATGGTTTTGAATTCTTATCAACGTCTGAAACACTTAAAAATATAGCAACCTATGTATATCATCATCACGAAAAGTGGGATGGAACAGGTTATCCAGGGAGGTTAAAAGGCGAGATGATTCCAATTATTTCAAGGATAATCAGTGTTGCAGATAGTTGGGATGCTATGACTAGTAAAAGAGCATATAGAGATGCCTTAACATATGAATTTGCTTTGCAGGAAATAATAAACAATTCAAACAAACAATTTGATCCAAAAGTTGTCTCAGCTTTTCTAGATGTATTAAAAGAAGAAGAAAATTTAGATATTGCATAATGGGCCCATTTGGGCTCTTTTTTTTAATTTAATAATATTTAGGAGGTGGGGGGAAAGTGAATTTTCTTGGGAGAAGTCTTACCGTTATCAACGATTTTTCAGTTGAAGAACAACTTTTTTTGTACGAAAAAACAAAACTTCTAAAACAACTTTGGAAAGAAAAGAAAGATACCAGTAAATTTCAAATCAAAAAAGATGTAGGAATTTATATCATCTTCGTTGAACCTAGTACTAGGACAAAAGAATCATTCATTAATGCAGCAAAATTTCACAAAAACGCCAAAGTAAACATTTTTGATTCAGAACATTCTTCATTTAATAAGAAGGAAAGTTATGTAGATACATTTAACATGTTAACAGGATACAGCAATTATTCAATTTTCATAGTCCGCACAAAACTTGAAGGAACTTGCAAATACCTTGATGAAAAAGTATATGAATTCACAAAAAGGCACGGTTTAGAAAAACCCTCATTCATAAATGCAGGTGATGGAAAACATGAACATCCAACTCAAGAATTGCTTGATGAATTCACATTTTTGGAACAATTGAATTTTGATAATTCCTATATTCATATTGCACTTGTTGGAGATCTTTTGCATGGCAGAACTGTACATTCTAAGGCAAATGGTTTAAAAATTTTTAAAAATGTCTTAGTTGATTTAATTGCCCCAGAAGAACTTTCTATGCCTATTCACTATGTAGAAAAAATGAAAAAAAATGGTTTTGAAATTAGATTATTTGATTCAATTGAAAATTATTTAAAAAATGAAAACATTGCCCCAATTTGGTATTTCACAAGGTTACAACTTGAAAGAATGGGGGAAGATATCCTCGAAAAAGAACACGTTTTAAGAAATAGTGTTACATTTAGGAAGGAATTTTTGGAAAAGTTACCTAAAAATGTAAAATTTTATCACCCTCTTCCAAGGCACAAAATGTATCCGACAATTCCCACATTTCTGGATACATTACCACTCAACGGTTGGGAAGAACAAGCAATAAATGGATATTGGACTAGAACCGTTTTACTTTCTATGCTTGGTGGAGCACTTGAAACAGATTTAGACAAAAAAATAAATAACATTATAGATGAACAATTTATAATCCCAGCCAATATTACAAATGGCACTAAGGGAATTTTAAAAGAAGGAAAAAGGGGAATTAAACCAATTGAAAATGGAACGGTAATAGATCACATTGCAAAAGGAAAATCAAAAGCTCAAATCTACGAAACTATAGTAAAAATAAGAAAAATCTTAAAATTGTATGACATTGATAGTGCAGATGGTATATTCCAATCACAAGACGGGAATTTTAAAGGGTACATAAGCCTTCCAGACAGGTATTTGTCAAAGAAAGAAATAAAAAAACTTTCTGCCATATCTCCAAATACAACGGTTAATATTATCAAAAACTCAAAGGTTGTGGAAAAATATAGAATTTCTCTTCCACCTTATATTTATGGATTTGCAGAGTTAAAATGTAAAAACGAAAATTGTATAACAAATCCCACGCACGGTGAAAATGCAGAAGCGTTTTTTATAAAAAACGAAAAAGGAGAGCTTGTATGCAAATACTGTGAAACTCCACATACATTTGAAGAAATTTGGAACATATAGCCCCCGATAAACGGGGGTTATTTATACAAATGACATGCAACCTTCCGCCCTTTATATTCAATTAATTTAGGTTCTTTTTGGCGACATATATCCATTACGAATGGGCACCTTGGATGAAATCTACATCCCTTTGGTGGATTAATTGGGTTAGGAACTTCTCCTTGTGGTATAATTTTTTTCTTTTTTTTCTTTGGATCAGGTTCTGGAACAGCTGAAATCAAAGCTTTTGTATAAGGATGTAAAGGCTCAAGGTAAATATCCTTAAAATCACCTACTTCAACTAATTTTCCAAGATACATCACACCAATTTTATTACAAATATACTTCGTTGTTGCAAGGTCATGTGTAATAAACAAAAATGTTAAATTAAACTCCTTCTTTAAGTCAATTAATAGTTGTAGTAATTGTGATCTTACTGATACATCCAACATTGCTATAGCCTCATCGGCAACTACAAATTTTGGTCTTAAAATTAACGCACGCGCAATCACTATTCTCTGTCTTTGTCCACCTGAAAGTTCATGTGGATATCTATAATAAAAATCATCAGCTGGAGAAAGGTTAACCCTCTCAAGCATTTGCTTTACCATCTTTTTTCTTTCCATTCTACTATTTCCAATATTGTGTATCTCAAGGCCATGCTTTATCGCTTCTCCAACCTTCATATACGGATTTAAAGCCGCCATTGGATCTTGAAAAATAATTTGAAAGTTTTTTCTAAATTTTCTTAACTCCTCTTTGCTTAACTTGGTAACATCTGTACCCTCAAAAAGAATTTCCCCAGCAGTGGGCTCAATTAACCTTAAAAGAAGTCTTCCTGTGGTTGTTTTTCCGCTACCTGATTCTCCAACAAGACCAAAAGTTTCTCCTCTTTTTATATCAAAACTTATTCCGTCAACGGCTTTCACAAAACGCTGCGGTACCCTTGTTAAAACTTCACCTATTGTCCTTTTTATGGGAAAGTGTTTTACCAAATTTCTAACATATATCATACTTTCACCTCACTGTATAACCAACACTTTACCTTACTACCATCGATTTCGACAACTTTAGGTTCCTTTAATTCACAAATCTCCTTCTTAAACGGACATCTAGGGGCAAATCTACATCCTTTTGGCGGATTTAAAAGATCTGGAGGAGAACCAGGAATATATTTTAAATCCAAATCATTTACATTTGTATTTGGAATACTCTTAAGAAGAAGTTGTGTATATGGATGTTTTGGAGCATAATACAATTCTTCACTCTTTGCCTCTTCAATAATGTGTCCAGCATACATTACACAAATTTTATCCGCAGCTTCCGCAACAACTCCCAAATCATGAGTAATTAAAATCATGGACATATCATATTCTCTTCTTAATTCATTTAACAATTCCATTATTTGAGCTTGGACAATTACATCCAATGAAGTAGTAGGTTCATCTGCTATTACCAATGTAGGATTTAACACCAACGAAAGTGCAATCATAGCTCTTTGCCTCATTCCACCACTAAATTGGAATGAATATTCTTTCATGCGCTCCGGTTTAATTCCTACCTTTTCTAAAACCCTTGCTGTTCTTTCCCTTGCCTCCTCTAAAGTAATATCAGGCTCATGAGTCTTCAATGTTTCATAAAATATCTTCTCAATCTTCATTATTGGATTCAACGAAGTCATCGGATCTTGAAAAATCATTCCTATCTTTTTCCCTCTGATTTTTCTAATATCTTCCTCGCCCATTGTAACTAAATTTTTCCCTTCGATTTCCATAACCCCATTGTAAAAAGTCGTAGGAGGTAATATTTTTAATATTCCTTGTCCAAATGTTGATTTACCACATCCAGATTCACCAACAAGGCCCACAACTTGACCCTTCTCTATTGAAAAATTTATATTATCAACCGCTTTTATATATCCACGCTTTGTTTTATAATATATTTTTAATCCTCTTGCTTCAAATACTGACACAAACTCACCTTCTTTCTCTAATAGTGGGATTCAACAACTCGTTTAACCCTTCACTAAACATTGAAAATCCCAATACTACTGTCACAATAGCAAGTCCTGGATAAAGTAGTCCCCACCAGGCCTTACTTAAAACAAACCTTTGGCCATTACTCAGATCAAATCCCCAATCTGGAGTAGGAGGTGCTATACCTAACCCCAAAAATGACAATCCTGCTTCGGTCATAATGGCATCTGCAAGATTCATTGACAGTACAACCACTATTGATGGCAAAACATTTGGAAAAATGTATTTTAAAAGGATCTCATAATTTCTTGCGCCCAAAGCACGTGCTGCTTCAACATACAATTCACTTTTAATAGAACTAACCTGATTCCTTATAACCCTAAAATACGTCGGAGTATAAACAACGGCTATAGAAACAGAAATATTTACAACACCCGGACCTAAAACCGCCGCTATTGCAATAGCAAGTATCAGACCTGGGAAAGAATAAATTGCATCCATTATCAACGTCAAAACCCTATCAAATGCACCACCTAAATAACCGGAAACTAATCCCAATGGTATTCCAACACCAGCAGCTATTAAAACTGCAATAAATGCTATGGTTAAAGCTATTCTTGCACCATAAATTACCCTACTAAGTATATCTCTACCAAGATTATCCGTACCAAAAACAAATTGATCATTTGGGGAGGTTAAAGATCGTCCAACTCTTTCAATTGGATTATACGGAGCAATTTGCGGGGCAAAAATTGCTAGTGTAATGTAAAAAAGTAATATCATTGCACCTATAAAGGTTAGCAAACCCGTTCCAGTTTTAAATAAATCATTTATTATTTCGCCAATTCGCTCGCTAACAAACTTTTTTCTCACAATATCACCCCTTAGTATCTAACCCTTGGATCTACTAGTGCATTAACTATATCAATTACAATACTTATAACCACAACAAACATTGCAAAAAATACAATTGTACCTTGAATCGCCGGAAAATCCCTATATTTTATTTTCAACACCAAATAACTTCCAATCCCCGGCCAAGAAAAAGTAGTCTCAGTTAAAACTGCACCGGCAAGTAACAATGCAAATTGCATTCCCATAATCGTAAATATAGGAACAAATGCATTTTTTACCGCATGACCATACAAAATAACTCTCGACTTTAATCCCCTTGCCTTTGCAGCTTTAACAAAATCTTTTGACAGCATCAATACGGTATTATTTCTCACCATACGCAAAAAAATACTTGAAATTACAAGTCCCAAAGTTAATCCAGGAAGCAATAAATGCTTTAAAACATCTGAAAATGCCTCCCAATTCCAGTTTAAAATACTATCCAAAATTAACAATCCAGTCTTTATATCCAAAGACACCCTAGGAGATAATCTTCCGCCGACAGGAAACCATCTTAAATAAACTCCAAATAAAAGTTGTAACATTAAGCCAAGCCAAAACACGGGAATAGCATAAAGTAATATAGAATATACCCTTGCAGAAATATCTAAAGATTTATCCTTACGCCACGCAGCTTCCGCACCATAAAACAACCCTATCAATAATGCGATTATAAAGGAAAATATTGTTAATTCTAACGTTGCAGGAAATCTATCTTTAATTTCATCCCAAACAGGTCTATTTGTAAGCGTTGATACCCCTAAATCTCCTCTAAAAACATTTCCAATATAATCAAAAAACTGGACAATTACAGGCTTATCCAACCCTAATTCGTGTCTTTTAGCTTCTATAACTTCCAAAGGAGCTTTTCCCCCTAAAATAGCCAAAACAGGGTCACCTGGAATAATTCTCAAAATAAAAAAAATCATTACCAATAAAATAAATATCATAGGAATCGCAAGTATAACACGCGTAATTATATAACTTTTCAAGGACACTATATTCTCCCTCCTTTTAAAAAACCGCCCAAGATGGGCGGTGATATTTACTTTCTTTCGAGGAGATAATACCTAAAGATTTGGGTAGGCTCTAATATAATTCCTTTAATGTAATCATGTGCTTCACAATCTGCAGAACCTTGCCAAAGAGGAATATATGGCATCTCTGCCGCATGATAATTCTGAACAAGTTTATAAATCATTTCACGAGATTCTTGGTTAGTAGCTGCTCTACCAGCAACCATCAAATCTTCGACTATTTGATTTTCATAGAAACTACCAAGAGATTTTGCACCACTAACACTTAAAAATGGCCATAAATAGTCATCAGGATCAAGGTAATCAGGATACCAACCTAATAAGAATAATCCCATTGTTCCATTCAAGAAATATTCGACATATGTAGACCATTCAGCATACTTTATATTAACTCTAATCATCCCTGTTTCTTCCAAAGAACTTTTTAAAACTTGTGCAACGTCTGCTTCTGTAGTTCCATAATGAGAAGGTGTATACCACAAATCTATAACAAGTGGATTCTTTTCACTATAACCTGCAATCTTCAAAATTTCCTTTGCTGCTTGTAAATCGCGTTTTGGAAATACATCTTCGTGACTCCACATACCTGCTGGAATCATTGAATACAATGGCTTTGCTAGATCTACAAAAATATCCTTAACAATGGCACTCCTATCCACAGAAAGTGCTACTGCTTGCCTTACCAAAGGATTATCAAACGGTTTTTGTTTAACATTTAACACTAAATATCTAATTTGCGGACTTGCGCCTAAATATACCTTTATTCCGGAAACATTTTGTAAATCTAAAATATCCCTTGGATCAAGATGTCTATACGCAATATCAATTTCTCCCGTTTCAAGTGCAAGTCTCAATTGTTGTGAATTTTCATAAAATTGGATAATTATCTTCTTAGTCTTTGGCTTTGGACCAAAATATTTTGGATTTTCCTCTAAAACTATTCTTACATCCCTTATCCATTCACTAATTCTATATGGGCCAGATGCAGAAGGAGCAATATCTGAAAATCTATCCTCTGGTGTCACTTTTGGATTTACTGGAAATGCCACTGTATACCCTAATATCGAAACAAATGCTGAAAATTTACTTTTAAGATGTACTCTAAATGTAAATTTATCCACCACTTCCGTCTTTTCTACAACATCTGATAAGAGAAATGCGGGATCACCATTTAACCTCATAACGCGATCAAAAGAAAATTTGAAAATATTTGCATCGATCTGTGTACCATCTTCAAAGTAGGCATCTTTTCTTATATAAAACGTATAAACTAAACCATCGGATGAAACATCCCATTTTTCAAACAACCACGGTTTAATATTTGCAGTTCCAACTTCATAATCAACAGGTCCCGCTAAAACATTTTGCAAAATGTTACTGGAAAAATAATCATAACAATTCGCCGGATCAAGTGTCCTTATCTTGTCAGTTGTACCCACAACTATAACACTACTTGCGAAAGAAAAAGCAACAAGCAACAACCCCAAAATAACCAGCAATTTCTTCATATAATCCCCTCCCTTGGAATATGGTAACATTATTTTACCATATTTTAATATTAAAAATCAAGATTTAACATTAATTTTTTATTGTAATATTGTTTTTACATATCCGCCTATCTAATTAACCAAAAATTAATGATATACATTTGTTTCATAATCTTGTAAATTTCATTTATATGGTATAATTTTACAAAGAAAATAAACCGTTTGTGGAGGTGTAAAAGTGAAAAAATTTTATCTAACAACCCCTATATATTATGTTAATTCAGAACCACACATTGGAAGTGCATACACAACTATCATAGGAGACATAATTGCAAGATATAAGAGACTAATGGGATATGAGGTATTTTACCTTACTGGTACCGATGAACATGGACAAAAAATATTACAAGCTGCAAAGAAAAAAGGAACAGAACCTCAACAACTTTGTGATAAACTTTCTGAAAAATTCAGACAATTATGGAAAGATTTAAATATAACCAACGATTATTTCATCAGAACAACGGATAAAAAACACATGGAAACTGTACAATTTTTTGTTTCAAAAATGCTGGAAAATGGTGATATATATAAAGGAACATACAAGGGTTGGTATTGCATTCCTTGTGAAACATATTGGAATGAAGACGAAATAAAAATAGAAAACGAGAAACACATATGTCCCACATGTAATAGAGAACTAAATTTTGTTGAGGAAGAAAATTACTTTTTCAGTCTTTCCAAATACACCGAACCTCTGTTAAAACATTTTAAAGAAAATCCAGATTTTGTTGAACCAGAATTTAGAAAAAATGAAATGTTGAAAATATTAGAAAGCGGTTTAAAAGATTTATCAATAACAAGGACTACCTTTGATTGGGGTATAAGAATGCCAAATGATCCAAAACATGTTATATACGTATGGGTTGATGCACTAATAAATTATATTTCCGCAATTGGTTACGGAAATGATGAAGAAACGTTTAAAAAATGGTGGCCAGCAGATTTACACTTAATAGGAAAAGAAATAAATAGATTCCATAGTTTAATTTGGCCTGCAATGTTAATGTCTGTAGGGCTTCCATTACCTAAAAAGATCTTTGCACACGGATGGCTTACGGTAAATGGACAAAAGATCAGCAAATCACTTGGGAATGCTATTGATCCAAGGGAATTTGTAAAAAAATATGGAAATGATGTTATAAGATATTACCTTTCAAGGGATATTGTCTTTGGAAAAGATGGGGACTTTTCTGAAGAAAACCTTGTACAAAGATTAAATTCAGACCTTGCAAATGATTACGGAAATTTGCTCCATAGAACACTTGCGATGGTATCCAAAAATTTCAATTCAAAAATTCCAGTCCCCCAAACACCAAATGAGTCAGATAAATCACTAGCAAATGAATACTTTAAAACAAAAGAAAAATACTTAAGTTGCATGGAGCAATATAAATTGACAAATGCACTTGAAGCAATTTGGGATTATATTAGATTTGTAAACAAATACTTTGACGAAAACAAACCATGGATTCTTGCAAAAGAAGGAAACAAAGAAAGGCTTGCAACTGTTTTGTACTATACACTTGAAGCATATTTAAAAATTGCAACTTTGTTACTTCCATTTATGCCTGATTCGTCAAGAAAAGTGTTTAAAAGACTTGGGCAAGATTTTGAACCTCAAAAATTTATTGACAAGTGGAATACCCTTGTTGCTGGAAATAAAGTAATACATGATAAACCACTATTTCAAAAAATTGACCTGAAAAAATTTGAAAAAATTGCAATCAAAAAAGAGGAAAAAACAGAAGTCAAATTAGATAATCTAATTACAATAGATGATTTCAAAAAGATAGAACTTAGAGTTGCACAAATTGTTGAAGCAGAAAAGGTCGAAAAATCGGAAAAACTATTAAAATTAATTGTGGATCTTGGAAAACATGGAAAAAGACAAATAGTTGCAGGTATATCAAAGTATTATTCTCCAGAAGAACTAATAGGTAAAAAGATAATTGTGGTATTTAATTTAAAACCCGCAAAATTAATGGGAATAGAATCACAAGGTATGTTACTTGCGGCAAAAATCAATAACGATTTAACAGTATTAACCGTAGATAGAGATATTGAACCTGGTGCAAAAATTTCATAACTGGAGGGAATTTAATGGAAATAAATAGATCCATCGAAGAAGAATTAAAAGAGTCTTATCTTAGTTATTCAATGAGTGTTATCATTGGTAGAGCCATTCCAGATGTTAGGGATGGATTAAAGCCTGTACAGAGAAGAATCTTGTACAGCATGCACGAGCTTGGATTAAGCCACAACAAACCATTCAAAAAATCTGCGCGTATCGTTGGTGAAGTAATAGGTAAATACCACCCACACGGTGATACCGCAATATATGATACGCTAGTTAGATTAGCACAAGAGTGGTCAATGAGATATATTCTTGTGGAAGGACAGGGAAACTTTGGGTCAATTGACAAAGATCCACCAGCAGCTATGAGGTATACGGAAGCAAGACTTGCAAAAATTTCAGAAGAATTACTAGAAGACATAGATAAAGACACAGTAGATATGATGGACAACTTTGATGGTAGCTTGAAAGAACCAGTTGTTTTACCATCAAAATTTCCAAATCTACTCGCCAATGGTTCGACTGGTATTGCAGTTGGAATGACTACAAACATACCTCCTCATAATCTATCAGAGCTTGTGGATGGATTTGTAGCACTTATTAAAAACCCGGAAATTTCTATAGAAGAGTTAATTAATTTTATTCCTGGGCCAGATTTTCCAACAGGTGGAGAGATAATTGGGAAATCAGGAATCCGTGAGATGTATACAACAGGAAGGGGAAGTTTCACAATCAGAGGTATAATACAAGTCGAAGAGGAAAAGAAAAAGAAAAAAATAGTTGTTACTGAAATTCCATTTAACGTAAATAAATCAGACCTAATAAAAAAGATAGTTGAATATGCAGAAAATTCAAATTTGCAAATCAAAGATATTAGAGATGAATCGGATAAAGAAGGGTTAAGAATTGTAATTGAAATACCAAAGAATGTAAATGAAGATATAATTATAAATAATCTTTACAAACACACACAATTACAAAGCACTTTCCATGCACAACTATTGGTAATTGACAAAGAAAAAAAACCCGCCCTAATGAACCTCAAAGAATTAATGTGGGCATTCGTAGAACATCGTTTTGAAGTGGTAAGAAGAAGAGCACAGTTTTTCTATAAACAATACTCTAAAAAAGCACATATATTAGAAGGATTAATCAAAGCTTCACGTTCTATTGATACAATAATCTCTGTAATAAGAAATAGTGAAGATCAAGAAAGTGCTATAAGGGAACTAATTGAAATGTTTGATTTTACAGAAACTCAAGCAAAAGCTATTGTAGATCTTAGATTAGGTAGACTTACAAAACTTGAAATTTCCAAACTAATAAAGGATTACAATGAACTTGTGGAAAAGATGAAGATAGAAAAAGAATTAATCGAAAATGATGAGAAAGTGTATGAAAAAATAATAGAAGAGCTATACTATATAAAAACACAATACGGTGATAAAAGAAAAAGCAAAATTTTGGATCATGAAGAAAGAGAAATCAAATTCGATGAGTTGGAATTAATTCCAGATAAAGAAGTAGTGATTTCATTAACAAAAAAGGGTTACTTGAAAATGATGAACCTCTCCACATTTAGAACTCAAAAAAGAGGGGGGAAAGGAGTAACTGGTTCCTCTCTGATGAATGATGATGTAATAATGGAAGTTATATACACTCATCTTCACGGTAAAACGCTGTTTTTCACCTCAAAAGGAAAAGTTTACCTTTTAAATAATTACCAAATTGAGGAAAATTCAAGAACAAGTAGAGGGAAATTAGTTTCTAAATATTTAAACCTTGACAAAGATGAAAAAATCTTAACAATGTTATCAGTAGACGACTTTTCTGGAGAATTGTTCTTCGTAACAAAATACGGAAAAGTAAAAAGAACAGCATTAAAAGAATTTGAAAATATAAACGCAAGAGGACTTAGAGCTATTAATTTCGACGGTGATGATAGCCTGGTATCCGTACAAAAAATTGAAAGTGAAGAACAAACAATACTAATTGCAACCAAAAACGGAATGAGTATAAGATTTTCCATTTCAGAAGTAAGAACAATGGGACGCTCTGCTATGGGAGTAACTGGCATAAAACTTTCTAAGGATGACGAAGTAGTTAGTTCCACTCTTCTATCTGACGAAAAAAACTACATCTTAACAGTTACAAGGTATGGATACGGTAAACTCACTGAAATATCACAATACAGGATCCAAAAAAGGGCAGGTCTGGGAATCAAGAATATATCGGATGTTTCCAAAACAGGAGAAATTGTAAGTGTAAGTTATGTTATGGGACGTGAAGATATAATGATTTTCACAAAACATGGCATGTCAATTAAAATTAACATTAGTAGTCTAAGACCTCTTAGTAGGGTAACAAAAGGTGTAAAATTACTAAACCTTTCAAACGGGGATGAAATAGCAGACGTTGCAATAATTAAGGGAGAAGATGAAAATGTATAAAGAAATAGACCACACAGCAGATGTGGCATACGAAATAAGTGCGCAATCTTTTTTTGAAATATTAAAAGATATAATAAAAATTTTTAAAGAAAATTATGCTCCAAAGATTAATTGCAAAAGTTATAAGCACTACAAATACAAACTAAAAGAAAATGAAGATGCGATATTTGATATAGTTAACGACTGGATTGCCTCTATCGAGTTGGGATATTTTCCAGTTGAAATATACGCAGATTACACTGTAAAATTTTGCCCATTTGATGGTATAACTGGCAATGGATTCAAAGCTTTAACATATCACAACCTAAAAATTGAAAAAATTGAAAATATGTTAAAAATAAAGGTGGTGTTTGACATATGAAAGAACTTACTGAAAAGCAAAAAAAAGTTTTAGATTTTATAACTTCATATATACAACAAAATGGATATTCTCCATCTATTAGAGATATTGCCAAACACTTTAAACTAACTCCAAGGGGGGCACATATTCACGTAATTGCACTTGAAAAGAAAGGATATATAACAAGAAATCCTAAAAATTCCCGTTCAATCTCTTTGATAAAAAGACCTGAAAGTGTTTCTATTCCAGTAAAAGGAAAAATCTCTGCGGGTTTAGGCATAGAAATGTTTGAAATAATCGATGAAGAAATAGAAATCCCCATTAGGATGATTTCCGGATTTGGCAATTATTTTGCATTAAAAGTTGAAGGAGACAGCATGATCGATGCCCACATAATGGATGGTGATTATGTTATTTTAAAAAAACAATACAGAATTCCAAATGGGCAAATTGCTGCTGTAATTTTTAACGACAAAGTTACTTTAAAAAGGTTTTACCACAAAAAAGAAAAAGTGGAACTTGTCCCAGAAAACAAAAATATGAAACCCATTACTTGTGACACAAGTAATGTAAAAGTAATTGGAAAATTGGTGGGGATAATAAGATTCTACGAATAGGAGGTGAAATAGATGTTTGAACTTGAAACAAAAGATGGTATTTCCATTCTAAAAATTACTGGTGAAATAGATATTTCAAATGCACATAACTTGAAAAAATTTGCAATGGAAAATATTTTAAACAAAGGAAATAAGAATTGTATTTTGGACCTTTCACAAATGAACTATATTGATAGTTCTGGATTAGGGATTTTAGTAAGTTTACACAAATCTTTTAAATTGCAAGGTGGAGAATTAGTATTAGTAAAATTAAGTGATAACGTTAAAAATCTCTTTAAAATGACTAACCTCGACAAAGCATTAAATATTAAAAATTCAGTAAATGAAGCATTAAAATTTTTGAAAAGCTAAGGAGGGAGTATCTTGAAAATAGCGATAGGAAGTGATCATGCAGGATTTGAACTTAAAGAAAAAATCAAAGACTTTTTAAATGAAAAAGACATTGAAGTAATAGATTTGGGAACAAATAGTATACAAAGTGTTGATTATCCAGATTTTGCAAAAGAAGTTGGAAAATGCGTTGTAAAAAAGGAAGCTGATTTTGGTATATTAATTTGCGGAACAGGAATAGGAATGTCAATTGCAGCAAATAAAATAAAAGGTATTAGGGCAGCATTGTGTACCATTCCCGAAATGGGAAAATTAGCAAGACAACATAACAACGCAAATATCCTTGTACTTCCCGGTAGACTTATAGGTTTTGAATTGGCTTCTTGGATAGTTAATGCGTTTTTAAATTCAGACTTTGAAGGTGGGAGGCACGAAAGAAGGATAAATAAGATTTCCCAGCTGGAGGAATAAAATGAAGGCCGTTGCGCAATTAAACAAAGACTATATACCAACTCTTGAAATTGACAATGGAAAATTAGTAAAAAATCCAGAAGCCCCTTCTCGATTGGAAGGGGTGGAAATTTTTGTCAAAAACAATTTTGAATGCGTAAATCCAAAAGAATATCCTTTGAATTATTTATACAACATACATCCAAAATGGTATGTAAAACATGTGGAAAATTTATCAAAAAATGCAAAAAACGAATATTTGCCAGAAGTTTTTTTAAAGGATCGTATACTAGATTCGGGCACACCTATAACCAAAAAAACCTATAATGCCGCAATTAACGCATACTATACAGTTATGACTGGAGTAAACCTTGATTCAAAGTACGTTTACATTTTAACAAGACCACCAGGTCACCATGCCACAAGTAATTTTGCAGGGGGATACTGTTTTTTTAACAACGCCGCAATAGCTGCAAAATACTTACAGAGTACCTTTCAAGAAAGAATTTGTATTTTAGATGTGGATTTCCACCATGGAAATGGAACACAAGAAATTTTTTACGAAGATCCACAAATAACCTACATTTCACTTCATGGAACCCCTGAAAAATTCTTCCCATGGATTTCAGGTTATAGGGATGAAGTAGGAAAAGGCAATGGAAAAGGTACAAACTTTAACTTTCCACTAGATGAGGGGATAACCTGGGAGGAATATAAAGTTGTGCTTGAAATAGCACTTGAAATAATAGAAAAAATATCTCCACTAAAACTCATAGTTTCACTTGGTTTTGATACACACTTAAAAGATCCTATGGGATACTTTAATTTAGTAGATGAAGATTACAAAAAAATGGGAAAGCTTTTAAAAAAACTAGATATCCCCATTATTTTTATTCAAGAAGGGGGTTATGATAAATATGCGAACACAAACGCAGCAATAAACTTATTTTCAACATTTAAGGAGGGAGAAAATGCTTAAAGAAAAATTACTAAACGATTTAAAAACTGCAATGAAAGAAAAAGATCAAATAAAATTAAGAGTAATAAGACTCTTAAATTCTGCAATAAAAAATTTTGAAGTAGAAAAAAGAAAAGAGGCAACCGATGAGGAAATTGGAAAGATAGTTCTCAAGGAAATTAAAAAAAGGCAAGAATCAATTGAAGCATACAAAAATGCGGGAAGGGAAGACCTTGCAAAAGAAGAAGAAAAAGAACTTGAAATTCTAAAAATTTACGCGCCAAAAATGCTAAGCGAAGAGGAAATAAAAAATATAGTTCAAGAAATCATAAGTAGCATTGAAGAAAAAAACTTTGGAAAAATTATGAAAGAAACAATGGCAAAGCTAAAAGGAAAAGCAGATGGTGCACTAGTTAGTAAGGTGGTTAAGGAATTACTAAGATGATTCTTCCTATTTTTTTACCAAATGCTGGTTGCAAAAAACGTTGTGTTTTTTGCAACCAATATTCTATGACCGGAGAAAAAATGCCATCAAAAAAAGAAATACTTAATACAATTCAAAAGTATTCAAATTTTTCAATTGACGAAGTAGCATTTTACGGTGGAACTTTCACTGGCCTTTCTTTAGAAAAACAATTAGAGTTTTTGGAACTTGTCAAATATTTAAATGTTCCAATTAGAATATCTACACGACCTGATGAAATAACAGAGGAAAATCTTGGAATTTTAAAACACTACAATGTTAAAACCATAGAAATTGGAATTCAAAGCATGTTCAATGATGTTTTAGATGCTTCAAACAGGGGACATACTGTCAAAGACAACGAAAGATCTATACGCCTTTTAATGGAGAGAAATTTTAAGGTCTCTGCACATTTAATGATCGGACTCCCAAAAGATTCAAAAGAAAAATCTATATTGTCTTTGATGAAATTACTTAAACTGGGAGTAAACATTTTTAGAATACATCCCACTTTAATTTTTAAAAATACCGAATTAGAGAAAATGTACGAAAGAAAATTGTATACTCCATTAACTTTAAAAGAGGCACTGGATATATCTTCTGAAATGTTACTTTTAATTTATTCAAACAATGCAAATGTAATTAGAATGGGATATTTTGTTCCTGAACATTCAAGAAACCAAATTGTAGCAGGACCCTATCACCCGTCATTTGGAGATATGGTAAAAGCAAAGGCAATTTACAAAATAATTACAAGGTTAAATATTAAAAAAGTACATTTTCCCAAAAAATATGAAAGCTGGTTTTTTTCATATGGAAATAAACAATTAAACGTGGAAAAAATTAGAGATAACATATTGTTATTTGATGATATGGACCTTGCAAGAGCTTCTTTTTACGCTTTTAGAAAGGGGCAATTTAATGGGTGAACTACTAAAAAATGCCGGATCAGTTGAAATTGGATTCTGGCTTTTAGAAAAGATGGAAGAAGATAAATATATTTTAGACAAAATTTCACATTTAAAAAAAGAAATGGGAGTTATAAAATGGATTAAAAAGATGGTACAAGATGGTTACACAATAAAAGAAATTAAAAAGATTTTAAAAAGTTCCTTTAATAGTACCATATCTTATGCCCAAAAATTTTTAAACTTTGATGCTAGGGTAGTTACGATAAGCAACAGTAAAACATTGGAAGTTTACTTTAAAACCCACCCAAAAAATTTGGAAATAGTAGTTCCCGTATCTAATCCCGGTGGCGAGGGTAAAATACTATATGATAAACTAAAATCAACCTGCAATGTAAAATTAATCAATGATTTTGAAGTAGAAAAATACATTAAAGATGCAGACTATATAGTAACAGGTGCTGACTCGGTATGTGAAAACGGAGTAATAAATAAAATAGGTTCAAAAACATTGGCTATACTATCAAAATATTATGATAAACCATTTTTTGTTATAGCTGATAAAACAAAATTTTTCGATTCAAAAATAGAAAATAAAATTTTTGAATTAATTCCTTTTAAACTAATAACAGCTATAATAAGTGGTGAAATATGATTTTTTTTAATAAAAAGAAGAAGAAGAAGAAGAACATAAATTTTTCCATATGCTATATAAAGAACTTAGAAAGTTTTAAAAAAATACCAAAATCTTTGAAATATTCAGATGAAGTCTTTTTTATTATTTCAAAAGATATTTCTGAAAACATTTTTAAGAAAATAAAAAAGATGATGAAGTTTAAAAATTACTCCATTATATACAACAACTACGTTAAATTGTCAAAAAATATATATCAAATAAAGGAATTAAACGTAAAAAAATTAAGAAATTTGGAAAACAAAAGGAATATTCTCTTTTCCAATAACTATATGCTTGCATGGGAAATTGCACAGATGTTTCCTTTCTATACAATAGCTGTAGAAAACAATTTTTTATATTTTTGTACACCAATTCCGTTAACAAAAGATGCTTCAGGTTTTCTATTAAAAAAAGAATTAGAAAAAGATTTTATTTTCAACGTCAAACTTGATTTTAAAATTCTAAAAGATATTCTGGGAGGATGATCATATTGTTCAGGCTAAGATTTGCACCAAGTCCAACAGGCTATCTACACGTAGGTGGTGCTAGAACTGCACTTTTTAACTGGCTTTTTGCAAGAAAAAACAAAGGAAAATTTATACTCCGTATTGAAGACACAGATACAGAACGTTCCACAAAAAAATATGAAGAAAAAATCTTAAATGCTTTAAAATGGTTGGAGATAGATTGGGACGAAGGACCAGATATTGGAGGAAATTTTGGACCATATAGACAAAGTGAACGACTAGATATATATAATAACTTTGCTCAAAAGTTAATAGATAAAAAGTTGGCATACTACGCTGTATATTCTGACAATAAAGAAATATTCACATCGTACGAATTTCCAAAAAAATTTAAAGATTATTCTATAGTTGTAAAATTTAAAGCACCAAAAGAAGGAAAAACAAAATTTCAGGATCTCTTAAAAGGCGAAATGAGTTTTGAAAATAACTTATTTGAAGATTTTATAATAATAAAATCAAATGGATATCCAACTTATAACTTTGCAGTTGTTGTGGATGATCATTTAATGGAAATTTCCCATGTATTTAGAGGAGAAGATCACCTTTCAAATACACCCAGACAAATTATGATCTACAACGCATTTGAATGGACTCCTCCAGTATTTATGCATATCCCACTTATACTTGGAAATGATAAAACTCCATTAAGTAAAAGACACGGTGGCACATCAGTTGATTACTTTAAAGAAATAGGTATTTTAAATAATGCTTTATTAAACTACCTTGCAATATTGGGTTGGAAAACAGAAGAAGAAATATTTGATATAACAGATAAAATAAAAGCTTTTGATCCGTTTAATATATCCAATAAATCAGTAGTTTTCAACTATAAAAAATTAGAGTGGATCAACGGTCAACACCTAAGAAGGTTACCAATAGAAAAGGTGATTGAAAAATTTAGGGGATATCTAAGCCTAATAAATGTGAAAATAGATTTAGATAGTATGTATGCAAAAAAAGTTATCTCCATTTGTAGGGAAAAGGTTAATACACTAGAACAATTATTTGACATATCATACCCTTTCTTTGACGATAATTACCCTTATGATGAAAAATATATAGATAAGTTCTTAAAAAAACCAGAAGCAGAAATAATACTTGTACAGGCCATTGAATCCTTTGAAAAATTAGACAATTTTGATATATCATCTATTGAAAACACTTTAAGAGACATATCAAAAAATACAAATTTATCCACAAAAAAGGTCTTTCAAACAATTAGAGGTGCTTTATTGGGAAAACTTGTCACACCGGGTTTATTTGAATCAATTGAAGTTTTAGGAAAAGAAAAAACACTTATTAGGCTTAAAAAAACCCAGTTATTAAGGGGGAAACATGAGGTATAAATCTACTCTAGTAATTTTTTTAATAATGTTTAGCATTTTGGTGTTTTACCTTACAAAAATTCAAATACTTGAATCAAAAAATCACAGAGCATTTTTAAATTCTTTGTTAACACAAACTATTTTAACAAAGGGATTAAGAGGAACTATTTATGATAGAAACGGTATAAAACTTGCTTGGAGCGAAAAAATCCCTTTTTTAATTTATTCTAAAGATATGGAGATGGATAAATTAAAAAATATTTTGACAGAAAAACAATTATCAGAGTTAATTAGTAGCGGGAAAGTAAAACTTGAAAATCATCAAATCTACGGTATTGAAAAACTCGGGTATTATATCCAATACAAAGAAATCAGAAGGTACTTACCAGAAGTATTACATATAATAGGATATTTAAATTCCAATGGAAAGGGAAATTTTGGACTTGAAAAAACGTACAATAACATACTTGATGGAAAATTAGGAAGTGAATTAGTTTTTTCAACTCCAAGCGGAAAAATAAAACAACGAATCATACAAAGAATCCCAGAAAATGGGCAGGACTTACATACTACTATTGATTTTAATCTTCAAAAGTTCATTTATTCTAAATTGAAGGAAATCGACATACCTGCTTCTGTCATTGTAGAAGATACAAAAACAGGCGAAATTTTATCCATGGTTTCATATCCTGGAATTGAAGAAGAATTCTACAGTATTGATACATATACCTGGCGAAAAATAATAAATGATCCAAAAAATCCACTTTTAAATCGCTCTACAATGGGATTATATTCCCCAGGTTCTTCTATAAAACCTCTCATTGCCATTGCGTATCTTTTAAGTGAAAGCACACCGGCTACTGTAAATTGTAAAGGAAGATTCGAGTACAAATCAAGTTCTGGAAAAACCATTGCAATATTTAATGATTGGCTTTTAAGTGGCCATGGTGAAACAGATCTTATTAAAGCTCTTCGTGTTTCTTGCAATGTATACTTTTATAACATTGCATTAAAATTGGGAATTGATAAAATTAAAAATGTAGCTGATATTTTTAAAATAGATAAGAAAACAGGTATTGATATTGAAGAAAAAGAAGGAATTTTTCCCTCTAGAGAATGGAAACAAAAAAAGTTGAAAGAAATATGGTATCCAGGTGATACCATATTAGCAGGAATAGGCCAAGGCTATATATTACTTACTCCATTACAACTATTAAATTTTTACACAACAATAGCCAATAATGGAAAAACACCTATTCCACATATAGCAAAGTCACAAACAACTTATTCGAATATAAATCTTCCAAAAGAAATATGGACAATAATCAAAGAAGGGCTTTTGGAAGTTACATCACATAGTGGTTCAATCCGAGATAGGGGTACGGCATATAATAGTTTTAAAGATGCAAAATACAAAGTTGCCGGAAAAACGGGAACAGCAGAAGTGGGTAAAAATAAAAAATCTCATTCGTGGTTTGTAGGGTTTGGTCCTTTTAAGTCTCCAAAGTATTCTATTGTAGTGCTTTTTGAAAATGGTGGAAGCGGCGCTGAAATGGCTGCCCCCTTTGCAAGGAAGATATTTGATTATCTATTGGGAGATGAGTATAATGAATAGACTAAATTTAGCAGTTGAAATTTCAAAAACAGTTGGATTTTATCTAATGCAATTTTTTGGAAAAGCAAAAAATATTGAAGAAAAGGAAAATTTCCAGGATCTTGTAACAGAACACGATAAAAAAGCACAAGAAATGATAATACAGGAAATAAAAAAGTATTTTCCAGATGATGGTATTTTAGCAGAAGAAAATAACACAAAAGATATGGGAAAAAATCAGTGGGTAGTTGATCCAATTGATGGAACTATAAATTACATCCATGGTCTTCCAAATTTTTGCATATCAATTGCATATTATGAAAATAAGTCACCACTAATTGGTGTAGTATACAATCCATTTACCGAAGAAATGTTCTTAGCAATGAAAAATCTGGGGGCGTATTTAAACCACTCAAAACTTGAAATAAAAGATATAAATGACCTTAAATTTTCCATTGGAAGTGTTGGATTCTCCAGAAAATTTACAGGAAAATTTATTGAAAAAGTTGAAAATAAAGTTCAAAGAATTAGAATTCTCGGAAGTGCCGCTCTTTCTGCATGCTACGTTGCGGCAAACAAATTTGATTTTTTCATTGCAAAACGTGCAAATCCATGGGATATAGCCGCTGCATATTTGATTGTAAAGGAAGCTGGGGGAGAAATTATAAATTTTCAAGGTAATACACCCAAAATTTTTGAAAGAGAAAGTTATATATTTTCAAAGCCATCAATTTTAGAGGATATAAAAAACATCACTAATGAAATAGGAGGGGGAGTATGAAATTAATCGAAAGTGTACCAAACTTTAGTGAGGGAAGGGATATAGAAAAAATCAGAATGATAATCGAAGAAGCGGAAAAATACAAAAAAGTCAAAGTCCTCGATTGGTCCATGGATCATGATCACAATAGGTCCGTTGTTACGCTTGTAGGTGAACCAGATGAAATAGAAAACGCATTATTCGACATGGTAAAAAAAGCTACTGAGCTTATTGATCTTAGAATTCACAAAGGTGAACACCCACGAATGGGTGCAACGGACGTTATCCCTTTTATTCCAGTTATGAATACAAAAATGGAAGAATGTATCGAAATTTCCAAAAAATTAGGAGAAAGAATCGGAAAAGAATTAAACATTCCTGTGTATCTTTACGAAAAATCAGCTACTTCACCTGAAAGGGAAAACTTATCAAAAATTAGAAAGGGAGAATTTGAAGGATTTTTTGAAAAAATCAAAGATCAAAATTGGAAGCCAGATTTTGGTCCCGACAAAGTACATCCCACCGCAGGTGTAGTTGCAGTAGGTGCAAGAGAATACCTAATTGCATTCAACGTCAATCTGGGAACAAATGATATAGAAATAGCAAATAAAATAGCAAAAGCAGTTAGACATATAAGTGGTGGTTTTAGATATGTAAAGGCAATGGGCGTGGAATTAAAAGAAAAAAGAATTGTTCAAGTTTCTATGAATTTGACAAATTACAAAAAATCTCCAATTTTTAGAGTGTTTGAGGCAATAAAACGAGAAGCCCAAAGATATGGTGTTCCTGTATTAAATTCAGAAATCATTGGAATGATTCCACTAAGAGCTGCAATTGAAACTATGAACTGGTATTTACAGATTGATGATTTTGATGAAAGTAGAGTAATAGAAAATAAAATATTGAATACATTTTTTGAATAAATTTATATTATTTTGGACAATCCCCTGATATCTCAGGGGATTGTTTATCTGAAGTAATTAATCGTGAATAATTAAAAAAATGTTATCTTAAAAATAACATTTCACAAGTGAATTTTTTTACTTTTAATGTTATAATATTACCTGGATGGTAATACTAAATAGGAGGTGGCCATGTTGGCAGTTTGTGAAAAACATGTCGAGCTTTACAAGGAGCTCGATGCGTATATTGAAGAATTAAAAGGAAAAAAAGGTATTTTAATTAATGTCCTTCACAAAGCCCAGGAACTATTTGGTTGGCTTCCAGAAGAAGTTCAAAACCACGTTGCTGAAAAGCTTAAGATTCCTACATCGGTTGTCTATGGTGTGGTAACATTCTACAATTTCTTTTCTACGAAGCCCAAAGGAAAGAATCAAATTAAGATATGTTTGGGTACTGCATGTTATGTTAAAGGTGCAGATAAAGTTATGGAAAGGTTTCTTAGTGAACTTGGAGTAAATGAAGGCGAAGTAACTAAAGATGGTAACTTTTCAGTCCACGGTGTAAGGTGCTTAGGAGCATGTAGTATGGCACCTGTTGTCCTTATAGGTGAAAAAGAATTTTTTGGTAAAGTCACACCCGATATGGTTCCAAGTATTATTAAAAAGTTCCAAGGGGAGGGAAAATAATGGGTAAAATAAAAAGCTTAGAAGAACTTATGAAAATAAAAGAAGATACATTAAAAAAAGTTAAAATGAGGGAAGAAGGAAAAAGGGGAAAAATAACAGTTGCAATGGGGACATGTGGAATAGCTGCAGGCGCGAAAGATACTTTAAATGCAATAGTGGAAACGTTAAATGAATTAAACATTGACGATATATCAGTTGTCCAATCTGGTTGCATGGGATTATGCGAAGTTGAACCAACTATAAAAGTGGAAATAAATGGGGAAGTCCCCATTACTTATGGACACGTAAATCCCGAAAATGCAAGAAGAATTATAAAGTCCCATATAGTTGCCGGTGAGCTTGTAGGTGATTTGATAGTAAAAAAAGGAGAAGAATAAGGAGGTAGAAAAATAATGCCTTTAGAAACAAATACAATTCTTATTTGTGCTGGTGGAGCCTGTATTTCCGCAGGTGAAGAAAGTGTAAAAGATGTATTAGAAAGAAAAATTAAAGAATACAATTTACAAGATAATATAAAAATCGTTGAAACTGGTTGTATGGGTGCTTGTAGTTTAGGGCCAATAATGGTAATACATCCAGAAGGGGTTTACTATCAAAAATTAACGCCAGAAGCTGCAGAAAAAATTGTTGAAGAACATCTTCTAAAAGGTAGAATTGTAGAGGAATACCTTTATCAAGGTGATAAAGGAAAAATAGTCCCACAACCACAAAAAGAAATTCCTTTCTTCTCAAGGCAAGTAAAAATAGCAACTAGAAATGTGGGAATTATTGATCCGTTAAATATTGATGAATATATAGCAAGAGATGGTTATTTTGCATTACACAAAGCACTAAAAGAAATGAAACCGGAGGAAGTTATACAAGTTGTTAAAGATAGTGGGCTTCGTGGAAGAGGTGGTGCAGGTTTTCCAACTGGCTTAAAATGGGAGTTCGCAAGGAAATCTCCTGGTGACGAAAAGTATATGATATGTAACGCTGACGAAGGAGACCCAGGCGCCTTTATGGATAGATCAATTCTCGAAGGAGATCCACACACCATAATTGAAGCTATGACCATAGCAGGATATGCAATCGGAGCAACAAAAGGTTTTGTCTATTTAAGAGCTGAATATCCAATTGCAATTGAAAGATTAACGGTGGCCTTAAATCAAGCAAGGGAATATGGTTTCTTGGGAGAAAATATTCTAGGAACAGATTTTTCGTTCGACATAGAAATAAGGATTGGGGCAGGGGCATTTGTGTGTGGTGAGGAAACCGCTTTAATGCACTCAATTGAAGGAAAAAGAGGACAACCAAGGGTAAAACCTCCATTCCCAGCACAAAAAGGATTGTGGGGAAAACCAAGTAATATAAATAACGTTGAAACATTAGCATGTGTTCCACCGATTATATACCACGGCGCAAATTGGTTTAGACAGTGGGGGACAGAAAAATCACCTGGAACAAAAGTTTTTGCGCTGGCTGGTAAAGTTAAAAATACAGGTTTGGTTGAAGTACCTATGGGAATTACATTAAGAGAACTTATATACGAAATTGGCGGAGGATCTCCAACTGGTAAAAAGATTAAAGCAGTTCAAACTGGGGGACCAAGCGGTGGTGTCATACCAGAAGAGTATTTCGATACACCAGTTGATTACGAATCACTACAAAAACTGGGAGCAATAGTTGGTTCTGGTGGTTTAATAGTTTTAGATGAGGACGATTGTATGGTCGATGTTGCAAAGTTTTTCTTAGAATTTACTGTAGATGAATCATGTGGAAAATGTACACCTTGTAGAGAAGGAACAAAAAAGATGTATGAAATTTTGGATAAAATAACAAAAGGCGAAGGAACAGAAGAAGATATAGAAATCTTGGAAAATCTAGGTAACGTTATTAAAGACTCTTCGCTTTGTGGTCTTGGACAAACTGCGCCAAATCCCGTACTATCTACTTTAAGATACTACAAAGATGAGTATCTTGCACATGTGAGAGAGAAAAAATGTCCTGCTAGCAAATGTAAAGCACTTATTAGTTACGTTATAGATCCAGAAAAATGTGTAGGTTGTACAGCTTGTGCTAGGGTATGTCCTTCAAGTTGTATTTCTGGCGAAGTAAGGAAAGTCCATGAAATAGACCAATCAGCTTGTGTAAAATGTGGAAGTTGTATAGAAGTCTGTAGATTTGGCGCAATAAGCAAAGTAACACCTGCAATTGAATAAAGAAAAAAGGGGGTCGCGCTATGCTCACTGAAATCAAAAAAATTATTTCACATGCAAAATCAGAAAGATTGGAAGAAAGAGATATTTTAATTTATACACTTCACAAGATTCAAGAAACAATAGAAGGTAACTACATACCAGAGGAAGCAGTAAAACTAGTAAGTGAAGAATTAAATATTCCCTTATCCAAAGTATATGAAGTTCTCACCTTCTATTCGATGTTTTCCATCAAAAAAAGAGGTAAGTATTTAATCAGAGTATGTACTAGTTTACCATGTCATGTTGCAAATGGAAGGGAAATAATCAAAACACTAAAAGAAGAATTAAAAATAGATTTTAATCAAACAACAGATGATGGGTTATTTACACTTGAAGAAACAAGCTGTTTAGGCCTTTGTGGTGTTTCTCCTGTCATAATGATAAACAACGAATACTATGGTGATCTCACCCCAAAAAAAGTAAGAGAAATAATAAATAAATTAAAAAGGGGTGAGAATATATGAAACCTATCACTATATTAATTTCTGTTGATAGTAACAGTGTATTATTGGGTGCAAAAGAGTTCTTAAAACTTTTAAAATCATTAGTAAAAGATTATAACTTTGACAATATTGTAGATATTCTTGAAACTGGTACACTTGGCAATTACAATGGTGTAACTATTGCAGTTATGCCAGATAATGTATTTTATTCTGCAAAAACAAAAGAAGATGTTGTAAAAATTTTTGAGGAGCACATTTTAAAAGGGAGAAAAGTCCTGGATCTTGAAATTAATCACAAAAATTTAATTACAAAAAAGGAATCATTAACAAAAGAAATAAGAATCGTAACAAGAAACATTGGAAAAATAGACCCTAAAAATATAGAAGAATATATAGCAAACAACGGATACTTTGCACTTGCAAAAGCTTTAGAAATGAAGCCAGAAAATATAATAGAGGAAATAAAAAAAAGTGGTCTTCGTGGTCGAGGCGGTGCAGGTTTTCCAACGGGTTTGAAATGGGAATTTACATTTAAAACAAATTCTGATCAAAAATATATAGTTTGTAACGCCGATGAGGGTGAGCCTGGAACGTACAAAGATAGGTTAATAATGGAAGGTGATCCACATAGTATAATTGAAGCAATGGTAATAGCAGGATATACCGTTGGGGCAACCAAAGGCTACATTTACATAAGAGGCGAATATTACGGTTCAGTTGAAAATATTAAAAAGGCTATCCATGATGCATATGAATATGGTTTTTTGGGCAAAAATATACTAAATAGTGGCTTTAACTTTGATCTATCAATAAGACTAGGTGCAGGTGCGTATATTTGTGGAGAAGAAACTGCTTTATTAGAATCTATTGAAGGACATGCTGGAAGACCTAGATTGAAACCTCCATATCCACCGCAAAGTGGTTTGTTTGGTAAACCAACAGTAATAAATAATGTTGAAACACTGGCAAATATACCACAAATAATATTAAACGGTGCAGATTGGTTCAGACAATTTGGTACTGAAAATTCACCAGGAACAAAAGTTTTCTGTTTTGCTGGGAACTTAAACAACAGAGGTATCGTTGAACTCCCCATGGGCATAACAGTCAAAGAACTGTTGGTATACGCAGGCGGTGTATCAGGTGAAAATCTTAAAATGGTTCAAACTGGTGGTATTGCAGGTACATTTATTGATGAAAGCAAATTTGATACACCATTAGACTATGATTCATTTGCAAAATATGGAGTAAGTTTAGGTTCTGGTGTAATCTTAGGTGTAAATGATACCCACTGCGTTATTGATATTGCAAAAAATGTAATGGAATTCTTTAGACATGAATCTTGTGGAAAATGTACACCTTGTAGAGAAGGAACAAAAATGGCAGTAAAAATTTTGGAAAAAATGGGACAATTTCAAGCAACTAAAACAGATCTTGATAACTTGATTGAAATTGCAAATACGGCAAGAGAAACAGCACTTTGTGGTCTTGGTCAAAGTTTCCCAGTACCTTTACTCTCATTGATTAATAATTTTAAAGATGAATTTTTAGACCATATTGAAAACAAACACTGTATAGCAAATATATGTAAAAGAGTCCCTAAAAAGAAAAAATCAAAAGTAAAATAATAAAAAATATGGCTCCAGATAATTGGAGCCATATTTCTACTATTAACTATTTAACACAAACCCATGAAAACAAACAAAAGGGCGCTTCCCCGCCCTTCTACTTATCTTCTATTCTTTTTTCCTCTTTTTTTGTCTAATCTCTTCCTATATTCTGAATGCTTTCTGTCACTATCTTTCATAAATTTAGCTAACTTCCTTTCAAAATCGCTATTTGACTTTTTCCCTTTTTCCTCATCATTTGAATTTGAAGAAGATTCTTTAAGTGTTAACTCCCATTTACCATCTCTTGTTTTTCCCAAAATCTTTCCTTCTACTTCTTGACCAACTTTCAAATAATCGTTCACAGACCTCACATACGTTGGCGCAATCTTTGAGATATGAATAAATGCCTTCTCACCATCTTCTAGTTCGACATTTGCTCCAAATTTTAGTATCTCTACTACTTTACCTTTTACTACTTGCCCAACTTCCATATACACAAAACCTCCCTATGGTTTAAAAAAATAATTTGGGAGCAATGCTCCCGGCAATTGCAATTATTTTAGATTATATTTTTTCTTAAACTTTTCAATTCTTCCTTCCGTGTCAACTATCATACCAGCAGCACCAGCACCCTTGTAAAATGGATGGCAACTAGAGCACACATCGATCCTTATATTTTCCTTTGCGCTATAAAACTTATGTTCAGCACCACACGCACATTTTACCGTAATCAATTTCATTTCCGGGTGAATTCCTTTTTTCAATTTTCTCACCTCTCCTAGATTTTCCTAATTTAATATCATCAATATTATACCATATAAATATTTAAAGTAAAGTCTAAGTGTTATCTTTAAGTAAAATTTTTATTAACATATTTTCAACTGCTCTTAATAAACTCTTTCTTGGAACAGAGTCAACACTTGCAATCATCTCAGTAGCTGCCTTGGGATCAACATCTTCTTTTATTACATTCTTATTTTTACCTTCAATAATTAACATCTCTATCTTCTTCAAAAATCCCTCGTACCTATCCTTTGCATTCACCCAATTATCTTGATCAAGTACCTTTGCTTTTTCCTTTCTCAACAATTCTGATATTTCTTTTTTACTAGTCAAAAAATCAATGTACCTTCTTAAAAAATTTTTTATTTTTGAAATATAAGTCGGTTCATCTTTGCTAACACCAAAAATCTCATTTTCCAATTCTTCAATGGAATTAACCCAAACTTCTTCAAAAAGCGCCTCCTTGCTGGGAAAGTAATAATAAATAAGAGATTTTCGCACCCCAGCAATTTGTGCTATTTCATCTATACTTACCGCATCATATCCTTTTTTGGAAAACGCTTCCTTTGCAGCTTTTAATATCAATTGTTTTGTATTTCTTTTAGACACATACTCACCTCATAATGTAAGGGGAGTACCCCCTTACAAAATTAAATCTCTAATTTTTTATCTACTTTCAAAGCTTCTTCTCTATTTGCATACCTTTTCATTCTCGTTTCATAATTGTAAATTCCTCTATTAACAGGATATCTCTCAACATAACCTTGTTCATACCAAAGTTTATCTGCATACTCTTTCCATTCTTCAGCTAATTTATCAATTTCTGGAGCAAGTTCTGTTACAACTCTTTCGGAACCCTCATGTTGTGGTATAGCATCAAAATGTTTAACCATTGCTCTAAATACTTTTGGATTATCAATAATTGGGCATGGTCTAAACAAATTATTTGAAAATGGAATCATTCTCTTGTACGCCTCAAAGAACGGAGATTTAAATATTTCAAGCAATGATTTTTCTCTGATACTATCCTTTGCAAATTGTTGGAAAACACATGGTTCAACATATCCTTTTGCATTTACATGGAAATATTTTGAACCAGAAGAGAGACAACCATGTGTTAAAAATCCGTGATTCCAGAAATCCGCAACAAATGCAAATCTTCCACTAAGTCTCATTTCATCTGTTTTGAAGAATCTTTCGTATCTTTGCTTTGGAGTTGGCACAAGATCCATAGTTGGATTCATCCCAACTGGCATAAATTGGAATACCCAAACATATTTAACCTCATTTTCTTCCAAGAAATCCCAAAATTCATCTTTCATAATTGTATCATGATTAACTTTTGTAGCAGTCACACTTGCTCCAAATGGAACGCCATATCTTCTCAATCTTTCCCAAGTATTTTGAATTGATTTGAATACCCCTTTTCCTCTTCTCCAATCAGTTTGTTCTTCAAATCCTTCAACAGAAATTGCAATAGTTGCATTACCAAGTTCTGCTAATCTCTTTGCTTTTTCTTCAGTAATTAATATACCATTTGAGTAAATCATGAAATAATGTTGATCAAATTCTTCCAAAATATCAAATAAATGTGGCCAATAGAAAGGCTCTCCACCTGTAATTATCCAAAAGTAAATCCCAAGTTCTTCTCCTTGTCTTAACACGCTCCTTACTTCATCTTTTGAAAGTTCGTATTTTCTTCCGTAAAGTCCTGCATAACAACCAATACATTGTAGATTACATGCATAAGTAGGGCTTATGACCCCTAATTTTGGTAAAACAACTTTTTCTTTCTCCATTATTTTTTGTCTCAAGGGCTCTCCTATTGCAAATTCATTTATAATAAGATTGTTAATAATCTTTTCGGTACACTTTGGACTTGACTTTTGGAAAATTTCAATCCACTTTTTTATCATAGGATGATCTTCTTGAGCCATTAATCCCAATTTTTTAAGCCCACTTTTTGCCGGTTCTTTACTTAATGCACCAACGGTGAATAACAATTTCGAAAAGGCTTTTGTATCTGCTTTTCTTACAAACGAATTAATCATCTTACCAGCTTGCCTATAAATCATACCCTTAATTCCACCTACAGCCATATTTCCACCTCCATTTTTTATTGACCGTTCAGTCAAATTTTACACCTATAATATTTCTTAAAAGTTTCGAAAATGTTACGTTTGAGTTCTACATCAAAATTTTGCAAAAAAATGACTATAATTATAGTCAGGGGTGTTATTTTGTTAAAAGACAAAAATTTGTATTATAATCTTGCAGAAGCAAAGGCAAAATTTTCAAAGGTTGTAGAAGAATCCACGAATAATAATGTAATAATAACAAAAAACGGAAAACCAGTCTCAGTAATCATAAACTATGAAAAATTTGAAAAATTATTGACTTTTTTAGAAAACATTTGGGAACTTTATTTATTAGAAGTTGGTGATCCTTCATTACATACCAAATTAAAACCTGAAGATATATTTGATGATAAATAGGAGGTGCCCGTATGGCTAAAGTTGAATTAGAACACGTATGGAAGATTTACGATGGTAAGGTCGAAGCAGTTAAAGATGCAACCTTTACAATCGAAGATAAAGAATTTGTTGTACTTCTTGGTCCATCTGGATGTGGAAAAACAACTACATTGAGAATGATAGCAGGTCTTGAGGAAATCACAAAAGGTACATTAAAAATCGCTGGAAAAGTTATGAACGATGTTGAACCAAAAGATAGAGACATTGCAATGGTTTTCCAAAATTACGCTTTGTATCCACACATGACAGTCTATGATAACATGGCGTTTGGTCTAAAACTTCGAAAGGTCCCAAAAGATGAAATTGAAAGAAGAGTTAGAGAAGCTGCCAAAATTTTAAGTATTGAAGAGTACCTTGATAGAAAGCCAAGACAACTTTCAGGTGGTCAAAGGCAAAGAGTAGCAGTTGGCAGGGCAATTGTTAGAAATCCAAAAGTATTCCTCTTTGATGAACCTTTATCAAACTTAGATGCAAAATTAAGAGTCCAAATGAGATCTGAATTAAAGAAATTACATCACAGATTAGAAGCTACAATAGTTTACGTAACCCACGATCAAATAGAAGCTATGACAATGGCGGACAAAATTATTGTTATGAAAGATGGAGTAATTCAACAAATTGGAACACCACATGAAATATACAATAAACCGGCAAACACATTTGTTGCAGGCTTTATTGGAAGTCCTGCAATGAATTTTATTGACGCAAAAATTATAAAGGAAAATGGTCTTTGGATTAAATCAAGTGGTTTAAAATTAAAAATTCCAGAACAAATTGCGGAAAAATTGGAAAAATATATTGACAGCGATGTTATCTTTGGTATAAGGCCTGAAAATATTTATGACAAAATGTTCGCCATGGCTCCAAAAGAAGGAGAAAACACGGCAAGAACGAAAGTAGATGTTGTTGAACCACTTGGAAGTGAAACAATACTACATCTTGTATCTGGAAATGACAAGTTTATAGCAATTGTTGATCCCAAAACTGAGGCAAAAGAAGAACAAGAGATCGACGTAGTATTTGATATGAATACCATGCACATATTCGATAAAGAAACAGGCAAAGCTATTATATAATAAAAGGCTCCACAAGGAGCCTTTTATTTTGCATAAGCTACACTTCTTTTCTCTCTAATAACTACCACTTTTAAAACACCGGGATATTGTAATTCCTCTTCAATTTTTATTGCAATATCATGGGATAGTTTATCTGCTAATGCATCATCAATTTTATCCGGTTGAACAATAACTCTGACTTCTCTTCCTGCTTGAATTGCATACGCATTCTCCACATATTTAAAACTCTTTGCTATTTCTTCAAGTTTGATGAGTCTTTTAATGTAATTTTCCACATCTTCTCTTCTTGCACCCGGACGTGCTGCTGATAGGGCATCTGCAGCAGCAACTATAACCGCTTCTGGTGTCATTGGTTCTTCTTCTCCATGATGTGCCATTACCATGTTTATTATTTCTCGGCTTTCACCATATCTTTTTAGAATTTCTGCACCAATTACTGTATGTGAACCCTCAACTTCGTGATCAAGAGCTTTTCCAATATCGTGTAATAGTCCTCCACGTTTTGCTTTTTCAACATTTACACCTAATTCAGATGCTATTAATCCCGCAATTAATGCCACTTCTATAGAATGATTCAAAACATTTTGACCGTAACTTGTTCTAAATTTCAATCTTCCAAGTAACTTAATAACTTCTGGATGTAAACCTCCAACACCTGTAACGAATGTTGCCTCTTGTCCTGCCTCTCTTATTACCTTCTCAACCTCAGATTTTGATTTTTCATACATTTCTTCTATTCTCGTTGGATGTATTCTACCATCAGCTACTAATTTTTCTATAGTTCTCCTTGCAATTTCCCTCCTTAAAGGATTAAAACAACTTACGGTAACCATCTCAGGGGTATCATCTATTATCAAGTCAACTCCAGTTACTTTTTCAAATGCCCTTATATTCCTACCTTCTCTACCAATTAACCTTCCCTTCATATCATCGTTTGGCAACATTATGGTACTTACCGTCACTTCACCTGCATATTCTGGCGCATACCTTTGAATAGCATCTGCTATTACCTTTTTAGCATACTTTTCAGAATCTTCTTCGTACCTTGATTTTATTTGAGAATAAACTTTTGCTATTTCATATTCATATTTTTCACGCGCCTCTTCCAAAACCATTTCTTTAGCTTGCTCAGGGGTTATACCAGCAAGTCTTTCAAATCTTTCAGTTAATTCTTTTTCTTTTTCAATTAGATCTTTTTGTTTTGCATCTAATTCCTTTCTCATCTCTTCAATATAACTTTCCTTTTTATCAAGGAGTTCTTCCCTTTTTGACAACATTTCTTCTCGTTTCATCAATCTATCTTCTAAATATCTAATTTCCTCTTCTCTTTCTTTCTTTTCTTTTTCCCACTCTTCCCTCATCCTGTGGAGTTCTTCTCTTGACTCAATAACGGCTTTCTTTTTGATTTCACTTGCTTCTTTTTCCGCATTTTTTATTATATGCTCTGCATCTTGCTTTGTAATCAAAAGTTGCTTTTCTATTTTTTTCTTTGCGATAACATATCCCGAAAATGCACCAATTAATAATCCTATTCCCGTTAGTATATATGTCAACATCTTATTCACCTCCAAATCCTCTTCTGTATAGGTATTCTTTTGCTTTTCTTTCGTCTAAATTCTTTGTTATTTCCGTTTTTATTTTCTCCACATCCACTTCCTCTAATACTCTACTCAATGCATCTTCAATTATAAACTCATCAACACCCAATTTTTGTAATTCCAATCTTATTAAAAATGGACCTTTCTTTTTTAACGTCAATGAATCATATGCATAAAGATACGCAAACTTTTCATCGTCTAAAAAACCTTTCTCTTTTAATTGTAAAACAACTTCTTCTATTTCACACGTTGAATATCCTTTTGACTTTAATCGAGTTTTAATTTCCATTTCAGAACGCGCTCTATATTTTAAAAGTCTCAGAGCATCACTTAGAGGATTCTTCTTCACTTGTTTCACCTTTCTTTAGTAAACCATGCTTTTCCCTTATTTTTTCCTCTATTTCATTCAACAATTCAGGATGGTTTAAAAGATATTCCAACGAATTGTTCTTTCCCTGACCTAAGGAGTGTTCTGTATCCAAAGAATCCACATATGAGAACCAACTTCCTCTTCTAGAAATTAATCCTTCATCAACCGCTAAATTAAACAATTCGTTTTCTCTCACAATTCCCCTTCCATATATAACATCGACAATTGCTTCTTTAAATGGTGGCGCAACCTTATTTTTTACAAATTTAATCCTAACTTGATTTCCTATATTCTCTTTCCCTTCTGTTATCTTTCCTATACTTCTAACTTCAAGTCTCATAGTAGCGTAAAATTTCAACGCAACACCACCTGTAGTCGTTTCAGGGTTCCCATACATAACACCAATTTTCATACGAGTTTGATTTATAAATATAACCACAGTTTTAGACTTGTTTATATTTCCAGCAAGCTTTCTTAAAGCTTGAGACATTAACCTTGCCTGAAGCCCCACCTGTACATCCCCCATTGCCCCTTCAATTTCAGCTCTAGGAACCAAAGCTGCAACAGAATCAATTACAATAAGATCCACAGCATTGCTTCTTACAAGTTCATCAACTATTTCAAGTGCCTGTTCTCCATAATCTGGTTGAGCAATAAGCAAATTTTCAACATTCACCCCTAAATTTTTTGCATAAACCGGATCAAGTGCATGCTCTGCATCGATAAAAGCAGCAATACCTCCAGTTTTTTGTGCCGAAGCTATTGCATGCAATGCTATTGTGGTTTTACCACTAGACTCTGGTCCATAAATTTCTATTATTCTTCCCCTTGGATACCCTCCAACACCTGAAGCAATATCAATTGCCACAGAACCACTTGATATAGTTTCAATATTTTGAACACTACTTTCTTCTCCTAAAAACATTATTGAACCTTTTCCATACGTCTTTTCAATTTTTCCAATGGCTTTTTTTAATACTTCTTTTTTTTGCTTATTATCATTCATTTCTGTCTAAACCTCCTTCAAATTTCACCCTATACAACCATTTGTATATTGGTCCAGTAGGTGTCAAAGTAGAAGAATAAATAGTTACTTTATCAACAGGAACAATCATCTTTGGAATGTCAATATCCTTGACAAGTTCCTCCCAGTTTTCTGGACTATACTTTAACCTTCCCAAAGTAACATGCGGTACAAAATTTCCCTTATCATCAAATGAAATGCGCATTTTCTTCATCTCTGAGCGCATTTCAAGATAAAGTGTTTGTAATATTTTATTTTGTTCCACCTTTAAGAAAAACACTCTAGGCAAATGTTTGAATCTAAAAAAGCCAAATTCAGTAACATTAAAAGAAAAACTGGGAAATCCAGCTAGCCTTTTGTGAAGTTTCTCTGATAATAACTCTACCTTTTCTTTATCGATATCTCCTAGAAAAAATAATGTAAGATGTAAATTCTCAGAAGAAACCCACGAAGCCTTAAACCCCATACGCTTTAACTTTGATATAACTTCCTCAGATACCTTTTTGACTTCATCAGTTATATCAAGTGCAACAAACGTTCGCAATTAAAATCACCCCTTCAAAACTCTAATATTTTGTCCAAGATACAAAATTCCAGAAGCAATGGTAAAAAATACTACTACATACGCCAAGATATCATCTACCATATAAACGTTATATCCTATACTTTTCAAAAATAGAACAACTATCCAAATCATTTGAGAAACAGTTTTTAACTTTCCAAAGTAATTTGCAGCAATTACTTGATTAGACACAAGAGCTGCCATTCTTACTGTAGTAACCAACGTATCCCTAAAAACTATAACTATGACTATCCAACTTGGAACTAAGTTAAGCTCTACAAAAGCTATCAAAATGCTCGTAATAAATATCTTATCACTCATTTGATCGAAAATTTTACCAAAGTTAGTTACCTGATTTAATTTTCTTGCAAAATATCCATCAAAATAGTCGCTAATAGCTGCAATTAGAAATAACGCAAATGCAAATAAAAAAAATCCCTTCAAAATCAAAAAAACTATAACAGCAGTTAAAAGTACCCTAGCCCAAGTAATAGTATTTGGAATATTCAAACTACCACTCCTCAATAAATTCTCCTTCTAAGTCATAGATGTCTGCAGAAGTAATCTTTACATTAAAAAACCCCTTTTTAAAATTCCCCTTAACAAATACACTACCGTCAATCTCTGGAGCATCCATATAGCTTCTTCCAACTAAAACTCCTGCTTCTTCTTCGTCAAATAATACTTTTAATACCTTTCCCACAAGTTTTTCGTTTTTTTCCAAAGAAATTTGAGCTTGAATATCCATTAATTCTTCCAATCTTTCTTCAGCCAATTTCCTTGGAACTTTTCCATCTAGTTTAAAGGAAGCTGCCTCTTCTTCATCTGAATACAAAAATGCACCTAATCTATCAAATTTTACCTCCTTTATAAACTCAAGCATTTTTTGAAACTCCTCATCTGTTTCACCTGGAAATCCCACAATTATACCTGTCCTCAAAACGGCATTGCTGTAAAAATTCCTAATTTTATTAATCAACAATAGGAGTTCTTCTACTTTTCTAGTTCTATTCATTAATCGTAGTATATTATTACTTGCATATTGAATAGGCATATCGAAATATTTTAAAACTTTTTCATAAGAAAAAGCTTCAATAATCTTATCTGTGATATGATCGGGATGCATATACATAACCCTAACCCAAAAATCTCCAGGTATATCGTTTATCCTTTTTAAAAGCTCAGGTAATTTTTGCTCTCCGTAAAGATCTATACCATATCCCGTTGTATCCTGTGCCACCAATATTACTTCTTTTATCCCAGAATCAACTAAAAACTTTACTTCATTCAACAAGTCCTCAATTTTTCTACTCTTAAAACTACCTTTGAATAACGGAATAGTACAAAAACTACACGCTCTATCACAACCATCTGAAATTTTCACATACGCATATTGTTTGTTATCAACTCGTCCATAAAAATTATAAACCGCATTTGGCATATCGGGGATAACACTTTTTTTACCTATATTTTCCGCAATCTTTTCCGGTTCTACAACACCAAACCATCCGTCAACTTCCGGTATTTCTTTTCTCAATTCCTTTCCAAATCTTTGTACTAAACAACCTGTTACAAAAACCTTTAAATTCCTTTCTTTCTTTAATTCCACATATGTTAATATCTCCTCAATAGATTCCTTTTTAGCATTCAAAATAAAACCACAAGTATCAACAATCACCGCATCTGCTTCACTTAAATTATCCACCACGTTATTTCCCATTTTTTTCAAATGAGCCTTTAATATTGCACAATCTGCTTCATTTTTTGGACATCCTAAAACATCCACATAAAAATTCATCATTTCACCTCAAAAACTTTTTTCTCTTTTCAAGATACATTAACCTTATTATTTCCAATTCTTTTTTGTATTCTTCTTCTTTATAATTCGGATATGTAAAATCGTAATCCTTCCACCTTCCATTAATGTACATCAATGTAGGTTCTGCATATATTCCTTTTCCAATGTATATTCTATGTGGCCACATTTTTGTAGTTGCCAGTACAAATTGCATATGGTGAATATAACCTGGATCAATATTAAATCTTCTATTTCCATTCACCGCAAATCCATTTTCAATATTATTAGTAATATTTTTTATATCTGCAAGTTGTGCAGGATGGATAAGTCTTTCAAAACTTATTAATATTCCACGTACACCTTCACCCATCTCTTTGTTATAATACAATGTATATTTTTCAAAATCTAAAATCTCGGATTTGTAATCAATAGGGCCAAAATATTCTATCAATCTATTCTTAACTTCCTCAAACCAATATTCAACTTGAGAAGAGAAAAAAAACATGACTAAGTTAACCATATCTACCTTTCTTATTTTTCCCATTTTATCACCACCTTAAAATTATCCATATTGATTAGCTTTTTCTCATTGTTGATTTTCAAAAGCAAAGCTTTTCCATTTACTACATGCTCTCCTATCCCAAGTGAAAATATCCTTCCAACTTTTCCATCAACAACAATCTCTTTTTGCGACCTTAAAGTCACTAAAGGAGCTTTATAAATTTCAATTAACAATTTTACAGAAATAAAAAATAACAAACCACTGATAAAAAGCAAAAAATAAATTACATATATATTTTTTAACCTTTTTAATGGAAATTCTCTTTGACTTTTCCCAAGTTCAAATAAAGTAGTGAGGTCTTCAGAAATATTAAAAAAAAACCTCAGTTTTTTTAAATCATCTTTGATAAATTCAGGCTCGCCAGAAAAGTCTCCTTCAAAATATCTTCGGAGATTTTCAATATCTATTTCCAGCTTTTCTGAAAGTTTTAATAACGAAACCTTAGAGGATGCTACCTCTTTTTTTAAAATATATGATATTTCCTTCCAGCCATCCATATTAATATTATACTCCATTTCTATCCGAATTTGCAATAAACAGTAAAGTAGGTAAAAGTGTCAAACTAAAAATTGAGCTTGTAATCATAGAAACCCACATTATTCCAACTAAATATTCATGTATTTTCAAAGGAGACAAGAGTAAAACCGAAAGACCTATTGCAAGTCCTAATGCGTTTGCCAAAATAGGTTTTGAAGTTACATCAAAAGATTTTTCAATGGCAAGTTTTTTATTCTTTAAAATTTTTAAATAGTAGTTATAACTCTCAATAAAGTGAATAGCATAGTCTATACCAACTCCAACCACAATACTTCCCATTGTTGCAGTAATTATACTCAATTTTATATTGAAGTAGCCCATGAACCCAAACATAACTAGCAAAGACAAGGAAATAGGCAAAATTGAAATAAAAGATTCCTTTAAGTTTTTTAATCTAATCAAGACAATCAAAAACACCAAAAGTACTGCAAGTAATAAAGACTTTATCTGTTGAGGGACTAATACCTCATTCATCTCTTTCATAATGTACGGAGTACCTGTTATCTTTACACTTGATGGAGCTTTTTTCTCTATATCAGTTAAAATTTCATTGTTAATTTCTTTTGGAAAAATCAAAATTCTCCCCGACAAGCTTTCCAAATTTATAAAATTATCGTAAATAGGTGGAATTAAATTTAAAAGTACTTTTACCTGAAAAATATTCTTTGGATAACCTTTTTGTCCTAGGACCTTCTCATTTATGTTTTTCATTATATCGTAAAACGAAACCGCCTTAACATTAGATAAACTCTTCTCAAAATTCAATATTTTATCTGCAAAATCCGGTAATAGCAAATCATTGGTTTTAAAATATCCATATACTGGTACGGAAACACCTGCAACTTTACTTACAACATCTACATTTTTTTTAACGGAAGTATATTCTTTATAAAGATCCAACATATAAAAATTATTATCTACAAAATACATACCTGGTAAAAACACTAATAATATAAATATTGTAAAAATCACAGACTTTTTACCTATAAAATTCTTAAACATTACTGATATTCTGCTTTTTTCCTTTTTAGGTGTTATATCACTCTTCAATAGTACAACAGGCAAAAAAAACCAAGTGGCAATGCCTGCAAAAGTAACACCAAGTGCACTAAATTTACCCATTTGAGCCAAAGATCGAGAATCTATTATTGCAAGTGACAAAAAACCAGCAACTGTTGTTATTGTAGTTAAAACCATTGCAACACCAGTACTTCTAAATGTCTCCCTTAAAGCAACAAATTTATCACTTTTCTCTTTGTTATCCATAAAATGAGAAACAAAATGTAATCCATCAGCACTTCCCATAATTATCGTGAAAATAGGTGCAAGTATTGTCAAAATCGAAATTTCTCTCACAGTCCAACCTATAAATCCAAGAGTCCACAATGCACCCATTCCTGCTGGAAAAACTGAAAATAAAGTAGGTTTTATTCCACCTAATCTCCATTTAAACACAATAAATATGGTTAAAATTGCGATAGGCGGAATAGTAAAGATAATTAACAATAAATAATCGTAAATTTTTTCTTGCAAATATGCACTACCTGCAAAATAATGCGGTATATTAATTACTTTATCTATCTCTGACACTACCTTTTTCTCTGGAAAAATATAAAACATAACATAGTACTTTCCATCCTTTTTCAAAACCGTATTAAGTTTTTCAAGAAAAGATCTAGCCAACTTAAAATTTTCTTCTGTTATATTTGAGATATTTACCTTTCTAAATCCCACAGGTATCTCTTTTGGAAGTGGGGAAACAACCTTCCCTATTCCATCAATTCCCTCCAATTTTTCATTTAACTCTCTAATTTCCTTTAATCCTTCTAGACTTAATGGATTAAAGTCAAATTCTACTAATAAATTTAGTTGGTTTTCAGATGAAAAATCTTTTTCCATCTCATTTAAAATTTTTTCATACTTTGAATTTTCCAATTTAAAAAGTGAAAAATCTGCTTTCAACTTTATCCTAAACAATCCAATAAAGAAAGTAACATTAATTATCATTAGAAATACCATTATCTTTTTTGCATATTTTTCGTAAAACAACTACCACACCTCCTTAATAAAATTCAACAATTCAACATCCACAACACCTCCAGTTTTAACAGCTCTATCTAAAAAATACAATTTTTTTATTATAGCCTCTATTTTGTCTAAACCATAAGTAATTAAGTGGTTTACTGGTTCAAATCTTTGATTTTTAAACTTAAATCCTACAAATCTTGCTATCTTTGAGCTTGAAACTTTCAACTCTCTTGAAATCTTTGAAATCTCGGGCCAACTAAAGCGTACCTTACCATTTGCATAAATAGCTAATTTGTATAATGAGATAAAATGATTAGACAAACTATAAACTATTATAGGAAATTCATAATCTTTTGTTATTTCTTTTACACATTTGAATACTTCCATCCTTTTCTCAGAAATCATGAAACAAAAATCATCCAACTTTGAAGTAGTATATTTGTGTATCAAATCTTTTGCCAATTCAATAGATAAATCTTTCCCAAAAACTTTTAACTTTTTTATCTCATTATAAATTGCATATTCATTAGGCCCTACATTTTCAAACAACAAATTAATTAGATCCTCATCATTTTTCAAACCTTCATCAACTAAAAATTTTGATATCAATTTCTTCCATTTTTCTTCTTCCCAAACATTTGGTAACTTAAATTCTTCAACTTTTAATCCCTTAATCTTATTCTGTGTCCTTAAAATCAAAAAATCTTTATCTGAAACATTCAACTCCAATATTTTTTTTCTTTCACTTGTTTTAAATTTATCAAAATCAATTATATCTACTATAACGTTCTCTGAAAATAATCCCAAATTTGACAATTTCTCAATTACTACAGATATATCATATCCTGGATATATTCTTATATATTCCGATTTAACACGCTCTTTTAAACTTTCGACGTACTTTTCTTTCATAAGATCTGAGTTTCCAAAAAGATTAATTATTGGCATGTGAATCACCTCTTACGTATTATATCACACAAAATTATAGTATAATTTGCCTAGGGGGAAAAATGAGAAAAAAACTATCAAAAATCTTAAAAGAGTTAAATTTGAAAACTTCTAAAAAACTTGTAGAAAGATTAGAAAAACAAATAAACGTAGAAAATTTAAGTGAAAACATGCTTAAAAAACTAGTAATAGACAACTTAACAATAGGAGAAACTTACTTTTTCAGAGATAGAAAAACTTTTGAGTTTTTAAAAAATGTCATGAAAAAAAAGAATTTTTGGAAAATCCTAAGTGTTGGTTGCTCAAAAGGAGAAGAAGTATACTCCTTGTCGTTTTTGATTGATGATTTAAACTTGAATGCAAAAATAATAGGTATAGATATAAATTCCGATAGAATTAAAGAAGCAAAAAATGGAAAATACAAATTTTGGAGTGTACGATTTCTTACTAACACAGAAATAAGAAAATATTTTAACGTAGTAGGCAATACATTTTATGTAAAAGAAAAGTATAAAAAATATGTCGAATTTTACAATAAAAATATAATGGAAATTTTGAATGATAAATTTGATATAATATTTATAAGAAGAGTCCTAATATATATACCTGAGCAAAAAAGAATGGCTAAGAAACTTTTTGAACTAACAAAGGAAAATGGATATGTAGTTTTAGGTCAAGGTGAATATCATCCTGCGTTATACGATTTTTTCACCCCTATAGATGTTCCATACATATTGAAAAAAACAAAAAAAATAAAAGAAAAATATGTTCCAAAAATTTCCGAAAAAGAACTTGATTTTGAAGATGAAATTCACCTAGTTGAAAATTACATTGAAAACGAGGAATATGAAAAAGCTTACAGAATAATAAAGGGTCTATCTAAAAAAATTCCTCTATCCTACATAGTATTCAAATATAAAACTTTCTTAGAAATAAAACTTAATAAGATAAATGATGCTAAAAAATCCTATAAAGTGGCAGTACTTTTAAATCAGAATAACGATGATGAAATATGGCAGTTAAAATATCTCCTTAAGGAGTGAAGCTTATGTTTTTTTTATGTGAAATAGAAGATACAAACAAAATATACAAAATAGCTCTTCCAAAGGAAAAAATTACAGGAATAAGTTCAAAGCTAATAAAAACACCCGATAATGTAAGTTTTTGTTTGTTTGCTAACAAGCTTTATCCCGTATACTCTCATAAAAATCTCAAAAAACCTAGACTTAAATTTTTTCTCGTTTTTGAAAAATTCGCCTTTGGTATAACAAGAATAATAAAAGAAACAAATTACTCCCCTAAAAAAATAGAAAATAACGATATCTACACAGGTGTGATATTTGATAAAGATGAATATTTTATATACAATATTGAAAAAATATCTGTTCCACACCAAATAAGGGACTCCACTCAAAACAATAAAAAAAAGCTCAGCAAAGATAAAAAAGAATATCTAATATTAGATGAAAAATTTGCTATTTATAAAAAAAATGTAGTTACAATACTTCAAAGTAAAGAAGTTATAAAATTTCCCGTAGATAAGTATATTGGATTTATAGAACACAAAAAAATAATCCCAGTAAAAAAGATAACAGACGGCAAACACGTAGTCGTCACAAACCATAATGCATATCAATGCAACAAAATAAGACTTATAAATGGAAAAGTTTTCGAAAGTAACGATATGAAAATCTTAAAATGTGACTTTGGTAATCTGCAAATATTGGAGTGATATTATGGATTTTACAGAAATATTTCTGTCGGAACTTTCAGAAAAATCTAAAGAAGCAAAAGAACTTATTTCAAAAATAAAAGAAGAAAACGAAAAAAGCTATATAAAAGATCTGTATAGAATCTTTCACACTTTAAAGGGATCAGCAAGTCTTGTTGAAATGAAAAATTTTTCAAAGCTTTTCCATAAGATAGAAAGTTATTTTAAAGAAAAATCGGAAAATGAAGAGATACCCGATAATACATTTTTGGGCAACGTCATAACTATAATCTCCAACATTTCAAATAAAAAAGAAGATTTAACGGAAAGCGAACTTTCAAAATTTTCGGATATACTTGATGGAAAAATTTCTGTAGAAGAAGATTTAATAATTTCAGAAAAAGACATATTTGAAATTTCCGAAATCAGTGAGTTTATATCACAAATCTTGGAAATAGAAAATACTATTATAAGAAGTGATTTAAAAAACGCTCTAAACCAAATTAAAAGTTTGAAGAAGCACATGATAGAAATACTTGAGAGTATTCTATTTGTAGACTTAGAAAGCGTTTTGAATGACTTCAAAGAACTTGTACAAAAAGAAGCAAAAAGATATGGAAAAAAAATAAATGTAAAACTAAACGTAAAAGGCGTAAAAATTGAAAAAAAAGATGTAAAAGATATAATAAACATACTAGTACACCTTGCAAGAAACGCCGTTGCACATGGAATTGAAACACCTGAAGAAAGGAAAAAAATCGGCAAAAATGAAGTAGGAAATATAGAAATAAAAGCATATATAAAACAAAATAAAATATTTATTGAGATTTCAGACGATGGCAGGGGAATTGACTATAATAAAATAGAAGAAAAAATAAAAAAATTAAATTTAGATGTTTCACCTCAAGAAGCCATATTTCTACCAGGCTTTAGTTCAAAAGATGAAGCGGATGAACTTTCCGGTAGAGGTATAGGTTTAGATATGGTTAAAAATTTTTCTACTCTAAGAGGTGGAGACGTTAAAGTTGAAAGTGAAAAAAATAAAGGCACTAAATTTACTATTTTCTTTGAAATAAAGAATTTCATTACAAAAGTACTCATACTAAAAGACGAGGATATGGTATTTTCAATAGAAACTTCAGATATTATCCAGCTTTCAAAGTATGAAGAAGTAATAGATGGTAAAATACTATTAAGCAATAAAGTATATGATGTAATATATAATTCAAAAAAGCCAAAATTTGTGGTTATAACCCAAAATGACAAAGCATTAGTTGTAGAAAATATAATTGGTATCTTTGATGGAAAGTTTGTTCCAGAAGATCTTTCATACATAAAAGGATTTGTAAAAAATATTTTTCCATACCCCATCCCTGTAATAGATATAAAAAAATTCAATAAACACGTAAAAACATTTCAAAATCACAAAAAGATACTGATTATAGACGATTCTGTTATTACAAGAAAAATTATCTCTAACTTTCTTGAAAAATCCAAATTCAAGACTGAAACCGCAAAAGATGGAATTGAAGGGTTAAAAAAACTTGAAAACAAAGATTTTGATCTTGTCATATCAGATGTTGAAATGCCTAATTTAGATGGTTTTGAACTTACAAAAAAAATTAAAAAAACAAAAAAAAATATTCCTGTAATACTCTTAAGTACTCTTACAAAGAATAACTTATCAAAAGCACTTGAATCTGGGGCAGATGCATTTATTTCAAAAGACGAATCTCCACAAAAAATTGTAAATACAATCAATAAATTATTGGGTGATGCAAATGAATAAGATTATAATAGTCGGTTCTGCAGGTAGTCCTAATAATGCAGTTGAGCTAGTTAATATAAATAAAAAATTAAGTGTACCAGTTATAATAAATATTCATTTTACCGGAAAATTCATGGAAAGCTTTGCAGAACATATAAAAAATAATACGCATCAAAACGTAATGATTGTGAATAATATTACAGAATTATCACAGGGAATTTTTTTACCAGATGGAGGAAAAAGTTTGATATTTATATCCAAAGACAAAGTTAAAAGCGTTGAAGATAAATCTACCATTACACATCCTTCGATAAATACATTATTTAGATCTTTAATAAAATATGCAAGTTCAAACTTTCTTATTTTTGTTTTAAGTGGTTTGGGAAATGACGGACAACAATACATAGAACAACTCCAAAATAAAAACGTCAAATTTTTTATACAAAAAGATGCCAATTTTAATTATTTACCAAATAGTTATATAAGAAAGAATAAGAACTTCACATTACTAACACTTGAAAAAATGAAAAGTATAATAGTTTCACTCAACAATGATAAAAAGTAATTATTTATTTCAGGAGGGATATATATGAAAAATTTTTCCAAACTTTCATTAGCGCTTAGCATATGTTTTTTGGTAATTGTTTGGCTATTGGCAACTACCTTTGTTATTCCTTTTTTCTCTAGAGCGCTTAAGGAAACCGCCGTTTCTCAATTTGAAGATAAAATAAATATAATTGCTAAGACAAAAGCATATGATGTAATATTCAAACAAGATACACTGGAGTATTATTACCTAATATCTAAAGATGGTATATCTTTAAATCATAATGATAAATCAAAAATTGGAAAAGATTTTTCAAAATTTCTCCCAAACTTCTTCAAGTATATGCAAGAAAAAAAGGAAGGCACATACGAATATACATTTGAAAACAAAAAAAAGATCGCAGCTTTTTCATTCGATGGAGAAAATTTTATAGTAGCAGCTGTTAACGAAGATGATCTATTTCCAATGATAAAAAAATTCAAAAAGCTATTTTATACTGTTATACTTCCGTTGATATCCATAATTAGCATAACTTTGGGATATATATTTGGTATATTTATAAACAAAAAAAGCCAAGAAAACTTCGAAAAAGTTAACAATCTCTTCAAAGATATACTTGAAAATATTGTCTTAACTTCATCTTCGACAGCTGAAATAAAATCAATGGCCGAAAATACAGAAAATGCCATGAATGAACTTGACAAATCTGTAGAAGATTTTGCCGCATTTATTGAAGAAACAACTGCCGAAATCGAAACATCTACAGAAAAAGTCAAAGATTTCACAGCACAAATGAAAGAAATAATTGAATCCAGTGCTAAACTTGCAAATTTAACAGATGTTCTAGGAAATCTAACGGAAAAAATAACGGATATTTCAGATACCATTACTGTTCTTGCAATAAATGCATCAATTGAAACAAGCAGAGAAAATATCGATAGAGAAGGACTTTCCAGGATTGCAGAGATGATAATGGAACTTTCAAATAGCACGAGAGAACTTGCCAAAAATTCCAAAGAATCACTCTCAAATATCGAAAAAATTATAACATCAAACATTTTAATTTCAGAAAAAGCCTCAAAAGAAATACTGGAAGTAAATGAATCACTTAACGCTATAAGCGAAATAAATAATTCCACAATAAATAATATCGATAAAATTATCAAAGTTTCTAAAACTACCCGCGAAGCAACTGAAGAATTATATGCAGGTCTTGAGCAAGTTGAAGATGCTATAGATAAGGTTAGAAATAAAATCCAAGAATTTGAAAAACATTTTATAGAACTCAAAAGAGGAGGGTAAAATGCTAAAAAGATGTACATTATGCCCAAGAAAATGCATGATAAATAGATATGAAAAACGGGGAATTTGTGGAACAGACTTCAAAATTAAGATCGCAAATATATTGCTTCACAAAGGTGAAGAACCACCTATTTCCGGAAAAAACGGGGCGGGAATTGTATTTTTTTCAGGCTGTCCAATGAAATGTGTATACTGTCAGAATATGGGTTTTTCACAAAAAGGTATTGGTAAAGAAATATCAATTGAAAAACTTTCAGATGCATTCTTAAAGCTACAAGAAAGTGGTGCACATACATTGGATCTAGTTACAGCAACTCAATATGTACCACAAATAATAGAAGCATTGAATATCGCAAAATCAAAAGGATTCAAATTACCAGTTGTGTATAATACATCAAGTTATGAAAATGTAGAAACTTTAAAGATGCTTGAAGGTTATGTAGATATATACCTTGCCGACATTCGATATACAAACTCTATGTATGGTAAAATTTACTCAAAAGTTGACAATTATTGGGAAATTGCGCAAGTTGCAATAAAAGAAATGTACAGGCAAGTAGGTCCTTTTATTAAAGATAAAGGACTTATAATTAGAATACTTGTACTACCAAACAATGTATCTGGACACTTCAAAGCCTTAAGATTTGTATTGGAACTTGATCCAAGAATACCTGTTTCTCTAATGTCACAGTACATTCCACATTTTGGAGCAAAAAACGATCCACTTATTGGCAGAAAAATTACAAAATCAGAATACACAGAAGCAGTGGAATACATGGAACTTCTAGGATTAAAAGGATGGATACAAACTGATGAAAAAGAAAAATTAACTACTAAGGCGGTGAATTTTAAGTGGTAATAGTAAATCCTTCTGGAACTTTACCCATATCTGTTACAAAATCCTGTCCTATAAACTGTAAACATTGTGGAGGAGTTTATATTAAAAGTATGACACACATAGATGATATGGAAAGATACACAAAACGATATAAATCATTTCTAATAAGTGGTGGAATGATGTTTGATGGTACCATACCCTTTAAAGGTTATATCAAAAAATTAAAAGATCTAAAAGAAAAGTATAATTTAATTTACAATTTTCACATAGGCTTTCCCAAAAATCCTCCATTTGAAATAGACGAAATCGCGGATGTCATAAGTTTCGATTTTTTCTCAGATAAAGATGTAATGAAAGATATATACAAGCTCTCTAGATCCCCAGAAGAAATACTAAACTCTGTTTTACCATTAAAGGCACAAAAGATACCACATATAACAATCGGGATTTTCTGTGGGAAAATAACTCATGAAATAAAAAGTTTGGAAATGTTAAAAGAATATTTCGATTCTATAGTATTAAACATATTCATTCCAACGAAAAAAACCGAATTTGAAAACTGTAAGCCACCTGCTATAAATGATGTAAAAATGGTTTTTGATATGGCACAAAAACATTTTAAAACCGTCGTGCTTGGATGCATGCATCCACATGGAAAATATAGAGAAGTACTTTTAAACAACATCTCTCCTGATATTTTTGTAAATTCTGCAAGCAAAATCTATGACTATAAAGGATGTTGCTCACTTTACCTTGCAAAGGAGGCCACAAAATGAAAATCATAGGTGTTGATCTTGGTGGAACATATGTGAAAATCGGATTAGTAGATACAAAATCAGGAAAAATTTTAAAAAAATCATCAATAGAAACCAAAGTACATCTTGGCGGAGAAACCGTAGTCAAAAGGATTGCAGATGCAATTTTGGAATTATCAAATGGTGATTTTCACGCTGTTGGAATTGGTTCTCCTGGTTCAATTGATAAAGATAATGGAATTGTGAGGTTTTCACCAAACTTCCCAGATTGGCATAACTTTGAGCTTGGACCAGAACTTTCAAAATTATTAAATAAAAAAGTCTACATAGAAAATGATGCAAATTCTTTTGTCTTAGGTGAAAAATGGTTTGGAGCTGGAAAAGGAAAAAAACACATTGTGGCATTAACACTTGGAACGGGTGTAGGAGGAGGAGTTATATCTCACAACAAATTAATTACTGGAAATAACGGTATCGGCACAGAATTAGGACATGTAATAATAAATCCAAACGGTCCTTTATGTGGTTGTGGCAACTATGGTTGTCTTGAAGCCTATGCATCAGCTACTGCGATAGTAAGAATGGCACAGGAACGGAAAAAGAAATACCCAGATTCACTGATATTTAAAGATAACGAAATTACCGCTAAATCCATATTTGATTTAGCAAAACAAAATGACAGATTGGCTAATATGATTAAAGATGAAGTTGTAGAAGCACTTGCAATAGGTATTACAAGTTTCATCCACATATTCAACCCGGAAGTTATAATTATCGGAGGCGGTGTATCAAGAGCAGGAGATATTCTCTTTAATCCACTTAAGAAAAGGGTAGATGAACTTGTAATGCCTTCTTTTAAAAACACATATGAAATTATTCAAAGTCCTTTAGTCGAAAATGCTGGTATATTGGGGGCTGCTTCCATTGTTTTACAAAGAGAAAGTTGATATTGTATGTATAGGAAAAACAAATCTAGATATACTTTACTACGTAGACTCTATTAAATTAGAAAACAACAACATTTCAAATTTTACCGTTCTTTCCACAGGCGGAAAAGCTACAAATGTTGCAGTAAATTTATCAAAACTCGGTCTAAAGGTAAGGCTTATCTCATGTATTGGAAATGATATCTTTGGAAAATTCATTAAAAATTCACTTGAAAATATATTACTATTTACTCCAAAAATTGCAAACACATCTACTGCTGTTACCAGTATAATAATAGATAAAAATGGAAATAACACAATATTTCACAACCTTGGAGCAAATAAATTTTTATCAGAAGACCAAATTCCGGAAAAAATGGAACTTTCATTTATCCAAACAGGTATTCCAGAAAACACCCTTATTAGAGCACTTAAAAATTCAAAAATTTCATTTGTAGAACTTTCAGAAACTAGCCAATTTGAAATTATTAAAAAATTCAAACCTGAAATGGTATCTTTGAATCTTCAAGAAATACAACAAATATCAAAAAAACAAACTCTAAAAGACAATATACAACATCTTTTAAAATACACAAATAACGTTATCTTAAAGATGGGAAAAGATGGTGTTTTATACGCTAACAAAAAGCAAATGATACAAAAAAAGGCAAAAAAAGTAAAAGTAGTAAACACCACAGGCGCTGGAGACGCTGTTTCTGCAGCTTATTTGTATGGATATATAAAAAAATGGGACATCGAAAAAATATTGAACTTTTCCATATCATTTGCAGCAAAAAAAATCCAAAGTCATAAATCTACTATTTAAAGGAGGGCTTTTATTGTTAAATAACATAGTAAAAAAGGAAAAATTGGCATATGGTGTACATCTTTTCTGGATAGAAAACCCAATAATTTCAAAAAAAGCCAAACCTGGACAATTTGTTATCTTTAGAATTCACGAAGGTGGCGAAAGAATTCCTTTAACTATCTCTAAAACTAAAGGCAATATGTTCAGAGTAATAGTAAAGGCAGTTGGTAAGAGCACGTATGAACTTTGCAAACTAAAAGAAAATGATTATATAAAGGATGTTGTAGGACCTCTAGGAACTCCAAGTGAAATAAAACGTTATGGAAGAGTATTGGTAATTGGTGGTGGCGTAGGAATTGCAGCAATTGCACCAATCGTTGATGCATTAATAAATGTCGGTAATAAGGTAGATACAATTTTAGCTGCAAGAAACAAAGAATCTATAATTTTGGAAGATGAATTCAAAGATTCAGAAAACTTATATTTTGCAACTAATGATGGAAGTAAAGGCGAAAAGTTATTTCCTAACCAATTAATGGAAAAGTTGATAAAGGAAGAAAAATACGATGTTGTATGGGCTATAGGTCCCGCTTTAATGATGAAAGCTTGTTCTGAGGTTGCCAAACAACACAATTTAAAAATTTTTGTTTCATTAAACGCCATAATGGTTGACGGAACTGGAATGTGTGGTGGATGTCGTGTTAGAATAAAAGATACATTAAAATACACTTGCGTTGACGGTCCCGAATTTGATGGCAGAGATGTTGACTGGAACAGTTTCTTAACAAGACTTTCACAATATAAAGCAGAAGAAAAGAAGGCTTTAGAAAATTACTTAAAGATTGTGGGGGAACCAACATGGCTTTAAAAGATAGAGTAAACCCTATCGAAAGAAATCCAAAAGAACGTGCAAAAGACTTCTCTGAAGTTTCATTGGGGTATACTGAAAATTTAGCAATAATAGAAGCAAAACGATGTTTACAATGCAAAATCCCTACATGTGTAAAAGGGTGTCCCGTCGGCATTGACATTCCTGGATTTATAAAACAAATTGCAAATGAAAAATTCCAAGAATCATACAAAATATTGAAAAAATACAACGCTCTTCCTGCAATTTGCGGAAGGGTGTGTCCACAAGAAGTACAATGCGAAGGTGCCTGTGTATTAAATAAAATGGGAAAACCCATAGCTATTGGATCGTTAGAAAGATTTGTTGCCGATTGGGCATCTAAAAACAATATAAAAGATGAGATAAAAATTGAAAAAAAATTAACTAAGAAAATAGCAATAATAGGAGCTGGACCTTCTGGACTTACTGCTGCATCTGAACTTGCAAAATCAGGATTTTTGGTTGATGTATATGAAACATTCTCAGAGCCTGGTGGTGTTCTAATATACGGAATTCCAGAATTTCGTTTACCAAAATCAATAGTAAAAAAAGAAGTTGATTTTTTGAAAGAACTAGGAGTAAACATACTCTTAAATATTCCCGTGGGAAATGCGATTGAACCGCAAGAATTATTAGAAAAATATGATGCAATTTTTATTGGTGTTGGTGCCGGTACACCAAAATTTATGAATATAGAAGGCACAGAATTAAACGGTGTTTATTCTGCAAATGAATTTTTAACAAGAATAAACTTAATGAAGGCGTATAAATTCCCAGAATATGACACTCCAGTAAAAATTGGTAAAAATGTTGTGGTAATTGGGGGAGGAAATACTGCAATGGATGCAGCAAGAAGTGCTTTAAGACTCGGAGCAAATGTTACTATAATCTACAGAAGAAGCGAAGGAGAAATGCCTGCAAGAAAAGCAGAGATCCACCACGCTAAGGAAGAAGGTGTGAAATTCCAACTACTCACACAACCTATTAGCTATATTGGTGACAAAGAAGGAAACTTAATTGGCATAAAGTGTGTAAAAATGAAGTTAGGTCAACCAGATAAAAGTGGTAGAAGAAAACCTATTCCAATAGAAAATAGTGAATTCATTATTCCTACAGAAATTGCAATTGAAGCTATAGGAACAAACCCAAACAAACTTTTGCTTTCAAAATTTGAAGGTTTAAAGTTAAACAAATGGGGATACATACAAACAAACGAGTATGGACAAACAAGTATTCCAAAAGTCTTCGCTGGCGGAGATATTGTAACAGGTTCGGCAACTGTAATACTTGCAATGGGCGCAGGAAAAAAAGCAGCAAAAAAAATTAAAGAATTCTTAAATGATTAAACTCCAGGAAATCCTGGAGTTTTTTTTTATTAGGTTTTATAACCAAAAAACCTTAAATTTTCTGCTCTTTTCCTTTTTGAATAATTTTTAGAAAAACGTTATAATTTCTTTGAAACATTTTTACAAAAAAGGGGGGAGATTTTTTGAAAGTAATAGATATATCAGAAATCAAGACACTAATATACGAAGGAGCTACTTTAATGATTGGTGGGTTCCTTGGAGTAGGTACTCCAGAAAAAATTATTGACGAAATAGTAAAAAATAAGATCTCAAGTCTCACTGTTATAGCAAACGATACGGCATTTGAAGACAAAGGAATAGGTAAATTAATAAAAAATAAGTTATGTAAAAAAGTAATAGTTTCACACATTGGAACAAATCCAGAAACTCAAAAACAAATGATAGAAGGAAGCTTAGAAGTTGAATTAGTTCCACAAGGAACACTAGCCGAAAGAATCCGTGCTGCTGGGGTAGGATTGGGAGGAATACTAACACCTACTGGAGTAGGAACCGTGGTAGAAAACGGAAAAAAACTATTAGAAATTGATGGAAAAAAATACCTTTTAGAACTCCCATTACACGCAGACATATCCATTATTAAAGCTAAAAAGTCAGACTACATGGGGAATTTAGTATTTAATCTTACCGCAGAAAATTTCAATCCACTAATGGCACTTGCCGCCAAAATGGTAATAGTAGAAGTAGAAGAAACAGTCCCCACAGGTTCACTCGCCCCAAATGAAATAAAAATTCCAGGAGTAATCGTCGATTACATTGTGGGGGTGGAAAAATGAATATAAAAGAAAAAATTGCAATACGAGTAGCCAAGGAATTGAAAGATGGGCAATTGGTAAATCTTGGAATAGGATTACCCACTCTAGTGGCAAATTACATTCCAAAAAATATTCACGTGTTTTTTCAAAGCGAAAATGGTATTATCGGTATGGGACCTGCTCCAAATGTAGGTCTTGAAAACAAAGATTTGACAAATGCAGGTGGAAGTTATGTTACAGCATTGCCCGGTGCAATGACCTTTGATAGCGCCTTTTCCTTTGGAATAATCCGTGGAGGACATTTAGATATTACTGTACTCGGTGGCCTACAAGTAGACGAAGAAGGACACCTTGCAAATTGGATGATTCCAAACAAAATGATTCCTGGTATGGGTGGCGCTATGGATTTAGTCACAGGTGCAAAAAAAGTTATAGTCGCAATGACCCATACTGCAAAGGGAAAACCAAAAATTGTTAAAAAATGCACATTACCTTTAACTTCGGTTAGACGTGTAGATTTAATAGTCACAGAACTTGCCGTAATTGAACCTACAAATGAAGGATTAGTATTAAAAGAAATTTCCGAAGAAACTACAATTGATGAGGTACTTAAATTAACAGATGCAAATCTAATTATTAACAAAGAAATAAAAACATTTTAATCCAACTAGGAGGGATATAATGGTATACATACTAGGACTAAAAAGAACAGCGATAGGTACATTTGCGGGGAGTTTAAAAGATATACCTGCACCAAAGCTTGGGGCAATAGCTGCTAAGGCGGCTATTGAACAGGCAAACGTTCCAAAAGAAGATTTTGACGAAACTATCGTTGGTTCTATTCTTACTGCAGGACAAGGTATGGGACCTGGTAGGCAAGTGGGGATATATGCAGGTATTCCAAAGGAAAAACCTGGGTATACCGTCAATATGCTTTGTGGCAGCGGCATGAAAGCTGTTATGATAGGAGCAGTTGATATCATTTCCAAAGAGGCTGATCTTGTTCTTGCTGCGGGTATTGAAAACATGTCTGCTTCTCCTTATTTACTCCCCTCAAAAGCACGATATGGGGTAAAGTTTGGAAATTTTGAAGTAATAGATCACATGATAATTGATGGACTTACCGATGTTTTTAACAACATACACATGGGACTTACCGCAGAACATTTAGCGGAAAAATACCAAATTTCAAGAGAAGAACAGGATAAGTTTGCATATGAAAGTCAAATGAAGACCAAAAAAGCAATAGAGGAAGAAAAATTCAAAGACGAAATTGTTCCAGTAGAGATAATCACAAAAAAAGAAACTAAAATTTTTGATACAGATGAACATCCAAGGCTTGACGTAACACTTGAAAAACTTTCAAAGTTAAGACCAGCTTTTAAAAAAGACGGCACGATAACCGCGGGAAATGCAAGCGGTATAAACGATGGAGGAAGTGCTATAGTACTTGCATCTGAAAAATATGTTGAAAAGAACAATTTAAAGCCACTTGCAAGAATAATAGCATGGGCACAAGCAGGAGTGGATCCAATGGAAATGGGACTTGGCCCTGTCCCCGCAACGGAAAAAGTACTCAAAAAAGCAAATTTAAAGATGGAAGATATAGAACTAATAGAGTTAAACGAAGCATTTGCAGCACAAAGTCTTGCGGTAATAAAATTGTGGAGCGAAAAATTTGGTGTAAGTAAAGACTGGATACTCGAGAGAACAAATGTAAATGGTGGCGCAATAGCTCTTGGTCATCCAATAGGTGCAAGTGGAAACAGAATAATAGTAACGCTACTATACGAAATGAAAAAGAGAAATTTAAGATATGGACTTGCCACATTATGTATCGGTGGAGGTATGGGCACTGCCGTTATAATTGAAAATTTACAGTAACACTCAAAAATCGTATAAATCCAAGTAATCTTTAAGGATTACTTGGATTTTTTTATTTGACTTATGCATACTGTAATATTATAATATTACAGTGTAGGAGGTGTAATATGTGGTTTAGTATAAATTTTTCATCTCACATCCCTGTATATAAACAAATTGTTGAAAATATAAAGCTTGAAATCTTAAAGGGTAGATTAAAAAACGGTGATTTTCTTCCTTCTATAAGGAAATTAGCTAATGATCTAAATGTAAATTTAAACACTGTAGCAAGAGCATACAGAGAATTAGCCAACGAAAATGTTATTAAAGCAGTTCGCGGTGAAGGATATATAGTAATAAAGGATTCTTTGGAAAAATTCAATATGGAAATACTACAAGAACTATCTGAAATTGTAAAAAAATGCCTAAAAGCAGGAATTTCAATAAATGAAATTTGTGAATTTATTAGAGGGGGTGATTTCCTTGATAAAAGTTAAAAATTTAAAAAAAGCATATGGTTCAAAAAAAGCGGTAGATAATATCTCATTTGAAGTAAACAAAGGCGAAATATTTGCACTTTTAGGTCCCAACGGTGCTGGTAAAACAACAACCTTAAAGTGCATATTAAACTTAAGGAAAAAAGACAAAGGAGAAATCATACTCAATGGAACATATACATATCTTCCCGAAAAAAAAGAATTATATAAATATTTAACAGTAAAAAAAATATTGGAAATAACCAAAGAACTTTCTTCAAACTTTTCATTGGAAAAATCATTGGATTTTGTCAATGAATTTCAACTTCCGCTCAATGAAAAAATTGCAACATTATCACATGGAATGACAACATTGTTATATCTTGCAATTGTACTATCTGAAAACGTCGATATATACTTTTTTGACGAACCCACATGGGGGCTTGACCCTCTAATGCAAAAAAAAGTAATCGAAATCATTAGAAAACTATCATTTGAAGAAAAAACTGTATTTTTAACAAGTCACATACTCTCCGAAGTAGAAAAAATTGCAGACAAAATTGCAATTATGTCCAATGGAAAAATTGTCGAATACGATTACATGGATAACATCAAAGAAAAATATGTTTTATGTGTTACTAACGAAAATATCGAAGGACTTTTATACAAAAAAACAGGAAATGAAAAAATAATCCTTTGCAAGAAAGAAAATGCAAAAGGGAATATAAAATCCGCAACTTTCGAAATAATATTTGAGGCTCTTGTAAAGGGGGAAAAGTTATGAAAAAAGAATGGATAGATATGAAAACTAGAAGTATTCTCACCTTTGTTGTAATGTTAATACTCTTTTTTTCTATTGCACCATTTCAAAATTTTGTGATAGATCTTCTAAACAAAAACTCAGAGGTCATACAAAGATTCGTAGGAAATAATTTTGTTGAAAAACTCAAAAATTGGGATTTTTACATATTATCACAGTGGTTTGGGAAAAATTTTGGACAAATAATTCCTATAATTGGTATAATACTTTCATTTCCACTATTTTCAAGGGAATTTGAAAATGAAACAATCTCATTTTTACTTGTAAGAAAATCAAGAAAAAACATATTTTACAACAAGTTTATCGTCAGCTTTATTGTACTTTCTATAGAAATCTTTGTTCTATCTTACATTCCATATATTTACTCCATAATCACAAATAAAACACTTTCTTTTGAGACAACTACAAAATTTTTCATACATTCTTTTATCGGTGCATTTTTCTGGTATTCCATATCTTTTATGTTCTCTGTGATTTTTAACGATCAAGTTAAACCCTTGCTAACTTCTTTTGCAATACTAGGTATTTCAACTACCCTCGGATTTTTAAGACCCATAAGTTTTCTTAACACCTATAAATATATTCTTGGCTACAAAATTTTTAAAGAATCCACAATAGACTTTACATATTCAACATCACTAATTTTAATTGGAACAATACTTTTATCCTTTTCGTATTACTTATTTGAAAATAAGGAGGTGTAAAAATGAAAAGATGGATAATTTCTATTGTAATCTTCTCAACTTTTTTATTTTCATCAAATTTTGAAAAAATAGCTTACAATTATTTTTATGCACTTGTAAATGAAAACTACAAAGTGGCGTACAATCTATCATCCAATATAATGAAACAACATCTTCCAATAGAAAAAATAAAAAAAATATGGCAGCAAATAACATCAACATACGGAAAATTTGAAAAGATAGTAAAATTGCAAATAATAGAAAAACCACCATATAAAGTCTTCATATTCACATCTAAGTTTAAAAAAAGCAATTTAAATATATCTATCACTCTAAACAAAGAAGGAAAAATCGATGGCTTGTTTTTCTCTCCTGCGCAAAATGTAGAATATAAAATACCACAGTACGTTAAAAGTGATAAATTTGTGGAAAAAGACGTAAAAGTTGGTGATCTTCCAGGAAAATTAACAATTCCAAAAGAGCACACAAAATACGCGGTAATTTTAATACATGGTTCAGGGCCACAAGATATGGACGAAACAATTGGACCAAACAAAATATTTAAAGATATAGCATATGCCTTGTCAAGTAACAATATAGCAGTATTAAGATATAACAAAAGAACTTTGTATCAAGCAAATGAAAATATAACAATTAAAGAAGAAATAATAAACGATGTTCTAAAAGCAATAAAATTACTCAAGGATTATAACTACAAAGAGATATATCTACTTGGACATAGCCTTGGTGCATATGTAGCCCCATACATTGCAACAATAAATGATAATATTTCAGGATTAATATTACTTGCCCCACCTGCAAGAAATTTAGAAGATGTAATAGCTGATCAACTAAAGTTTCTACAAAATACAAATAATGAAGTATTACAGAAACTACAAGAGCTTAAAGAAAATAAAATACCAAATGACGAATTTGTATTAGGCGCAAAAGCAAAATATTGGTATGATTTACGAAGCTACAACCCATTAAAATACTTAGGAAAGGTGAAAACTTTAATACTTTTTGGAAAAAATGATTATCAAGTAACTTTAAAAGACTACAACATATTCAAAGAACACTTAACTAACAATACCAAAATTATACTCTTTAATGGATTAACTCATTTATTTATACCAGGTGAAAAAACACCAAATGCATACTTAATCGAAAATCATGTTGATGCAAAAGTTATTGATGAAATTATAAAATTCATAAAAAATTAAAGGAGGAGAACATTATGTTAATATCTACCACGGAAAAAGTTCCAGGGTACAAAATAACAAAAATATTGGGAGTCGTTATGGGAAACATAGTACATTCCAAACACCTAGGAAAAGATATAGCCGCAGCATTTAAAACCTTGGCCGGCGGTGAAATCAAATCCTATACAGAAATGATGACTGAAGCAAGAAACAAAGCAATAGAAAGGATGATCGACGAAGCAGAAAAGCTAGGAGCCGATGCAATAGTATCAATAAGATTTTCCAGCGCCGCAGTAATGAGCGGTGCCGCAGAAATATTAGCATATGGCACAGCAGTGAAATTATCCCCAACCAACAATAACAATTAAAAATTACGTTTGCTATAATTTTAAGTAAACAATAAATTAACACACAGGAAGGCGTTTATTCATGAGCCTTCCTGTTTTTTAGAATTTTGTGTTATCACTCTTGACAATAGAGTGCTAATATCATATAATATAAACTGGGAGGTGGAAAAATGGCAAATAAGAAAGAATACGTTGTAGGTATAGACTTGGGAACAACAAATAGTGTAATCGCATGGATGAAACCAGATTCAAATGTTGAGGTTATTCCAAATGCTGAAGGTACAAGAACTACACCATCAATAGTCGCTTTTAGTAAATCGGGTGAAATATTGGTTGGCGAACCTGCCAAAAGACAATTAATCTTGAATTCTGATAGGACTATAAAATCAATTAAAAGGAAAATGGGAACAGATTACAAAGTAAAAATCAACGACAAGGAATACACCCCACAAGAGATTAGTGCATTTGTATTAAAAAAGTTAAAAAGAGATGCTGAAGAATATTTGGGTGGCGAAATAAAAAAAGCGGTAATCACATGTCCTGCATATTTTAACGATGCACAAAGGCAAGCAACAAAAGACGCTGGAAAAATAGCTGGGTTTGAAGTCTTAAGAATAATAAACGAACCTACAGCCGCTGCACTTGCGTATGGTCTCGACAAAAAAGGAAAAGAAGAAAAAGTTTTGGTATACGACTTAGGTGGAGGTACATTTGACGTTTCGATCCTTGAAATAGGGGATGGAGTTATTCAAGTAATCGCAACATCTGGTAATAACCATCTTGGAGGAGACGACTTTGATCAAAAAATAATTGACTGGTTAGCTGAAGAATTCAAAAAACAACATGGTGTTGACCTTAGAGAAGACAAACAAGCATTACAAAGGTTAAGAGATGCAGCTGAAAAAGCAAAAATTGAACTTTCAAGTAAGTTAGAAACAGATATAAGTCTTCCTTACATAACAGCTACCGCAGAAGGTCCGTTGCATCTTGAAATGAGACTAACACGTTCGATGTTTGAATCTCTTACTAGAGATCTAGTAGAAATGACGAGAAAACCTATAGAACAAGCTTTATCAGACGCAAAACTTAGACCAGAAGATATTGATGAAATAATATTGGTTGGCGGAATGACAAGAGTACCTATGGTACAAAACTTTATCAAAGAAATTTTTGGAAAAGAACCGAATAAAGGAGTAAACCCCGATGAAGCTGTTGCAGTTGGAGCAGCTATTCAAGCGGCAATATTAGCTGGAGAAGAAGGTGCACAAGGTAAAGACATTGTCCTAGTAGATGTCACTCCATTAACATTGGGAATTGAAGTAAAAGGCGGATTATTTGAGCCAATTATTCCTAGAAATTCAACAATACCAATTAAGAAGAGTAAAGTATTTACAACAGCAGAAGATGGTCAAACCGAGGTAGAAGTTAGAGTATATCAAGGTGAAAGACCAATTGCAGCGGATAATATATTGCTTGGTAGCTTTAGATTAGTTGGAATTCCACCTGCTCCCAGAGGAGTCCCTCAAATTGAAGTTACTTTTGACATTGACAGCGACGGTATAGTACATGTCTCTGCAAAAGATTTAGGAACTGGAAAAGAACAATCTATGGTTGTCTCTGGAAGACATAAACTTTCTGAAAATGATATTAACAAGATAATAGAGGATGCAAAGAAATTCGAAGAACAAGATAAAAGAAGAAGAGAAGAAGTGGAATTAAAGAACAAAGCAGACGACCTTGCATACTACATAGAAAAATCCCTAAAGGAATATGGTGATAAGATTCCTCAAGACGAAAAACAAAAACTTGAAAACTTAGTAAAAGACTTAAGAGATGCTATAAACAAAAACGATATACCAAGAATAAAAATGTTGTTTGACGAGCTTGATAGGGAGAAAAACAAAATAGGTGAATATATATACAAACAAAATGGTAATCAACAATCAGAAAATAGTAAATAAAAAAGGAGGTGAAACTATGTTAGCAAGAAGAGGTTACTTTGATCCATTTGTAGAACTTCAAAGGGAAATTGATAGATTATTTGAAGATTTCATGGAACCTTCAAGAAGTTCCAGAATTCACTTCCCAAAAGTGGACATATATGAAACGGAAAATGAAGTTGTAATTGAGGCAGAACTTCCTGGAATGAAAAAGGATGATGTAAAAATAACAATAGAAGATGGAGCCTTAATAATAAAGGGAGAAAGAAAATTTAACAGAGAAGATAAAAACAAGAACTACAGAGTTATCGAAAGAGTCGAAGGTCAATTTGAAAGAGCATTTGTATTACCAGATTATGTAGATGTAGAAAAAATAAGCGCTAAATTTAACGATGGTGTTTTAAAAATTGAACTTCCTAAAAAAGTAGAAAAAGAAAAGAAAATTATAGATATAAAGGTAGAATAAAAAAAGGCTTCGGGAATTCCCGAAGCCTTTTTTAAAATTGCATCCTCATTATCTCTTTATACGCATCTACTATCTTATTTCTTACCTCAACAGTAAGCCTAAGTGAAATTGATGCCTTTTCAGCTTCCACAATTACCTCGTGTATATTACTTATCTTCCCTGTGGCAAAATCGTCTGCCATTTGTTCTGCCTTTTTTTGCTGTTGATTAACACTTTTTATAGCATCATTCAATATACTTGTAAAATCACTATTTTGCTTTTTCAAAGAATTTGGTTTTAAATTCCCATAATTTCCTATTCCATTTACCTTATCTATCATTCAAATCACCTCCCAATTTGGAGCGCACTATTAATCATCGCTTTAGTGGTATTAAAAGCAGTAACATTTGCCTCATACGCACGTTGAGCATTTATCATATCAACCATTTCCCTTACTACATTAACATTTGGTAATTTCACATAACCATTTTCATCAGCATCCGGATGAGCAGGATCGTAAACTATTCTAAAAGGAGATTGATCTTCATATATTTCTTTAACAATAACTCCTCCATTTTCCACCCTACCTTTAATATTCCTAACCAATTCTTGAAAGACCGGAACCTTTCTTCTGTACGGTTCCCCATTTTTTGTACGTGTAGTTTCAGAATTTGCAAGATTATTTGTAATAACATCTATTCTCAATCTTTGAGCTGACATACCTGTTGCAGCAATTGTCATTATATTAAATTCGTTCATACAAATCCTCCTTATCTAATATTTCTTACAACTGTGTTATACCTTTCAATGTTTGCACTCATTAGTCTAGAAAGTGTTTGATACTTTAAAGCATTTTTAACCATCTCAGCCATTTCGACATCAATATCTACGTTATTCTTATCATTAGTTAAGGAGGTGTTTTCCTGTGTCTTTAAGATAGGATTTATGCTTTCCTTAATATTACTTATATGATTAGCAGAAGTAGTTCTTAATTTTAACTTCATCTTCGATTCACTTAATAATTCTTCAAATGCTATATATTTTCTTTTATAATTTGGAGTTTCCGCATTTGCAATATTTTGTGAATGTATTTCTTGCCTTTTTAAAGCTACATCCATTGCAATCTTTAATGTATGAAAATTCGTATTAAACATCTTTCCCCTCCTCATTCTAATCATTCTACATCTCTCTTAAAAATCCTAAAAATTTCTTGGGAATTATAGCCAAAATCAAAGCCAACAAAGTCAAAATCATCCCAAATACTTGCATTAGCGAAAGTCTCTCAGATAAAAGTAAAATGGAAAAAAGCGTTGTAAAAATCGGCTCACCCACAAAAATTAATGCAGCTGTATTGCTTCCTACAATTTTTTGGTATTTTGCTTGTGCAATCAACGCATATATAGTGGCAAATACCGCAGTAAACAAGGCAACAGATAAAACATTTAAACTAAAATTCCAAGTACCTTTTATTCCAAATAAAGTATTTAGCAAAGCTACCATAAAAAACTGAGAAGTTAACAAATCCTTTTCATTAGACTTTTTGGAATAGTGCGTTACTAAAACAACATGTAAAGCATAAAAAATAGCACAGAAAAACGTAAGAATATCACCAATATTTATACTATTAATACCTCCAGAAAGAAGATATTCACCAACAATAGCAATCAAAAATGAGAAGACTTGAATTTTTGATGGTTTCTTTTTTTCTATGTAAAACGAAAACACCGGAATAAGCATTATGTAAAATGCGGTAATAAATCCACTTTTTGAAGATGTAGTTATTGAAAGTCCCCAAGTTTGAGTTGCATATGATATTCCTAACACAACACCTAAAATTATACCGTATTTATTCCCTCTTCCAAAAATAAAATACGAAAGTAAAGTCGCAATCCAAAATCGAATCGCATTATACGCAAAAGGAGAAATATTTGGTAAAATCATCTTTTGTATGGGAAAAGTTAATCCCCAAATCAAAGTTACAATCAATAAATTTATTATTGCAACAACTTTCATATTCTCCCCTCCAAATATTTAAGATCATCGTTAATAAACGTTATATTTTCTTCAATAATCATAGCCGTCAAATTACCACCATAAACACATCCTGTATCTATGTTAATATCATAAATTTTTCCATCCTTCTTCAAAACAACAGGTTCATTTACGGGGGTATGACCGTGCACAACTACATATCCATCTATATATTCTGGTACTCTATACCATATATTGCTCCCCTTTAAAGGTACATTATATTCTTCTAAAAATTTCCAAAAATTTCCTTTAAAACTTAAGGCTTCTCTTAGCGGAAATGACATTGATATATTTGCATGAGAGAATACAAAATTAAAATCTTTTATCTTTTCAAAGTGTATAAAACTAAGTTCCTGGAAAAAAGGAATATAATTGTTTAGTTTTTTGCCAAAAGATTTCAATGTCTTTAACCCACCATTGTTTTGAGAAAGCCAACTAGACGGTTTCCCTTGCATGTATCTTAACATCATTTCTTCATGATTACCCAAAAGTACCACTTTATTTTTTATCTCTAAAACCAAGTCCACAACTTTCTTAGAATCATTACCTCTATCAATAAAATCGCCCAAGAATATATACTTTATATCACTGTAAACTCTTTCAATATAATTAACTAACCTTTTAAATTGCTCAAAACAACCATGGATATCACTAAAAACAACTATCATATAAATCACCAGAAAAATTATATAATATTAACAGGAATATATCAAATAAGGAGCGAAAGTATGAAAATAAAATTTTCAGAAGCTGCCAGAAATATAATTGGAGTAAATACAATTGAAGTAAATTTTGGTACACTCGATGAAATTTCAAAACAAATTAGCCAAAAAACACATAAGAAAATATCGTTTTTGATAGAAAATGAAAAAACTTTCTTACTATTAAACGATAAAATAAAAACTAAAGTATCTGTTATAATCCTAAATAATGCTGAAATATCCTAAACAAAGAAAGCATAGAAGACGGAGAACTAATAATATTAATACCAGTTGGAGGGGGATAATATTATGAAAAAATTAATTTCAAGACATGAAAAACTAATTGATAAAAACATATTAAGTAAAAAAATTTTGGTTGCAGGTGCAGGTGGGTTAGGTTTAACCAATTTGGAATTGCTAGTTAGACTCGGTTTTAAAAACATCGTTGTATACGATCCAAAAAGTATAGATCCACCAGATTTAAATCGTCAAATACTATTTGATTATTTCGACGTAAACAAACAAAAAGTTATAATCGCAAAAGAAAAATTGAAAAGGATTAATCCAAACTGCAACGTTGAAATCTTCGCTCAAAAATAACAAAAAACTTTTCCAAAAAAGTTGATTTGATATTTGACTGTCTAGATAATATAGAAGGAAGACTTATACTGGATGATTTATCACACAAATTAAATATTCCTCTAATACACGGTGCTGTAGAAAGATTTTTTGGACAAATAACAGTAATCTTACCAAATGTTACAAAGTCCTTATTAAATATATTAAAGGGATATGTTTTTCCAACAACACCCCAAGTATTTCCACCTGCTGTTTTAATTACTGCATCATTTCAAGTTTTGGAAGCAATAAAAATTTTATCTGGAAATCTTGAAGATGCACTCGTAAACAAATTACTTTTTTTTGATCTTCAAGACAATTACTTTGAAACAATAAGAATTTAATGTGTTAAAATATTTTCAAAGGAGGGAGAATGTTGGGAATCGGTAAATTAATATTTATGATGGGAAATTTATTTACAATACAAAGATGGAATAACAAGCCAGCAGTTGTAAAATTTTCCGAAGCTGACAATGCTTATTCAACTCTTTTAATTTCCTTTGCCTTAAGAGAATACTACAATATGGAAATCGAAAAAGCGGTAAAATGGAGAATGAGTAGAATACTACCCAAACTTGTACTTTCAGATGTTTCACTTGAACTTAAAGAGCGCGTAGAAAGACTTTCTCCAGATGTCTGGGAAAAAGTAAGAGACAAAGCATTCAAAGATCTATACAACATAGTAGAAAAAGACCAACTAGATAACCTTACAGACGAAAAATTTGAACCAATTGATAAATTTGCAGATATTTACACAAGTTTTTTTGAAGCAAAAGTAAATGATAAAGTTTTTGATTTTAAAAAACCCATTCTTGAACTTGAAGAAAAACTTAATAAATATAATAATAACTTCCCAGATGATATACCAAAAATATTTTTTTCAATTGCACTGAATATGGTATCCATGGTAAGGTGGAATAGGATATATAGAAATATAAAAACAACCGTTGCAGGACATTCTTTCATTGTTGTGGCAATTTCATTTATAATAGCAAAACTGTTAAATCTTGAAAAAGATAGTGTTGAAAACATAATAAAAAGAGCACTATTACACGACTTACCAGAAGCTTTTACTGGAGATGTTATAACTCCAACCAAGAAAAAAACAAAAGAATTAGACATGTTGGTATCCATGGTAGAAAAAGAAATGTTTAATGAATGGTTAAAGGAAAATCCAAAAATTTCATATTTGAAAAAGTACGAAAATATGGTTTCGGATCCTTTTTCTACCTTTGAAGGTCAAATAGTTAGAATTGCAGATTATTTTGCCGCTTTATTAGAATGCTCACTTGAAATATTTTCAGGTAACAAAGAAATAACATTTAGAAACGTATTTTTCGATCTAAAAAAACATTTGAAAACATTTGAAAAATTAGATTTAGGAGAATGGATTGATGAAATAGAAGACATTGTCTTCTAAGGGGGGAGTGTTTTGTCATTTGACTTAAAAGCATTTAAATCCGATATTGTTTTCTACATTGATGAGTACGATAAAATTCAAAATTTACTCTCAAATATTGATTCAAAAATGAAAGAAATCAAACACTTTTTTGATGGCAGAGAAAAAGTACTTTTAAAAGTGAAAAATTTAAAGGAAAAAATTTGCGATGTTCCAAAAATAATAGAAAAATTAGAAGAATATAATATCAAAACTAAAGCTATAATAACTGATGAATTCGATGAAAAAAATGTAACTGTAGAAAATAAAGAAGAAGAAAAAGAGAAGACTATCATTCTCATTAAAAATCTAAGATCCGGTCAAAAAATAACTCACAATGGAAATATTATTTTAGTTGGAAACGTACATGTGGGTTCAGAAATAAATGCAGGAGGTTCTGTTGTAATTTTCGGTTCTTGTCACGGACTAATTAAGGCCGGTTTAAGAATAACACCTGCATATATACTTACACTTTCTTTAAATAGCCCACTAATTCAAATAAATGATATAAAACATCAATTATCAAAAACATATAATAATCCCACTTTTATATATTCAAAAGGTGGAAAATTAATATTTGATGAAATCGTTCAAAGGGAGGAAAAACTGTGAAATTATTCGACAAGAATGAAAGAGTTTTAAAAAAATATTGGAAAAAGGTAAAAAAAATCAACGAAATAAACTTAGAAAATTCAAAATTTAGTGAATTAATTGAAAGAATAAACAAAATAAAAAAGGAAATTACCCAAGAAACCATAGATGATTATCTATATGAAGTTTTTGCAATAGTAAGAGAAGTTGCAAAAAGAACCATCGGATTAAGACCCTTTGATGTGCAGCTTATTGGTGGAATGGTATTACACGATAGTAAAGTTGCCGAAATGAAAACCGGCGAAGGAAAGACACTTGTAGCAACTATGCCTGTTGTACTAAATGCCCTTTTGGGGAAAGGTGTACATCTTGTAACTGTAAATGATTATCTTGCCAAAAGAGATGCAATGTGGATGGGACCTATATATCTTGCTTTGGGACTAAGAGTAGGAATAATAAACACACAAAACAAATCGTACGAAATTATCTGGAAAAATAAAGAAGCTTTTGAAAATGCTGTAAAAGAAAACTTAAGTGTATGGCCATTAGATTTTTCCGACGAATTTTTACCCGAAGAAAAGAAGGTAAAAAATGCAACCCTTGCATTTGAAATAGAAATAAAAGAAATAAGTAGAAAAGAAGCATACCATTGCGATATTACATATGGAACAAATACGGAATTTGGTTTTGATTACTTGAGGGACAATTTAGTCATAGACCTCTCCGATAGAGTTCAAAGGGGCCACTACTACGCCATTGTCGATGAAGTAGATAGCATCTTAATAGACGAGGCAAGAACTCCCCTAATAATTAGTGGTCCATCTAAAACAAAGGCCTCAGATTATAAAAGATTTAACCAAATTGCCAAAAAACTAATTAAAGACAAACATTTTACAGTAGACGAAAAGAAAAAAACGGTTATATTGACCGACGAAGGAATCGAACATGTGGAAAAATTGTTAAATATCGACAATCTATATGACCCTGAACATGTAAACAAGATGTATTTTTTACTAAACGCATTAAAAGCACAATATTTGTTTAAAAAGGATGTAGATTATATTATTCATAAAGGAGAAGTTGTAATTGTCGATGAATTTACAGGAAGACTTCTTCCAGGAAGAAGGTATAGCGGAGGTCTCCACCAAGCTATCGAAGCAAAAGAAGGTGTTTCTATAAAAGAAGAATCGATAACTTATGCAACTATAACTTATCAAAACTACTTTAGAATGTATGAAAAACTTGCCGGTATGACCGGGACTGCAAAAACAGAAGAAGAAGAATTCAAGCAAATTTACGGAATGGATGTTGTTGTAATTCCAACACACAAACCTATGATAAGAAAAGATAGAGACGATTTGATATATAGAACACAAGAAGAAAAATTTCAAGCAGTTGTTAATGAAATTAAGAAGAGATACGAAAAGGGGCAACCTGTACTTGTAGGAACTACCTCTATAGAAAAAAGTGAAAGACTTAGCAAAATGCTAAAAAAAGAAAACATACCTCATAACGTTCTTAATGCAAAACATCATGAAAAAGAAGCAGAGATAATCTCGAAAGCCGGTCAAAAAAATTCAGTAACAATTGCAACGAATATGGCAGGAAGGGGAACAGACATCAAACTTGGCTCCGGCGTTAAAGAACTTGGCGGACTTTTAATAATTGGAACAGAAAGACACGAAAGTAGAAGAATCGATAACCAACTAAGGGGTAGAGCTGGAAGACAAGGTGATCCAGGTGAATCCATATTTTTCTTATCACTCGAAGATGATTTAATAAGGATATTTGGTGGTGAAAAATTAGAAAAAATAATGAACATAGTCAAAATAGAAAAAGGAGAACCAATCTACCACCCAATGCTCACAAAACTCATTGAAAAAGTACAAAAGAAAGTAGAAAGTATAAATTTTGGTATCAGGAAAAATCTTCTACAAATGGATACTGTATTGGATGCACAAAGAAAAGCCATTTATAGCTACAGAGAATATTTACTCTCAGGAAATATAGATGAGCACTTTAAAGATGCCATTGAAGATTTTACAGAAAGAAGATTAGAAGAATTTTGCGAACAAAATGTTTGTGATGTCAACAAGGTAAAAGAAAGTCTAAAAATTGTAAATATAACGGGAGAGATACCAGACATAAGAGAAGAATTAAAAGAATTTTTGAAAAACAAACTAATCGAAAAGTTTGAAGAAAAGAAAAAAGAATTTGGTGAAGATTTCCACAAAATAGGAAAATTTATTGCATTAAGGGTAATTGATGAAAATTGGAGACAGTACCTTGAAGAAGTTGAACATGTAAAAGAAGCAGTAAGCCTCAGGGCATACGGACAAAAAGATCCGATAATAGAGTTTAAAAAGGAAACATACAGAATGTTTGATGGAATGATGTCAAGGATCTTTGAACAGACAATAATCTATACGTTAAACATTCAAAGGCTTTCAGATGAAACAGAAAGACAATCTAAAAAAGAATTGGAAAAAATCAACACACAACACGATGAATTTAGTTTGGTTAATAGGCGCAAACGAAGAGCTGTAGACAAAAAAGGAAAAAAAAGATTAAAAGTAAAGAGGTGAAAATTTGAAAGTCCAAGGAATAATATTTACAGTAAATGAAATCCCAAGAAAACTATACGTATTAAAATCGGGTAAAGTAAGAGAAATGAAAAAATCAGGACCTGTAATATTAGAAGCAGGAGATTATATAGCAGTTTCAGAATATCTACTGGAAATTCCGTTGTCCGGTGATATTTCAGCAATAGAAGAATCTGAAATTGAAGAAGTATCTTTATCAGAAGAATTTGAAAATATTCTAAGAAAGTTAATAAACTTAAGGAAGGAAAACACGGAAAAAAACTTTTCTCTTGAAGATTTCATAGTAGACGATGAAAATCTTGATAATGTAATTGAACACATGGAAACGTTATTATCGTTAAGTGTGGGTGAACTTCCAGATGATGAAGAAACAGCCTTACATTTAATAGAAAATATAGACGATTCGAAATTAATAACAAAGGTAAATTATCTAAAAAACTTTATAAAAAAATTCCCAGATTCAAAATCTGGAGCAGAATTAATTTTGGATACAGCCAAAAAAGTTTATTCAACAATTGGTGATAGATATATAACAAAATTATTATGTAAAAAGATATTACTACATTATTCCGACAATTTACAAATTTGTCATGATGCACTTAATTTACTTGCATTAGTATACAAAGAAGAGGGAAATATAATGTGGATATTTTACTCAGATATCGCTAAATACGTTGGGGTGATGCAAAATGAAAACAATTGAATTAAATCAAGAAAGTAAAATCTTTGAAAAAGGAGATAACGGAACATATATTTATATAATTAAATCAGGTGAAGTGAAAATAATATACAATAACTTTGAAGAAATTCTTCAACAAAACGAAGTTATAGGAATAGAATCCCTATTAAACGAACCGTACACTGAAACTGCCATTGCAAAAACAAAAGTAAAACTAAACCAACTCTCACCAGATGAATTCAAAGAATTATACAGTGGAACTGATGTTGAGAAAAAAGCACTTAAATCATTTACTAAAAGGACTATGAAAATACTTGGATGGCTTTAATCAATAATTTTGAAATTTGATAATATAAAAAACCGGTGTTACAATTTAACCGGAGGTGGTTAGTTTGAAAACAAACAAAATAGATCATATTGGTATTGTTGTCAAAAACGCAGAAGAAAGATTAAATTTATATAAGAATTTTTTGGGGCTTGAAGTTACACATATAGAAACAATACCAGAAAGAGGATTAAAGGTTTATTTTGTGAAAATAGGAGAAACACGCTTTGAACTCTTAGAACCAATAAATGAAAATTCGGAAGTTTCTAAATTTTTAGAAAAGAAAGGGGAAGGTATACATCATATAGCTGTAAATGTATCCGGTATAAATGAAGCTATATCCCTTGCAAAAGAAATGGGATTAAAACCTCTATCAGAAGAACCACAAAAAGGAGCAGGAGGAACAAAGGTTCTTTTCATTCATCCAAAAACCACTGGTGGAATATTATTGGAATTAGTTGAAGGTAATCACTAAAAGGAGGAAAAAACATGGAAGAATTAATTAAAAAACTAAAGGAAATGGAAGAAAAAATAGAAAAAGGTGGAGGAGAAAAACAAATTGAAAAACAACACAAAAATGGAAAACTAACAGCAAGAGAACGATTACAACTCTTATTTGATGAAGGAACATTCGAAGAAATTGACAAGTTCGTCAAACATAGAAATACACAATTTGGATTAGATAAAAAAGAATTACCTGCAGATGGAGTTATAACGGGTATTGGAAAAATTAACGGAAAACCAGTCGCTGTATTTTCACAAGATTTTACCGTTATGGGTGGTTCCTTAGGTGAGATGCACGCAAAAAAAATTGCCAAAATAATGGATCTTGCCCTTAAAATGGGAATCCCAATAATTGGTATAAATGATTCAGGTGGTGCCAGAATACAAGAAGGTGTAGATTCGCTATATGGTTACGGAGAAATATTCTTTAGAAATACACTCGCTTCTGGTGTAATACCACAAATAACTTTAATAGCAGGACCATGTGCCGGTGGTGCTGTTTATTCACCTGCCATTACAGATTTTGTTATAATGGTGGATAAAGTAGCCCAAATGTTTATAACCGGACCAAATGTTATCAAAGCCGTAACAGGAGAAGAAATCTCAAAAGAAGATTTAGGGGGAGCTTTTATTCACAACTCAAAAAGTGGAAACGCACACTTCATTACAAAATCTGAAGAAGATGCCATCCTACTAATTAAAAATCTTTTGTCATACCTTCCGCAAAACAACATGGAAGAGCCAGAAATATCAAGTGGTGGTAACCTTGAAATTGATGATTCAATACTTAATATAGTATCTTCCGATTCTAAAAAAGGTTATGATGTAAAAAATGTAATCAAAAAAATAGTGGACAATGGAGAATTTCTTGAAGTTCACGAACACTTTGCCAAAAATATAGTGGTAGGCTTTGCAAGAATTAATGGATATCCAGTCGGTATAGTTGCAAACCAACCCAACGTATTTGCAGGTGTCTTGGATATAGATTCCTCAGACAAAGCTGCACGGTTTATAAGATTCTTAGATTCCTTTAATATTCCAATTATCACATTTGTAGATACACCTGGATATCTCCCAGGAACAAAACAAGAACACGGTGGAATAATAAGACATGGTGCAAAGATGTTATACGCATATAGTGAAGCCACAACATTGAAAATTACCATAATATTGAGAAAAGCATACGGTGGCGCCTATATTGCAATGGGTAGTAAACATCTAGGTGCAGACTTTGTAGCCGCATGGCCTACCGCAGAAATCGCAGTAATGGGACCTGAAGGAGCAGCAAATATAATTTTCAAAAAAGAAATAGCAAATGCCGAAAATCCAGAGGAAATGAGAATTAAAAAGATAGAAGAATATAAAAACGCATTCTCAAATCCATACGTTGCCGCGTCAAGAGGTTACATCGATGCAATAATTGATCCAAGAAATACAAGAAAATGGATAGCTAAATCAATTGAATACGGCAAAACAAAAGTTGAACCAAGACCAAAGAAAAAGCATGGAAACATTCCATTATGAGGTGAAATGAATGTTTATAATAACCATTATAGGATTAGTAACAGTTTTTTTGGTTTTTACGATACTGTACTTTGTCTTTTTACTATTTGGATTTTTCTCAAAAAAAGCTGCAATAAAATTGCCTCAAAAAATAGAATCACACGAGGACTTAACTTTAAATAATGAAGAAGAAGAAGAAGAAGAAATAGCAGCAATTATGGCTGCAATATATAGTATGTTAGGTCCAGTAACAGTAAAGAAAGTTTATAAAAAAAATGAAAACAGAGGTTGGACTGTCTGGAAAAAAACTGGATGGAGAGGTGTAAAAGGATGGTCAAAAAGTTCAAAGTTAGGGTAAATGGAAAAGAATACATAGTAGAAGTTGAGGATTTACAAGCTCACACACAAATTCTGCAAGAAAAAACACCATCAAATGTAGAAAACGTAAAAACACCAAAAGTAGAGGAAAAAACACAATCTAAACCTGAAACTGAAAAAATTGAACCAAAGAAATCATCTTCAGGTAGTCATACTATTAACGCCCCTATGTCTGGGCTTGTCTTAAAAGTGTTAATCTCCCAAGGCCAAAATGTAAAACCTGGTGACAAAGTTGTAATTTTAGAGGCCATGAAAATGGAAAATGAAATTATAGCCGAGGTAGGAGGAACTGTGAAAAATGTCCTCGTAAAAGAAGGAGATAATGTCGACACAGGACAAGCATTAATCGAACTTGAATAGGAGGGGGAAAATGGAAAAAAAAATAAGGGTACTTATTGCAAAACCAGGACTTGATGGTCATGATAGAGGTGCAAAAGTTGTTGCAAAAGCATTAAGAGACGCTGGTATGGAAGTTATATATACGGGATTAAGACAAACTCCAGAACAAATTATTCAATCTGCTATACAAGAAGACGTGGATGTAATCGGGCTTTCCATATTATCAGGAGCACATATGAGTATCTGTAAAAAAATACTAAAATTAATGGAAGAAAATGATTTTAACGTACCTGTTTTTGTTGGTGGTATAATTCCAGCAAACGACGCAGTTGAATTAAAGAAGATGGGGATAAAAGAAGTATTCGGACCTGGGACACCCTTAAACACAATCGTTAAAAAAATACAAAATTTCTTTACGGAGGTTAAAAATTGAAAGAACTCTTAGAAAAATTAAAACAAAAAGATCAGAGAGCACTTGCAAAGCTTATAACTTACGTTGAAAATAATACTGAAAATAATTTTGTTGACGATTTATGGACAAATGATTCGTTTGTTATTGGAATTACTGGAAGCCCAGGAGCGGGAAAAAGTTCTTTAGTAAATGCTCTAATTTCTGAAATTAGAGCAACAGAAAAAACTGTTGGGGTAATTGCGGTAGATCCTACAAGCCCTTTTACCGGCGGCGCATTTTTGGGTGACAGAATAAGGATGAAAAAACACTTCCTTGACAAAGGTGTTTTCATAAGAAGTATGGGCAGTGGAAATAGTCTTGGAGGTCTTAACGAAAGTATTTTTGACGTGATAAAACTAATGGATGCATTTGGATTTGATTATATATTAATTGAAACTGTAGGAGCCGGCCAAAGTGAAATTGATATAGTAAACGTATCTGATCTAGTTACACTCGTACTTTCGCCAGGAGCAGGAGATGAAATTCAACTGTTAAAAGCTGGAATAATGGAAATTGGTGATATTTATGTTATAAATAAAGCAGATTTAGATGGAACAGCATCTTTAAAGATCCAACTTGAACATATCTTATCACTCTCAAATTCTAAAAAAACAATAGTTGAAACTATTGCTACTTCTGGAAAAGGAATTAAACAACTTTTAGAAAATATAAATGATTTATTAAATAAATTCAAAGAAAATGGAGAGCTAAATACAAGAAAAAAACAAAGACAAAAAAGGCATGCAGAAACAATAGTAATTAGGAAGGTAAAAGAGATAATTTCCAAAATTGAACCTGAAGAAAGAGTCTCAACTTTGGTAGAAAAAACTCTTAATAAATTATGTGGTATAATTTAAAAAAGACACTTGGGGGATAGGGAAACTTTTTATTTACTAACTTAGAAGAACAAAAGTGAGGTGCATGAGTGATAAAAAAAATAACAATTCCAAAAGACATATTCATAGTCGAAATTTTTGGTCAGTATGACAATAGGCTTAGATATTTGGAAAAAAAATTTGGACTTGATATATCTGTTAGGGGAAATGAAGTTTTTTTAAAAGGAAAAAATGAAGAAAACATAAAAATCGTTGAAGGCATAATAAATGAAATGATAAATATTACACGAGAAGGACATTTACTGGATAAACAAGAATTTGAATATTTGGTATCGGAAAAGGAAACAGAAAAAAACTCTGAAATATTAACTGAAGTTATCACGAAAACTATTATCCATGGTAGGGTAAAACCAAAAACAAGAGGCCAAAAAAAGTACATAGAAGCCGTTGAAAAAAGTGATATAGTTTTTGTTATAGGTCCTGCTGGTACTGGAAAAACTTATTTGGCATCTGCGCTTGCTGTAGATTACTTAAAAAGCGGAAAAATAAATAGAATAATACTCACAAGGCCTGCTGTTGAAGCTGGAGAAAAGTTAGGTTTTTTACCTGGAGATTTATCTGAAAAAGTAGATCCTTATTTAAGACCTTTATTTGATTCCTTAATTGATTTAATACCTTTTGAAAAATTCATATCATACAGGGAAAGAAATATTATTGAAATTGCTCCCCTTGCTTACATGAGAGGTAGAACATTAAACAATGCATTTATAATTTTAGACGAGGCTCAAAACACTACTTATGAACAAATGAAAATGTTCTTAACTCGGATTGGATTCAGTTCCAAAGCAATTATTACCGGAGATATAACACAAATAGACATAAAAGAAAATTCTGGTTTGGTGATGGCAGAAAAGATACTTAAAAGTATAGATGGGATAGAATTTGTTCATTTAACTGAAGCAGATGTAGTAAGGCATCCTCTTGTAAAAAAGATAATCAAAGCATACGAAAAATATGAAAAAGGGGAAAAAAATGAAAAAGATTGACTTCGAAGGAATAGTTGTTTCGCTTATATCAGTAATTATAATTAATTCATTCGACTTTAATCTCGTAAAAGCTACAAATGAGTTTATTTTTTTAACTCTTTTATGGTATTTGGTCATTGAATTGTTGTTCAAATATATTTATTATTTCAAACTCCACAAAATTTATAAATACACATTTTATTTTTTATTCATAATAGGAATTTTGATTACTTATCCATCAATGAAAAATTGGGATGTCAGTCTTTCCCCATTTTTGATTTCATCGCTTCTTCTCACCTTACTTACCACATACGAAGTAGGCATAGCTGCAGGAATATTACAAAGTGTAATTCTTTCATTTCATCTTGGAAATTTTTACTCCCTATTTTTCTTTGTCCCACAAATTGTAATTATGAACTATCTAATAAAAAACATTGTAAGAAGAATTGAAATAGCAAAAGCTGCTACTTTTACTTCGTTAACGGCAATTCTACTTGTCGTTGCTCAAAGTCCACTTAAACCTTTCTATCTAAACGTATATACCTTTATATATGCTATTCTAAATCCATTTGTATCAACTGTCATAATTCTTGGAGTACTTCCCTATATAGAATATTTTTCAAGAATATATTCTAATATCGGTCTTGCAGAGCTTGCAAATATGAATCATCCTCTTTTAAAAAGACTATCCATACAAGCCCCTGGAACGTATTATCACAGTATTATGGTTGCAACACTTGCAGAAGCTGCTGCAGAAAGAATAGGTGCAAACTCTACATTTGCAAGAGTTGCCTCGTACTTTCATGATATTGGAAAAATGGTACGACCATATTTTTTTGTCGAAAATTTGAAAGATAAAAATCAAAATCCGCACAATCAAATAAGCCCTTTTCTTAGTCATATTATCCTGGAAGATCATGTAAAATCTGGTGTTGAATTTGCACGAAAGTATAGACTTCCTTTAAGAATAGAGTTTATAATTCCACAACATCATGGAACAAGAGTACAAAAATATTTTTACTTTAAAGCAAAAGAAATTGAAGAAAATGTAGATGAAGATTCTTTTAGATATCCTGGTCCCAAGCCACAATTCAAAGAGGCAGGAATAATAATGCTTGCAGACAGTGTAGAAGCAGCATTAAAGAGTATAAACACCTCAAACTATCAAAGAATTAAAGACAAAGTCGAAGAAATTGTGTCTGGTATATACAACGAAAAACAACTAGATGAATCTGGTTTAACTCTTAAAGAATTGGAACTTATAATCGATGAATTTATAAAAGTGATTATTAATATTACAAAGAGTAGAATAGAATATCCAAAAGAAGAAATTAAAAAGGTGGTGCAATCAAGTGATAACAACTAACAAGGAAATAGATAAAAAATACACCAAGATAGTTAAAGAAATTACAAAAAATGAATTGGGAAAAGAAGTAAACATAAATATTATCTTTGTTTCAAAAGAAGAAATCAAAAAACTAAACAACACCTTTCGAAAAAAGGATACAGAGACAGATGTGCTAACCTTTGTATACGGAGATGATGACTTATTTGCAGAAATATACATATGCGAAGATGTTATTAAAAGAAACGCCGAAACATTTTCAAATTCATTTGAAAAAGAATTGTTAATGGTCTTAATACATGCTTCTTTACACTGTTGTGGATATGACCATGAATACGACACAACTAACGCAGAATTAATGTTTAAAATACAAAACAAGTATTACGAAAAATACTTAAAAAAATTCAATCTATAAATAGGGTATAGATAAAAAGGAGGGATATGTTATTTTTACACCGATAATAAATACTATTTCGATAGTTATAGGAAGTCTTATTGGAATATTTATAAAAAAAGGGGTTCCAAAAAACATACAGAATATTTTATTTTACGCAGTTGGATTATCAACAATAGGTTTATCTTTAACAATGATCCTAAAGACAAATAATTTCCTCATCGTTCTATCATCGCTTGCAATAGGTGGAATTATAGGCGAACTTATAAATATAGAAGGCAAACTGAAAAAGATAGGTGATACAATAAAAGAAGGAGATTTTTCTACAGGTTTTGTTACATCATCTCTTTTATTCCTTGTTGGTCCTTTAACAATAATAGGTTCAATTACCGCTGGACTTACAAATGACGGTTCACTAATTTATATGAAATCACTTTTAGACGGTATCTCCTCAATTGTTCTATCTTCTATCTATGGCCTTGGAGTACTATTATCTGGTTTTTCTGTACTTGTTATTCAAGGTCTACTGGTTATCTTTTCCTCAAAATTATCATTTCTAACTACTCCCGCTTACTTAAATGATTTAATAGCCGCAGGTGGTGTTATGGTATTAGGCATTGGTCTAAAAATTCTTGAAATTAAAGATACTAGAGTAGGAAATTTTTTGCCCGCATTGTTAATCTGCCCTCTTTTAGTATTTTTGGTTAATTTATTTTAGGGAGGAAAATAAAAATGAAAATCAATGTTGCCGGACTTGGAAAAGTTACATCTGCCCTGCTTTTCAATTTAAAAGACAAAGTTGAAATTGGATACATTTTATCAAGAGACAAAGAAAAAGCAAAAATATTCTCAAAAAAAATTGGAAAGGGCACTCCCGTATCATATAGCGATTCCTTTAAGTTTGAAGATGTAGTTTTAGTAGGATACAACGATACATTTCTTCCTGAAGCAAAAAATATGCTAGAAAAGTTTATACCTACTAATACATCTGTAATACATTTTAGTGGATTTTACCCCTCAACTATTTTTCCAGAAAAATGGAATCCTGCGTCTATCCATCCAAATTGTCCAGTAATAAACGAAAATACAAAATTTACAAATGTACCTTTTGGGATAGAAGGAAATATAGATTTAGCAAAGAAAATAGTGGACCTCTTAGGTGGTATATCTTTTATAATACCAACAAATGCTAAAATTAACTATCATCTCTCTGCGGTAATAATGAGTAACTTTACTCATTCTTTGATATATATTGCAGAAAAGATATACGATGATGCAAAATTACCAAAAGAATTATTCTTTAAAGTAATGGAAAGCTTGCTAAAAAATACAATTGAAAATATCAAAAATTACGGAACAATTAAGACTATAACCGGCCCTATTGTCAGGGAAGATTTGGAAATAATAAACGCAGAAATGGAACTATTTTGTGGTAAATTCCCAGAACTATGCCCTCTTTTCGATTCATTTATCCAAGTAATATTATCTATAAAAGAGGAAAAATAAACGAAAGGGTAATTACCCTTTCGTTTTTTCTAATATATCTTTAAACTTTTTTACAAGTACTTCTAAATTCTCTATGGATTTTTCCTTGTCTTCAGATACGGTCATAACATATGCTTTCAATTTTGGTTCAGTTCCAGAAGGTCGTACAAAAATTTTACCTTCCTCAAACATTATTTGAATAGTTTCGTTAGGTTCAACATTACCATATCCTTTTGAATAATCTATTATATCCAAATCCATTTTCTTTATTCTTTCATAAATTTCTTTGGCTATATTTACACTCTTAAATTTAAAGTTTAAAAGCTTTTCTTGGTAATATCCATATTTTTGATAAAGTTCCTCTAATCTATCCAATAAATCGTATTTCTTTGAAACCACGGCAACTAACGCAGAACCTATCACTCCATCTTTATCTCTTGAAAGATCTCCCGTAAGATATCCACAACTCTCTTCAAAACCAAATAAAAATTTATATTTACTATTTTCTGCGAGATAGCCTATATATTTAAAGCCCGTTGGTGTCTCAAATAACCTTACTCCATTTTCCTTACACATGGGTTTCACCATATCCGTAGTCACAATAGTTTTAACTATCATACTGTCTTCATCTGCATAGTTTAATAAGTAATCAGATATAAGAACTCCCACTTGATTGCCTGTTAAACGTATTCCTTTATAAACAACCCCTACTCTATCACAATCTGGATCAGTTGCAATTCCAAGATCTACATTATGTTTTTTCATGTACTTTCTCAATAAAGTTAACGCTCCATCATCTTCCGGATTTGGAGATTTTACAGTGGGAAAATTTCCGTCAAATGTGAACTGCTCCGAAACAGGTATTAATTGCGCACCTAATTTTTTTAATACAGACATAACTGGTTTTAAACCAGTTCCATGTAACGGTGTATACACTATTTTAAGTCCATTTAAATCTGTTGAAATTAAACTGGTTACTTTTTCTATGTATTGATCAAGCAATTCATCTTGGACGTATTCAAAATTTTCTGAAAGTTCTATAGGCATATTCCATGCTTTTTCCACATAATCTGCCAAAACATTTGTAATTTTAGGTATAGCTTGGACTCCATCAAAAGTATAAACCTTATATCCATTATATTCAGGTGGATTATGACTTGCAGTTATAACAATCCCCATATCACATTTTAATTGCCTTACCGCAAACGATAAAACAGGAGTAGGAACCGGCTGTGAAAACAAAAAAACTTTATGACCATCTGATGCAAAGACCCTTGCAGATAAATCTGCAAATTTTTTTGAATTATTTCTAGTATCGTATGCAATAACTACACTTTTTAAATTATTATCTTTCATATAATTAGAAACACCTTTACTTGCAACCATAACTGTTTTTTCGTCAAATTCTCCCTCTCTCATTACTCCTCTAATTCCACCAGTTCCAAATAATATCATTATCAAACCTCCTCTCATCATCTTCTTTGTAATTATAACACCTAAAAATCTAATAAGTGCTATTTTTAACGCATTTTTCTCTTATTTCGTTACCTTTATTTTACACAAAATTAACTTGAAAGAAAGTGAAAAGATTATATAATATGTTGTGTATCATAAACATTTTTTGTTTAGTATTATAGACATCAACGGGGTGGGAAGTTGAAATTAGGCTCTAAAATAAGGACTTTAAGAGTGGCTAGGGGGTACACTCAAGAAGAATTAGCGGATAGATGTGATCTTTCTAGAAGTTTCATATCTCAGCTTGAAAATGACCAGGTTTCACCTTCGATAGACACTTTAGAAAGAATATTAAGAGTCCTAGGAAGTGATTTAAAAACATTTTTCTCAACAGACAAAAAACAAGAAAAGATAGTTTTTAAAGTAAGCGATAGAGTTCCAATGTATTTAGATGAATTAGGCATAAAAGGTTTTATTTTAATGGACAATATCGAAGACAAGTCAATTGATCCAAAGTTAATTGAGATGGAACCAGGTTCTGAAACTGAAGAAGAAGAACCCCATGAGGGAGATGAATTCGGATTTGTTATAAGTGGAAAGCTGGAATTGATATTAGATGGAAAAAAATATAAAGTAAACGAAGGAGATTGTTTTTATTATTGCGCCGACAGAAGGCATAAAATAAAAAATCCTTATAAATCCAAAGTAAAATTCATTTGGATTGATATTGAATAAAAAAGAAAGGGAGGGATTAACATGAAAAGCTTAGGAAGACATATTATAGCAGAATTTTACGACTGTGATAAGGAAATACTGGATGATGTTGAAGTTATTGAAAAATCAATGAAAGATGCAGCATACGAAACTGGTGCTACATTAGTAAACTCCTCATTCCATAGATTCCTCCCATATGGAGTAAGTGGAGTAGTAGTTATTTCCGAATCACATTTAACCATACATACCTGGCCTGAGTATGGTTATGCAGCTGTGGATTTATTTACCTGTGGCGATGATGTAGATCCTTGGAAGGCATTTTCTTATTTAAAAAAATCTCTTAAATCTCAAAGAGTGCATGTTGTAGAACACTTGAGAGGAAAATATGATGAGATTGGTATTCCAGAAAATTCCCCACACAAAATGGAGGTGTAAACTATGAATGAAAATATAGAAAAGAAAATAATGAAAGATTTCCAATATGGATTTGTTCCTAATAGACATCTTTGGTATTTTGAATACTATACCCCTGGAAACACGGGGATATTTATGAAAATAAACAAACCATTATATTCTGCTCAAAGTAAATATCAGAGAATTGATATTTTTGAAACTGATTTTTTTGGAAGGGTATTTTCTTTAGATGGTATCACGATGACCACTGAAAAAGACGACTTTTTCTATCACGAAATGCTCGTTCATGTACCTATGTTTATGCACCCCAATCCAAAAAAAGTGCTCGTAATCGGTGGCGGAGATGGCGGAAGTGTTAGGGAAGTTTTAAAACACAAAAGCGTAGAAAAAGTTGTCATGTGTGAAATTGACCAAATGGTTGTTGAAGCCGCAAAAAAATATCTTCCTGTAACAGCTTCAAAACTTGATGATCCTAGAGTAGAACTTGTTTACGAAGATGGTTCTCAATTTGTCAGAAATTTCAAAAACGAATTTGATGTAATAATTATAGATTCTACAGATCCAACTGCTGGTGAAGGTGGACACTTATTCACTGAAGATTTTTACAAGGCATGTTACGACGCATTAACCGAAAATGGTACACTTTCAGCTGAATCAGAAGATTGGTTATATGATGGTGCATGGATGAGACTTGCTTATTCAAGAATTAGAAAGACATTTCCTATAACCAAACTTTATCTTGGATTTATGCCAACATACCCAAGTGGAATGTGGTCTTATACATTTGCATCAAAAGGACTTGATCCATTAAAAGATTTTGCTCCCGAAAAAGTTAAATCTTTCCAAGAAGAATTGAAATATTATAACGAAGAAATTCATAAAGCAGCATTTGCTTTACCTACATTCTTAAAAAATGAATTGGAGCAGCTATAATGCCTAAAAAAATTCAATAAGAGGATGGACTTTACGTCCATCCGTTTTTATTGGAAAAGGAGGGGAAGTGCATGAAAAAATTCTGGTTCACACTTGGGCTAATTGCTATTTTTGTTGCAGTTACTTTCTTTGTAGTTCCTAGAAAAAAAGTACTCTATATATACAATTGGGAAGAATATATACCTGATGAAGTTATCAAATCCTTTGAAGAAAAGTATAACTGCAAAGTTGTGTACGATTCATTTGCCTCAAATGAAGAAATGTATGCAAAAATAAAAGCTGGCGGTGGTGGATACGATATTGTATTTCCATCTGGCGATCATGTTTCAATAATGAAAAAAGAAGGGTTGCTTCTAAAATTAGATCTTAACAAAATTCCAAATTTCAAGTATCTTGATCCTGAGATATTGGGAAAAACTATTTACGATGAAAATCACGAATATAGCGTACCATATATGATGGGTTCAACGGGAATTTGTGTAAACAAAAAATACGTAAAAGATTATAGTCACTCATGGAACATATTTTTAGATCAAAAACTAAAAGGAAGAATGACATTACTCGACGACATGAGAGAAGTTTTTGGTGGGGCTTTAAAATACTTGGGATACTCTGTAAATACAACAAATCCAAAAGAAATTGAAGAAGCTAAACAATTAATACTCAAATGGAAGGAAAACATAGTTAAATTTGACGCATCTTCTTATGCAAATGGTATTGTAAATGGTGAATACTGGGTTGTCCACGGCTATGGTGAAGACATATTCCAAAGAATCCCCGAAGGTGAAGAAGATAACTTTGACTTCTTTATACCAGAAGAAGGAGGCACACTTTGGATAGATAACATGGTAATCCTTAAAGGTGCAAAAAACGTTGACCTTGCATACAAATTTATAAACCACATTTTAGATCCCAAAAATGCGGCTATAATAGCAGATTTTCTTGCATTACCTTCGCCAAATATAGAAGCAAGAAAATACATTAAAGAAAAACCCATCTACACAATTGAAGACCTCAAAAACTGTGAATTTATAAATGATATAGGAAGTGCAATAGAACTTTATAACAAAGCATGGCAAGAAATAATAATGTAAGGAGAAGTTAAATGATTGGGAGTACAGTCACTATAAAAAATATAAATAAATCCTTCGATGACTTTAAAGTTTTAAAAGACATAAATTTAGAAATCAAAAAGGGAGAATTTTTCTCCCTTCTTGGTCCTTCAGGATGCGGCAAAACAACCCTTTTAAGAATTATAGCTGGACTTGAAGATACAGACACAGGGGATATCCTTTTTGATAACACCTCAGTGTTAAACATCCCCCCAAATAAAAGACCGGTAAACACTATCTTTCAAAATTATGCTCTATTTCCTCATCTAACCGTATTTGAAAACATTGCTTTCTCTATGCGATTAAAAAAATTTTCAGAAACTGAAATAAAAGAAAAGGTTGAAAAACTATTGAATCTTGTAAAACTTGAAGAACATGCTATGAAAAAACCTCATCAACTCTCAGGTGGGCAAAAACAAAGGGTTGCCATTGCAAGAGCACTCGCAAACGAACCAAAAGTACTTTTACTAGACGAACCAGTAAGTGCTCTCGATGCAAAATTAAGACAAGAACTCTTAATAGAATTGGACAATTTGCACGATCAAGTGGGTATAACATTTATATACGTAACTCATGACCAAGCAGAAGCGTTAAGTATATCTGATCATGTTGCAGTAATGAATGAAGGAAAAGTTGTACAATATGGAACCCCCTATGAAATTTATGAAAGTCCTGCTAATAAATTTGTTGCAACTTTTATTGGGGAAACAAATCTTATGAAAAGTAAAGTTATAGAAATAAATGAAGAGTTTATCAAAGTTACTACACCTGGAATCGGTGAATTTATATGCTATAAAGATAAGGATGTATCATCAAATGATAATATCTTAATTACCCTAAGACCTGAAAAAATAAAAATTTCTAAAAAATCTTTAAACGGAAAAAACGTTTTTCACGGAATAATTGAAGAAGAAATATATATGGGATATCAAACTAGGTATTTTGTAAAACTAGATAATGGTTACATCCTAAAGGTTTACAAACAACATATAAATTATCTATTGGATGAAACGATATTAACCTGGAAAGATGAAGTATTTGTAAGTTGGGATCCAAACGATAGCTTTATTGTTGAGGTGGAATAGATGAAGTACACATTTGGATATAGTTTCTGGCTAATTTTTTTCTTTCTCATACCAATTTTAATAGTACTTAGCTTTAGTTTTATGCAAAAATCTCTATACGGTGGTATTAATTTTTCATTTTCATTAGATGGATACAAATCTTTATTTTCTGTTAGCTATCTGAAAATACTATGGAGGAGTATCTGGATATCATTGATTGCAACTATATTTACAGTCTTACTTGCCCTTCCAACTGCTTATTTTATTGCAAACAGTAAACTTAAAGATTTCTTGCTTCTTTTAGTTGTAATACCGTTTTGGACAAATTCACTTATACGGATTTATGCATGGATATTTGTTCTTGGAAATAACGGAATTATAAACCAAATTATTTCAAAAGTCACAAATCATTATGTACAATTCTTGTATAATCCTTTTGCGGTAATTTTAGTCATAGTGTACACATATTTACCTTACGCAATAATTCCCCTTTTTGCATCCATTGATAGAATTGATAAGTCAATGATAGAAGCTGCTCTTGACCTTGGTTCAAACAAAGTCAAAGCTTTTTTTAAAGTATTAATACCAAATATAAAGTCTGGAATCGTCACATCTACAATTTTTGTATTTATACCCGCACTAGGTTCATACGCGATTCCAGACCTCATTGGCGGAAAAAATTCCAAAATGATTGGAAATGAAATAGTAAGACAATTAACCGTTGCAAAAAACTGGCCAGCTGCATCTGCCATTTCTGCAATATTAACCATTTTCACACTCATTGGTGTACTTTTATTTGTAAAACAAGCAGAAAAAGGTGAAAAAAGATGACACCAGGAAAATTATCAAAAATATTAACAATTCTCGTTTTAATATTTTTCTACATACCAATTTTTATTGTAGTGGTCTTCTCTTTTAATAACTCAAAATCACCTGTATGGGTAGGATTTAGTTTTCACTGGTATAAAGAACTATTTTTTAATGCATTCGATATTTGGCATGCCTTCTTCAAGTCAATCTTTGTAGCACTATTATCAAGTTTTGTTGCAACCTCTTTTGGGACACTAGCGGCAATAGGATTGTATTGGGAGAAATTTAAATCAAAGAAGTACATTTGGATACTTTCATATTTACCATTAATAATACCCGATATTATTATTGGAGTTTCTCTTTTAATATTTTTTGTCATGATAAACATAAGATTAAGTTTATTTACAATCTTTGTAGCACATACCACCTTTTCCCTTCCCTATGCAATGATGATAGTATTTTCCAGGTTACAAGATTTTGATAAAAGTATAATAGATGCAGCATATGACCTTGGGGCAACAAAATTTGAAACATTGACAAAAATCATAATTCCTGCGAGTTTTCCAGGCATATTGGCCGCATTTTTCATGTCACTTACGCTTTCAATTGATGATTTTGTAATTACATTTTTTGTAGCTGGCCCCGGTTCAACAACACTTCCTTTAAAAATATATTCCATGATACGATTTGGAATATCACCAACAATAAACGCAATTTCAACTATAATGTTAATTGGAACTATCCTATTAAGTGTTTCAATGAAAAAATACTTAAAGTATATTTTTTAACTTATACATATCTATAACAACATCTCCATACCGTTTTATTTTTAATACCTCCAAACCGTCTGGAGGTATTATTTTTTCTCTCTTAGAATGTTCAACAACTAAAATTCCATTTATTTTTAAAACTTTGTGCGTATATTGTAATAATTCATTAACTATCCCAAGACCAAAAGGTGGATCCATAAACACTATATCGTATTTATCTTTTGATGTTCTTAAAAAAACCCTTGCATCTTTTTTTACGATTTTAATCTTTTCTTTCAAATTAATTTTATTTATATTCTTATTAATAGTCTTGACGGACTTTGCAGAAACATCAACAAAAGTTACTAAACCTGCACCATTACTTAAAAATTCAATTCCCACAACACCACTTCCCGCACATAAATCCAGTACATCTTTTCCTTCCAAATCCAACATATTTACGAGAGCCAACCTTACTATACTTGGTGTATACCTAGTTTTCACATTTGGAACTGTTTCAATTTTTGTTCCTTTAAACTTCCCAGATTCAATGTACAACACACTATCACCTCTACCTCTAATATAAACATATTCTATCAATATTTCTATCTATTTTATTTGACTTTTTTGTTTCAATTTATGTATAATATATCATGTCGGTTACCAAAACTTTGCCAACATTACATTTCTTAAAAGGAGGGGGTCTTTATATGAAACGTTTGTTAGTATTTCTAACTATTTTATTTAGTATTTTTCTATTTGCTGAAACAGTGGTTAACTATGCTTTACTCGAAGATATCACAACAACAAATATTTGGAATTTACTTGGTTCAGGTTCATCTTCTTGGAACTTTTATGTACAACTTTGGAAATATCCTTCACTCTTATCTATGAATAAAGATGGAATGTTAATACCAGCGGCTGCTGCTGAAATTCCAAAAATAGTTGAAGAAGACGGAATGTATACAGTTACTGTAAAAATCAGAAAAGACTTAAGGTGGAGCGATGGTTCACCATTTACCGCAGATGATGTGGTATTCACCTTTAATACCATCCAAGAACTCCAAATCCCAGGTGGTAATTGGACGGGAGCATATGAACCAAAAAAAGTTGAAAAAATTGATCCTTGGACAGTTAAGTTCTATTTTGAAGAGAAAAAAACTATGACTATTTACTATGACACCCTTATGACTGCAATAGTATGCAAAAACTTCTGGGAAACATATGTGGAAAAGGCAAAAAAACAAGAAAATCCAGTTAACTGGTTATTAAGCCAAGAAGTAGTCGATCCAGGAATTACAGCATTAAATCTTGGAAAAATCGAAAAAGGTGCATTTGTAGAAGTTAAAAAGGAAGTAGAAGATAATTTCTATTGGGCAAAAGGCGAAAAATCCATATACTTTGAGAATGGAGGTTTCGTTGTTGAAAATCCAAACAGCGGTTATAAATGGACAAGCAACAATCCAAAACCGGATGGAAACATAAAGCTCGAAGTAGCCAACGGTCCATACATTGATAAAATTATATACAGAATATACGGAAACAAATCTGTCGCGCTCCAAGCACTTCAAAAAGGTGACGTGGATTTCGTTCTTAATCCAAATGGTCTGACCTCTGGTGAATTTGAATCTCTGAAAGGCGTACCTGGTATAAAATTAACGGTAAATCCATCACTTGGTTTCAGATACCTTGCGTTTAATATGAGAAAATTCCCATTTAACATAAAAGAATTCAGGCAAGCAATTGCCGCGTTGATAGATAGAGATTATATTTGTAACAGAGTCCTTCAGGGAAAAGCAATTCCTCTTGCAACTCCCGTTCCACCCGCAAATACGTTCTGGTTTAATCCTGATGTTAAGACTATAGGAGAAGGGCTCTCAAGAGCCGAAAGATACCAACTAGCAGTTGAACTCCTCAAAAAAGCCGGATTTAGTTGGGATCAAGAACCTGTAATTAACCCGAATAACCCAGCAAATCCTATAAGCAAACGCGGAAAAGGGCTCAAAGGTCCCGATGGAAAATACGTTCCAGATCTTGAATTACTTTCCCCATCCGGAGAATATGACCCAATGAGAGCAACAACGGCAATTTACATTGAACAATGGGCTAAAGACCTCGGAATACCCGTCGATGTGAAACTCACCGATTTTAATGAAATTGTAACAAGGGCATTTGACGAAGTTGATTTTGATATGTACATGCTTGGTTGGGGTATCGGAAGAGTTCCAACATACTTTAAGAGTTTCTGGTCATCTGACCAAATGGCTCCAGAAGGTTTTAACACCCCAGGATACAACAATCCAGAATTTGATGCCTTAGTTGAAGAATTTGAAATGGCTGATAATTTTGACGAAGCTGTTGCTGCCATAAAAGAAGCTCAACAATTACTTGCAGATGATCTTCCATATATAATACTCTTTACAACACCAATTTACGAAGCATATAGAGATACCATACAATTTCCATATACAGATACACTTGATGGTATTCAAAACTACAATGGATTCCCAGAAAACGTAATGAAAGTAAAATAAACCTTCCCCCCTCGTTTTTCGAGGGGGAATTCTACAAAAAGGAGAGGTGAAAATGAATACAAAACTTTGGATGCAGTTAATAATAGTATTAGTATTTTTTGTATTGTTATTTATCCATCCATACACTTCTTTTGGAGTAATATTACCACTGTTCGCAATAATTACAACAGCATTTAATACAAAAAAAATTCATCATTATATATTTTTGATTATTTCACTTTTACTTTATTTTTCAGCGTTTTTTGGATTTAAATACTTCTTTATATTTAGTCCAAGATTTAATTATTTGCTTTCTATTGTTTTGTACTTATTTTCACTACCATTACCCGGCCTCTTTAAGTTTATAAGAAACAGAATATATCAGATGTTAATCTTGTTAATAATATATATAACCGTTGTATTTTTCATATTCCTTGCAATGCCAGGTGATTATACTTCTAAATTTCTTGATCCAAAAATCATGAAACAACCTGAGATGATGGAAAAAATAAAAAAATTATTTGGTGTTGGTGACCCGTGGTACGTAAAATACGCAAAGCATATGCGAAATTTCTTTAACTTAGAACTTGGCATATCATTTTCCGAATATCCAAAACCTGTTGAAGAAATCATTGCCGAAAGGCTCCCTCGAACAGTATTTCTATTTTTAATGACAACCCTTTCATCATATATCTTAGGATACAATCTTGGAAAAAGAATAGCTTGGAAACGCGGTGGCATTTCAGATAAAGTGGCAACTTTTGTTGGAATTATTTTTTGGACAATATTTACGCCTTTCTTTATGCTCATTATGATTTGGCTTTTTGGTGTTGTTCTGAAAATCTTCCCAATTAGTGGGTTTATAGAACCATCGAAGTGGTTAAATGTAAGTTTTTCAACACAGGATGTGTTTATTAGATTACTTTTAAGTGCATTTTTAATGGTTGTTTTCTGGACAGTTGGACTAATTGTTGCCACATTTATGAAAACTAAAAAATCTAAGACAGTATCTATGCTTAGTATAACCTTTTCTGGGATCTCAATTATTATATTATACTGGTTGTTTAATGGATACGGATACTACGCATTGGATATAATTTACCATGTAATATTACCAGTTTTATCCCTCACAATGTTGGGATTTGCAGGTAGTATGTTAGTAATGAGAGATACCATGCTCGAAATAATAAAAGAAGATTACATTACAACTGCTAAAGCTAAAGGTCTTCCAGACAAAGTGGTAAGAGATAAACATGCAGCAAGAACAGCTCTTCTACCTTTAGTTACAAGTTTTGTACTTTCACTTGCAACTACAGTTAGTGGCGGTGTTATTACCGAAACAATGTTTTCTTGGAAAGGTATGGGACTTACTCTTTTAAACGCCACACTTGTCCAAGATACACCTCTTGCAATGGGATGTTTAACGTTTACCGGTGTTTTTATACTTATAGCTCATTTGGTTGCAGATATCCTATATGCAATACTTGATCCTAGAATTAGATATTGAGGGGTGAAAATAGATGGCAAATGAATCCATTACAAAAATTAAATTTAAGCTATTTTTGAGAAATTTTAAAAAGAACTGGAATTTATTTAAAGAAAATAAAATGGGAATCTTTGGTTTATCAATAATTATAATTTTCGGAATTTTTGCACTAACATATCCTATCGCTTGGCAATTTGTAGATCACAGTATCTATAATCCTGTTACTGGTACGGATCCAAGGGTACAAGATATTTCATACATATCAAAATACATGTCTCCACAAAATGTAATTAAAGGCATAGAAATTCCACCTGCAAGAATCTTCACGTATTCATTTTTAGATCAAGGAGAAGATTTCAAAAAACAAATAGAACAAAAAATAGACGCCGCACAAAGACAATTTGTAAACCTTGATTATGCTCAAGCCTTTCGACATATTTTAGATACCATCGTTGACAGCTATTTTCCAATAAAAGAAAGAATGAGATTTCAAACCCAAGTTTCTCAACTTTTAGAGCATAATCTTATTTCAATTAAACCATTGTCAAACATTATTGAAATTGGTAATAGGAAAAAGTTTTCACTAATTTCATTTAAAAAATTATTGAAAAAAGCAGATACAAAAACATTAGCAATTGCACTTTCAGAATACAAAAACAGTCGTGAAGTTTCCACAATAGGTTTATGGATAAAAATAATAAAAGGAAAAAATGAAAGGAATAAATTTAACGAAATGTTGAAAAACACATATTCTGAATTTGAAAAATCAGAAGCCAAGAACAAAATCTTCTCCGCAGTTAACGAGCTTGTAAAAAATGGTGACATAGAGATACAAATTTCTGTTAACAGCCAAAATGACCTTGAAAATATCATCAGAACAAATAAGATTCCTACATTTGATTTAGCAAAATCAACCATTTTCAATACGTTAGTGGACATATTAACATACGCAAAAATAAAAAAGGACAAAAACATAATATCAAAATTGGAAAATTCACATTACAAAAACTTACTAAAATTGGCTGAAGAAAAAATACCTAACTTAGAAAATCCGGAAAACAAAAATTCAAACTTAGATAGAATTAATCAATATTTCTCAGAACTTAAGAAAATTTTTGAAAAACTTGATCTAACATTTGATTTAAATCATCCACAAATAATTTTAGATAACCTTTCTGGTATTAACCTTGCCATTATTTCTTTTGACCTTTCTCCGGAAACTAAAGCAAAACTTGAAAATAACTTAGAAAAATATCCGGAAATCCAAAAAAGTTTTAGAAAAAAACAAGAAGAACTTTACAAAATTGTTGCAAACTCAAGAGCTTTCATGCTCACAATAATATCAAATATTTATAATGAACCAATTGACAAAATAAATATACCCGAAATTTACCTTTCACTTGATTACACCAAGCTGATTCCAGAACTTGACTCTCCTATGACAAATCTTTTGTCATACGCTACCAAAGGTACAAAACACTTTGATCTTATAATAAATAACATTAAAAGCGCAGGAGATATTAATTATCAAAGATTGGATATAGTTGAAAAATTAGAAAAAACTCCACAACTAACGGAAGAAATAAACTTTTTAAATAAATTCAATGATTACTATGTAATATCAAAATACTTACTTAAATCTCTTTTAGAAAAATATATATCCAAATTAAACGACAAAAGTTATTGGGTAAAAAAATATAGTGATGTATTAAACACTCAAACTGATCTTTCAAAAGCCGTTGAACACTTAAACAAACCGATCAAATTATCAAAAAAAGATGCAGAAAAACTTATAGTATCAATCTACAACAAACTTGCCCTTGAATCCAAGCTTGGAATTCAACATCCATTACCTCCAAACAGGTGGCATATTTTGGGAACTGATCCAGGTGGTAGAGATATCTTTATGCAACTTTGGAGAAGCACCCCAAGTGAATTTATGCTTGGTTTTTTAGCTGCAATTATAACCGTAACAATTGGTACTATTATTGGTACTACTGCAGCATATTATGGTGGATTTATAGATACTTTCTTTATGAGACTTGCCGATTTAATGTTACTATTCCCAGGTATTGCTTTCTTGATTGTTTTATCAGGATTTTTCAAATTAAACCTATTTTGGCTTGCATTGATACTTGGTTTACTAGGCGGTTTTGGTGGGATAACACTTGTAATTAAAGCACAAGCACTAACAATAAAGGTAAAACCATACATTGAAGCTGCAAAAGTCGCAGGTGCAAGTAATAGATATATTATATTCAACCACATAATTCCCAATGTAATGCCTCTTTCATTCCTTTATATGATGTTTAATGTGACAGGTGCGGTATTTTCAGAAGCCTCTTTAAGCTTTTTTGGACTTTTAAGAATAAGAATAAGTTGGGGTATAATGATAAACACTGCGTGGACGTCAGGATATCTTTCATCTGGAAATATAGGATCATACTGGTGGCTATGGGTCCCAGCAGGGTTAATAATAACTATATTCTGTTCTGGCTTCTACTTCCTTGGAAGAGGACTTGAAGAAATTGTAAACCCAAGACTTAGAAAGAGGTGATTTAAAGTGGCGTTACTTGAAGTAAAAAACTTAAAAATGCATTACAAAACCAAAATGGGTTACGTTAAAGCCGTCGATGGTATAAATTTCACCCTTAATAGTGGCGAAAGTCTAGGAATAGTAGGAGAATCCGGATGCGGAAAAACATCTGTTTCAATGACAATGCTAAGACTATTACCAGAAAATGGCGAATTCAAGAAAGGTCAAGTGCTTTTTAACGACAACGGAAAGATAGTTGATCTTATTTCACTTTCAGAAGATAAAATGAGAAAATACAGATGGAAAGGTCTTGCGATGATTTTTCAAGCAGCTATGAATTCCTTAAATCCCGTATACAAGGTTGGTGATCAAATCGTAGAGGCTATTTTAACACACTATCCGGAAATGAGTATTGATGACGCAAAAAATAAAGTAGCAAAGTTATTTGAACTCGTAGGACTTGATCCAAAAAGAATGGAACAATATCCTCATCAATACAGTGGTGGAATGAAGCAAAGGGCAGTTATAGCACTAGCTTTATCTTGTGATCCAAAAGTTATAATAGCAGACGAACCAACAACGGCTCTTGACGTAATTGTTCAAGATAAAATACTAAAAGAAATGAAAAAAATTCAAAAACAATTAAATATGGCTATGATTTACATTTCCCATGACATAGCAGTTATAGCCGAAGTAAGTGACAAAATTGCGGTTATGTACGCGGGAAAATTCGTTGAACTTGGAAGCTCCCATGATATATTCAAAAATCCAATGCATCCTTATACATTTTTGCTAATGAACGCATTTCCAAGTACTGTAGGTGAAAAGAAAAAACTTTTAACAATTCCAGGTGAACCACCTAACCTTCTAAAACCACCAAAAGGTTGTAGGTTTGCTCCAAGATGTCCATGGGCAACTGAAAAATGTAAAAATGAAGAACCTGAATACAAGGAAATTGAAAATGGGCACTTTGTAGCATGTTGGTATCCTTTAAATGAAGAGGTGAGAAAAAATGCAAAAACTAAGCTCTAATAAAGTCGATACTATATTAAAAGTTGAAAGATTAAAGAAATTTTTTCCGGCAGATAGGGGACTATTTTCAAAAGTACGTCATTTTGTTCACGCAGTCGATGATGTTTCATTTGAAATAAAACGTGGTAAGTCATTGGGACTTGTTGGTGAATCTGGATGCGGAAAAACCACAACGGGAAAGGTCATTGTAGGGCTTGAAAAACCAACCGATGGAAAAGTTTACATTGAAGGTAAAGAAATACATCAATTTTCTTCACATCTGGAATATCACAAAAAAGTACAAATGATATTTCAAGATCCATATGAATCTTTGAATCCAAGAATGACAATATTTGATATTATTGCAGAACCACTAAATATACACAACATAGGAACATTGAAAGACCGAGAAGAAAAAGTTGAAAAATTATTACAAGACGTAGGTCTTACTCCTCCATCTAGTTTCTTGTGGAGATATCCACACGAACTTTCCGGTGGACAAAGACAAAGGGTTGCAATAGCAAGAGCACTTGTACTAGAACCTAGTTTTATAGTGGCAGATGAACCAACTTCAATGTTAGATGTTTCAGTTAGAACAGGTGTTATGAACCTTCTAATGGATTTACAAGAAAAATATAATATGAGTTATTTGTATATCACGCACGATTTCGCAGTTGCTAGATACATGTGTGATAAAATAGCAGTAATGTATTTGGGAAAAATTGTTGAGTATGCAGATGCAGAAGAAATATTGTTTAATCCATTACACCCATACACCAAAGCATTGCTTTCCGCGGTTCCAGTTCCAGACCCAGACTATGAAAAAGAAGAACCAAATATAATCGGTTCTGTAAGTAAACCAATAAATCCTCCTCAAAGGTGTAGATTTTACAATAGATGCCCATTTAGAACTAATCTTTGTAAAGACAATCCACATCCACCATTAAAAAACTTGGGAAATGAACATTATGTTTCTTGCTATTTAGTTGAAGAAGGAAAAATTTAGTCCTAGTTCAAAAGAACTAGGACTTTTATTATACATAAAACTGTATAATTTAGAAAAAATAAGCTAGCACTTGATTATTTTAAAATTTTATTCCTAACCAAAATTGCAAATGTATAACTCGTATGCTAAAATCTTTCTGCAAATAAAAAAAAGGAGGGGAAAAGATGATAGTAAGACCTTTCAGAGGTTTAAGACCAAAAAAAGACATGATTGAAAAAGTAGCTGCAAAACCGTATGATGTAGTAACAACCGAAGAAGCAAGAAAAGAAGCACAAAAAAATCCATATACATTCTATAGAGTAACAAGGCCAGAAATTAATTTTGATGGTGAGGTTGATACACATTCAGATGAGGTCATTTTAAAAGGCAAAGAAGTATTGGAGCAATTCCAAGAAGATGGAGTAATGATATTGGAAGATAAACCAGCTATTTACGTGTATAGAGAAGAATGGAAGGGATATTCACAAACGGGAATTTACGCAACTTTCTCAACCAAAGAGTACAAAGATGGAAAAATCAAAAAACATGAACTTACAAGAAAAGATAAAGAAGACGAAAGAGCAAGACATGTAAAATTAATGAAAGCACACACTGGCCCTGTTTTTCTAATGTACCGTTCCATCCCAGAAGTCGACAATTTAATAATAAAGCACACAACAAAAGAACCAGAATATGATTATACAGATGAATCTGGTATACACCATACACTTTGGATAGTTAAAAATGAAAATGAAATCAACGAAATTGTTGAAGCATTCAAAAAGGTAGACGCATTCTACATTGCAGATGGACACCATAGAGCTGCTGCTGCTGCAAGAGCAGCCGAAGAACTAGCAAAAGAAAATCCAAATCATACAGGTGAAGAAGAATACAACTATTTTCTTGCAGTACTATTTCCTCACACACAACTTCATATATTAGACTACAATAGAGTTGTAAAAGATCTCAATGGACATTCAAAAGAAGAATTCCTGAAAAAAATAAGTGAAAATTTCAACATTGAAGAAACAGAAAAATTTAAACCATCTAAAAAACACGAATTTGGCATGTACATTGATGAAAAATGGTATCGATTAACAGCTAAAGAGGGAACATACAATGAAAATGACGTGGTTTCCTCACTAGATGTTTCGATATTACAAGAAAATCTATTAAAACCTATATTAGGCATTGAAAACCCAAGAACAGACAAAAGAATTAACTTCGTTGGTGGAATTAAAGGAATTGAAGAACTTGAAAGGCTGGTAAACAACGGAGAATATAAAGTGGCATTTGCATTATATCCAACGGATATCGAAGATCTTTTAAGAGTTGCTGACGAAGAAAAAACCATGCCTCCAAAATCCACATGGTTTGAGCCAAAATTAAAAAGTGGAATAATTGTACATTTAATGTAAAAACCCCCAGATTGGGGGTTTTTTTAAGCAAAAAAAGCAAAAATACCTGAAATCACAAAAACTATACCTCCAAATACTAAAAACTTTATTCCTAAATTTGCACTTTCTTTTTTCTTTTTTTCGTTTTGCCTTCTCATATATCTCAATGAAATCTCAAAAAACACGGCAGAAATTATAAATAAACCAATGCTTAAAACAAAGAAAATATTCGAAACAAATTTCATATCTTTCACACCCTCAAAGACTCACATTAAGCCTTGGTCTATTGGGATCAGGTAATTTATTTGCCGTATTTCCTACGTTTTTCATGGCTTCTTTCCATGTTTCTAAAAGCTCAAAAAGATAATTCCTAACTTCTGTTATTTTTTCTATATCCTTCTTAATATTAGCTTCCACTAATGCTTTAAACATGTAATTATATAATGCCCTCAAATTTTTAGCAATTTCTCCTCCTTGTTTCATGTCTAGCGACAAATTAAGTTCGGTAATAATATCCTGACACTTCTTTATGTATTCGTTCGCACTTAGAAAATCTTTTTTATTAATACTCTCGATAGATAAATCCAACAATTCTACAGCCCTTTGGTATAACATTTCTATCAACTTTGCTGGACTAGCAGTTTTCACCATTTGTTCTGTATAATCCATCATTTCACCTTCCCTAATTATTTTGTTTCAAGGTTTTTAAAATATTTTGAAAATAACTTTTATAGTAATCTAAAACAATAGGTATCTTTTCCTTCAATAGATCCGAAAGTTCTAGTAAATCTTTACTTTCAAGGGCTTCCACAAAATTTCTCAATATATCTGCAACTTCATTACCATCTACTTTTAATTGAAAATCAGAAGGTGAAAAACCCGTCATTTTCATGGAATTTACCCTCAAATTCTCCATAGAAGAAATACCCTCTGCAAGATCCACAATATTGCTAAATCCTTCATTATCCCCTAACAATATATTATCTGAAACTTTACCAAGAAGGTTTGTGATATTATCGATATATTCAATAACATCTGATAGGGTTGTTATAAAAAATTCTTGTAGCGGTACAAAATTCATTTCAATTTCAAGTTCATTATCTAAAATAGCATTTCTTAATTCATCAATTCTACTAATCGGAACCAATTTTTTATTAATCTTTACTTCACTTAAAACCATTCCTTTTAAATTCATAGAAACTTTGTCCAAAAGCTCTCCAAAATTCGCATATTTCGAAGATTCGAATTTTTCAACCTTCCCATTTACCACTAACTTTATCATTCTTTTCCACTCCTTAAGAAAAAATACGTTTTAAAAATACCTATTATAGTCTTTGAATCTGTAATATCACCACTTATACATTTCTCCAAAACTTCTTCGATATCCTTGACTTCTATCTTGATTATCTCATCTTCGTCGGGTTCGGCATTTCCCTTCACTAAATTCCTAGCAAGATATATGTAAATCACTTCATTTGAAAAACCCGGGGTAGTATGTATATATCCCAAATACGTATAATCTTTTGCCTGGAAACCCGTCTCTTCTTTTAGTTCTCTTTTGGCACATTCAAGTGGATCTTCCCCTTTAAAATCAAACTTTCCAGCAGGTATTTCAAGTAACTCTCTACCAATGGGATATCTATACTGTTTCACCATCACAACTTTATTATCGTCCAAAATTGGAACAACTGCAACTGCCCCAGGATGTAACACATACTCTCTTGTGCTTTTCCTACCATTTTCAAGAAGTACCTCATCCTTTTTCACGTGCAATAATACTCCTTTAAAAATTTCTTGGCTCTTTAAAAGTTTTTCCATTATTCTCCCCCTCTTATCTATTCTCATCTTAATTATACTACAAAAAATGGCAGGGATAACCCTGCCATTTGGCGGAGGCGGTGGGACTCGAACCCACAAGGGCAAAAATGCCCACCGGTTTTCGAGACCGGCCCCTTAGCCAATTCGGTGCACGCCTCCAATCATCAATATATTACCATAAATTATAAAAATTTCAACAATATTTAAAACCGACAAATTATATCCGAAATTGTAACATTAAGTTTAGACTAATTTACATAAATTGGTGTATAATAAAAGGGACCCAAATCTGGGAGAAATTAATTAATTTTTTTGGAGGTGTAATATTATGGCACTTTTATCAAACGAAGACAAGAAATACCTTGAAGATTTATTTTCAAAAGAACTTAAAAACACTGTAAAACTTATTTACTTTGGTGATTCAAAAGAAAATTGTGAATATTGCGAACTTGAAGAGCAAATTTTAGATGAAGTAAGTAATCTTTCCGATAAGATAGTTGTGGAAAAATATAACGTAAATGAAAATAAAGATTTAGCAGAAAAATTCGGTGTTGAAATGACACCTGCACTTATCCTAACACTTGAAGATGGTGAAGATAAAGGTGTAAGATTTTATGGCATACCATCTGGCCACGAATTTGGCACACTTGTACAAGACATTGTAACTTTTGGAAAAGGTGCTACACCAGAGCTTTCAGCAGAAACAATTGAAAAACTCAAATCAATTGACAAACCTGTTACAATTAGTGTTTTTGTAACTCCTACATGTCCATACTGTCCACGTGCAGTGTTAACAGCTCATAACTTTGCATTAGTAAATCCACTTATAAAAGCCGAAATGATTGAAGCAAATGAATTTTTTGAATTGAGTAATCAATTTGGTGTATCATCAGTTCCTCATATAGTAATCAACAGAAATCCAAATACATTCTTTATAGGAGCATATCCTGAGCCACAATATCTTGAAGAAGTATTAAAAGCTATTAGATAAGGAGGTGAAAATATGATTCACCTTGACTTGGGAAATATATCCTCCGGACCAAAGGAATATTACGATGTTATTATTGTTGGAGCAGGGCCAGCAGGTCTTACCGCAGCAATTTATGCTGGACGTGCGGGGTTATCCGCTGTTGTTCTTGAAAAAGCATTAGAAGGTGGTGCTGTAACACAAACTCATATTGTAGAAAACTGGCCAGGGTTTATTAAAATTGAAGGTGGCGAACTTGGAGAAAAATTTGCGGCGCACGCAAAAGCTTTTGGAGCGGAAATTGTTACAGCACAAGTGGTAAAGATTTCATACGATAACGAATACAAATACGTCGAACTTGATAACAGTAAGAAAATTAAAGGAAAGGTTATTATTTTCGCAACAGGTGCTGTTCCAAGAAAATTAGGTGTTCCCGGAGAAGAAAAATTTAGAGGTAGAGGTGTTACTTACTGTGCAGCATGTGATGGTTATTTATTCTCTGGAAAAGACGTTGTTGTAGTTGGTGGTGGAGATAGTGCATGTGATGAAGCACATTTTCTTGCAAAAATGGTAAATAGCATTACTATGGTACAAAATTTGCCCTATCTTACTGCCGCAAAAGTACTTCAAGATAGGCTTATGCAAAACAAGAACGTAAAAGTAATCCTCAACTCTCTAGTAAAAGAAATCAGAGGAACTAATAAAGTTGAAGAGGTTGTTATAGTAAACAACGAAACAAAAGAAGAAAAAGTTATTAAAGCTGAAGGAGTATTCATCTATGTTGGACTTAAACCGAATAGTGATTTAATCAAAGACATAGTCCAAACTGACGACTATGGGTATATAATTACCGACGAGAATATGGAAACAAACATCCCAGGAATCTATGCAGTCGGAGATGTGAGGAAGAAAAATCTCAGACAAATTGTAACAGCTGCTGCAGATGGGGCAATTGCTGTTGAACATGCTGCAAAAAAATACTTCTAAGGAGGTGGGGTAATGCAACACGTTAAAATTATTATTTACACCACTCCAACTTGCCCATATTGTAAAAAGGCAAAACAATATTTTAAGCAACTTGGATTAAAATTTAAAGAATATGATGTTTCAAAAGATCAAAAAGCCGCTGAAAGAATGTACAAAAAAAGCAAACAACTTGGTGTGCCTGTAATTGAGATTGGAAATCAAGTTATTGTAGGATTCGACAAAGCTAAAATAGACAGATTATTAAATATAAACTAAGGCAGGGTTACACCTGCCCTTAGTTTTTTAGGAGTGATAGTATGAAATTTTTTGAAAAGTTGAAAATGAGATGTCCCGTTATAAGCTTTTTTAAAAAACTTGGAATGAGAAAATTTAAAGTAAGAAAGAAGGTAAATCCATGAAAAATATGTTACTATCTTTGTTGGTACTTACATCAGTTTTTGTATTTTCATATGATTATACTTTCTATGACCTTGGCATTGCTAATAGAGTTGCAAAGATAGAAGATAAACCTCTTTTAATATATTTCTCTTCTCCATCTTGTATTTACTGCAAAAAATTTGAAAATGAAGTACTATCATCAAAAGAATTTCAAGAAATTTTGAAAGCTGCATATATATTTGTAAAAATAAATCCAAACAATAAAAAAACAGTGTTTTTAGACAAAGAGTTTACAAACAACGAACTTTTTTCGGCGTTTGGTATTAGGGGAACTCCAACATTTGTATTTTGGCATCAAGATAAGGCGATTACCTCAATACCTGGTTATATGCCATTAAACGATTTTAAAAAAGCACTTATGTATATCCTAAGATTTTTATACGAAAATTACAAAGAAACTTTTAAGGTATACTCAAAAAAAGATGATTTCTATTTAGGGAATAAAAAAATAATTTCTGTTTCAAAAGATGACTTTGATTTTGTAAAAGAGAACGACAAAAACTCGATATTTTTAGATAGTTTAAATGAGGATATAAATCCCTATAACGTCTACTTAACTAAATCCAAAGATATTGCTAAAAAATTAAGTAAAAATGGCGCCTTAAGAGTACTTATATTGGAGGAGTAATATGTTCTATAAAGATATAAGTGTTTGGGTAGCTCTAGGTCATGGTATACTATCTTTTTTTAGTCCATGTATTTTACCATTAATTCCTGCATTTTTGGGAATACTTTTTACTGCCAAAAATAAACTTCTTAAACTTTTAGGTTTTTTCTCTGGTTTTTCCATATTTTTCACAGTTATTGGTGTTTTTTCATCAATTTTTGGTTTTTTCTTTGCAAAATATAGTAGTATAATTAATTATGTATTTGGCTCTATAATTATACTAATGGGGACATTATATATTTTTCAAAAAGAACTACTAAAGCCAAGAAAAGTAAATGTGTGGAAATTCAAAGGTGGCAGCTTTATTACCGGTTTTTTACTTGGAGGAGTTATCGGCATCATCTGGATCCCATGCAGTAGTCCAATATTAGGTTCAATATTAGCAATTGCCGCAAGTGCAAATTCGCTAAAAGGTGCTGTTCTTCTTTTTGTATACTCTCTTGGTATATCAATACCTTTTTTGACTATTGGCTCATATATATCAAAATTAATAACCGCAAGTTTTAAAGCATATAAATGGGAACTTACACTAAGAATTATTGGCGGAGCCTTTTTAATATTACTTGGTGTTCTAATAATGTTTGGGAAAATGGTAGTTTGAAAGGAGTGGTTTTCATGGCAAAAGCTGAAATGAATTTTTACAATGGTATGTTATTTTATTCAAAAACAACATCAGGTCATGATTTAATACTTGATGCTTCTGAGAATGTAGGTGGAAAAGATGCAGGAGCAAGACCTAAAGAATTAATTTTATACTCTCTTATGGGATGTACGGGAATGGATGTAGTTTCATTATTAAGAAAAATGAGAGTTATTGACCAAATGGAATCTTTCAAGTTAGAAGTAGATTATGAAAACGCATCTGAACATCCAAAGGTATATACCAAAATTCATCTAAAATATATATTCAAATTTAACGGAGAACCTCCAAAAGAAAAAGTAGAAAAAGCAGTAAATCTTTCTCAGGATAGATACTGTGCAGTCTCTGCCATGTTGAAAAAAGTGATACCAGAATTCACTTACGAGATTGTATACGAATAATATGGCAGATTATCCTCTACAGTATAATAACCCCGATTCAAATGTTATTTTAAAAACGAAAAAGGGATATCCAAAACTTGGTGCTACACCAGATGATACAGGTGTAAATTTTGGTATTTTTTCCAGGAATGCCGAAAAAGTAGTTTTGGAACTTTATCAAAACTACTACGATGATGAACCTTCTCATAGATTTGAATTAGATCCCGTGTCAAATAAAACAGGGGATATTTGGCATATTTACATATATGGCATAAAACATGGGCAATATTATGGTTGGAGGGTATTTGGACCATACGATCCAGAAAATGGAAAAAGGTTTAATCATAACAAGTTACTAGTTGATCCATACTCTAAAGCTATTTCTAGTTCATTTGATTGGGATTCATCTTCTGCATACGGATATGATATAAATTCCCCGTTAAAAGATTTATCTTTCTCCACAGAAGATTCTGCAAAAAGCCCCACAAAATCAATTGTAATAGATGATTCAAAATACGATTGGGGTAATGACAAGCAATTGCATATACCTTGGGAAGACACTATAATCTATGAAATGCACGTTAGACTATTCACAATAAGTCCTACTTCTAAGATAAAATTTCCTGGAACCTTTCTTGGAATTATTGAAAAACTAGATCATTTAAAAGAATTAGGAGTAACTACAATTGAATTAATGCCTATTTTTGAATTTAACGTTAATTCCATTGATAGAATTAATCCTATTACTGGTGAAAGACTTAAAGATGTTTGGGGATATAATCCTTTGAGTTTTTTTGCAGTTACCGGAAACTATTCAATAGGTTTAAAACTTGGTGAGCAAGTATTCTTATTCAAAGATTTTGTAAAAGAAATGCACAAAAATGGTTTTGAAGTTATTCTAGATGTTGTTTACAATCACACAGGTGAAGGAAACGAATTGGGGCCAACTTTAAATTTCAGGGGAATTGACAATGAAATATACTATATGCTAAATCCTAAAAACAAAAGGTATTACCTTAATTATTCAGGATGCGGTAACACGTTAAATTGTAATCATCCAGTTGTAAAAGAAATGATTATAGACAGTTTAAGATATTGGGCAACTGAAATGCATGTAGATGGTTTTAGATTTGACCTTGCCGCAGTACTTGGGAGAACTCCAGATGGAAGATGGATAGGAGATTTATCACTTTTAAAGGACATAGCAGAAGATCCAATTTTACATAACCTAAAACTTATTGCAGAAGGCTGGGATGCAGCTGGAGGATATTTCTTAGGCGAATTCCCAAAAGGTTGGGCAGAATGGAACGGAAAATACAGAGATACAATTAGAAGATTCGTTAGGGGGGATGAGGGGGTAATTGTTGAACTTGCACAAAGAATAACAGGGAGTAAAGACTTATACGGGAAGAAAAATCCACACGCTAGTATAAATTTTATAACTTGCCACGACGGTTTTACAATGAGAGATTTAGTAAGTTACAACGAAAAACACAATGAAGAAAATGGAGAAAATAATCAAGATGGCACTAATGAAAACTTTAGTTATAATTATGGAGTTGAAGGTAAAACAGATAATCCCGAAATTATAAAATTAAGAAAGCGTCAAGTAAAAAACTTTATAACAATCCTTATGATATCGCATGGCACACCTATGATCTTAATGGGAGATGAAATATACAGAACACAATACGGAAACAATAATGCGTATTGTCAAGACAATGAGAAAACCTGGCTTAATTGGACATTTAAAGAAAAATACTACGATATTTTTAGATTTTTCAAAAAAATGATTGATTTTAGAAAAAAACACCATGCCCTTCGTAGAAAACACTTTTTCACCGGGAAAGACTTAACTGGTGATGGTATTGCAGATATTAGTTGGCACGGTATAAAACCATTTGAACCAGATTGGTCCTACCATTCGCATTCTTTGGCCTTTATGATAAGTGGAAACGACTTTTTGTGTGAAAATGCCACGGAGGATAATGACATATTTGTTATCTTGAACCAATGGAGAGAACCTCTCACCTTTACACTTCCTATATTGCACGAAAAAACTTGGTATCGCGTTGTTGACACATCTAAAGACTCACCAAATGATTTCTTAGATATCCCTGAACAAATAGGATTTAAATATACCGCTCAACCTAGAAGTTCGGTTATATTAATTAGCAAAAAAAATCACCAAGGTAGCAATTTACCTGTATAATCTACAAATATACCTGTATCATTTATCTCTTCAATTACATTCAATATACCCTTTGCAGAATCATTCGGTGAGACTGGCGCTTCTTTTCCACCCATTTCTGTTTTTACCCAACCTGGGTGCACGGAAATAACTGATATACCTTTCAATTTATCAGATAAAAGTTTGGTTACCATATTAAGGGCTGCTTTAGAAAGAGAATATGAAAAACTAGTCGTTCCACTTGTCAATTCAATAGATCCCAACACAGAAGAAATATTTACAACTTTACCTCCTCTTCTTAATCTTCCTCTTTTATACAAAGCTTCTGTAAGAAACAAAGCTCCTAAAGTATTTACTTTAAAAGTTTTTATGAAGTTTTCATAATCTAAATTACCAAAATTATCCTTATACAAAACTCCTGCATTATTTATTAAGATATCTACAGTTTCAACCAACTCATCTGCAAATTTATCTATTGAATCTTTTTCTGATAAATCTAAATAATATGCACCCTCAACTGAATTTCTCATTGTGGCAATAATTGTGTATCCCCTTCTTTGTGCTTCAAGGAGTAATGCTCGACCAATTCCCCTATTTGCCCCTGTAATTAATATATTCATACTATCCTCCCTTATTCTCCCTGTTTCTTATTTTTTCCGTCTGAATCTTAAATTTAACAAATTCAGGAATATTAGACAAATTCTCCGGAAAATCTTTAAAATTTTTTACCACAAATACGGGACTTCCCAAATCAACAAAAGAATCTAATGTCTCGACATCTCTATTGAACATTCTAACACAACCATGTGATATTCTCCTACCTATTTCCCATGGCTTTGTTGTTCCATGAATTCCATATTTGGGATTCGAAAGTTGCAAAAACCTAGTTCCCAATCCATTAATTGGCGAACGAGGAGGAATATATTCTCCAAACCAATAAAGTGCGGGATCAATTTGTTTATCAAAAATCCAATAAATTCCTGGGGGCATTGAATCACTTCTTCCAATTGCTACGGGAAAGATTTTTACTAATTTTCCCGCATAATATACCGCTAACCTAGAAGTTGCAAGGTTAACAACTATAGATGTTAATCCTTCTGTAAACTGCACCTTTCCTATATCTAATCTCATACCCACATATATTTTATTAGGGTCATCCAATTTGTTTATAATTTGTAAATCAGCCGTTCTTACACCATAATTTTTGGCAATTTCCCACAATGTTTCTCCTCTCTTTACTACATGGGTAGTAATTTTGTTAAAAACATACGGTGTAAAATCACCTCGAAGATAAGTTGTAAACCCATTTAAAGTAAATAATTTATATGTTACATCTTTACTCTTTTTTTCATCAACCTTAACAGTTATTTTTAAGATATTTTGATGTTCTTTTCTTTTTTTATCTGTATAAAGTATATAACCACTATCGCTCTTAATTAAAATCATTTTATCTCCATCAATATACCCGGAAACAACATCATAATCTGTATCCACCTTCACAGTTAAAGACAAATCTTTCGGGTTGGTAAGCACCTTAACACTAACATTTTTTTTATATTGGTATACATCAATAACCGGCGCAGGAAGTACACCAGTAACAATCTGTCCGAATCTATTTTCCCCAAAAATTATAGGTACAATCCAACTAAACTTTCCATCCTCAAATTCGTAAAGATTATTCCCAATATTTCTTGCTCTTACAAAACCTGTAGGCCCATAAATATAAACTTTTGGTGCCTTGACAGCATCATAATACGGTGTTATGGATAAAACAGTCCCCGTAGCAGTAACGGTATGAACTTCTACATAATGCGCCGAAAAAAGTAGTACTGTAAGAAATAAATATGAAATCACGTAAATTTTCTTCATATTTTTATTATATCACACCTAAAACTTAATATTAGTTCAAATTAGTTAACATTTGTGAAGATTTTGTTCTTTTATCGTATATATATGTACACAAAAGTAAAGAAAAAATATATTATAATCACAATACAAAAAATATATTTATGGAGGTGGACTTGATATGAAAAAACACATTGTACTAACATTGATTATTATATCAATAGTACTATTCTCTAATAACATGTTTAAAGAAGCTTATCAATACACATATAAAGTTGCAAAATACTACAATGTCTCTCAAGAACGTGCAAAATTACTCGCATATACAGTCTCTGAAGAATACGAAAGATTTCCACAAGTACCCTATCAAATATTTGTATCACTAATTGTATCTGAAAGTGGTTTTAAAAATTTATACGGTGATAGTGGTCATGCAGTTGGTTATTGTCAACTCCACAAGTCAGCTGTTGATTATGTTTCCATTTTCTTTCCTGAAATCAAAACACTTGCTCAGAAAATTCCTCACGATGAACTTATAAAATTTCCACAGCTTCAAATAAGAATAGCATACAGATACCTATATCTTATAATGAAAAATATAACTAACTTTAATGTAATAGAAGCTTTGAATTTTTGGAATAACAGCCCAAATTATTATTTTCGAGTCTTTGACACACTTACATTTATAGATAAAATAGCCAAAAATTAAGCCTGGAAATTTCCAGGCTTAATTTTTATCCTTTTCATATTCAATAAAGATAGTTTGAGTATTATGTGCAAGTAAAATAATGTAACTCTCGTTTTTTTCAATAACTTCTACATTGGTTTTTATACTACCAATGTTCTTCCCAAATATCTTTATTTTATATACTCCCCTTCCTTTTAAACTCAACTCTCCAGATATTCTCTTTCTATTCCCCAAATTAAGAGATGTTTTTACATTCCATTTATACCAATTATTCCATGAATATCCTAAAAATATTTCAATCTCTTCATTTGTATCCGGCAAATAAGCCTGATCTAATGGCAAATACCTATTATATAATTTTGACCAAACCGTAATTTTTCCAGCAGGTAACTGTCTTAATGTCTTTATGTATACCATCCTTTTTGTGGGATTCCAATTCGTTACATAATCATATAGTTCAACGTAGTTATAATCTAAGCGTTCCACTTTCATCCTATCAATCAAAATAGTTCTTTCATTTCTTAAATCTTCAATTTCACCTAATTGGTAGACTTTTTTACCTTGAATATTTGTTTCGCCTGATCCTTTCATTAACCATCTATTTTGTTGAGGCTCTGAAACTACAAAAACAAAAGCCCTATCAACATCTGCATAAATATTTAAAAATTGAGATAAAACATTTTCGTTTAAAATATAAGAAAAACTGTACCTTCCATCTACCAAAAAAGTTGCCGTTGCCTTTTTCGTATCTAAAAATATCTTCTTGACCACCTTGGGATGTTGTGTTATTTCGAAAAAATATCCATCAATTATTTTGTATTCCTTACCATCATTTGAAACAAACTTTCCATCTTTATAAACAAAATTTCCCTTTATATTTGGTACATATTTTAATTTTTCATCAATAAAAATATCTTTTACATGAAAACTACCTTGAATACTTTCCACTCTCCACTTTTCAGGTAATATAAAGCCATCAGAAATATTTTTTACAAGTAACCCATGTTCAGGATAAAGCATTAAAAATTCTCCAAAAAAAGTGATAGAAAACAAAAGAAAAAATAATACAACTTTTCTCATATTTACACCTCATTAATGAATAATAAAAAATACGAAATTATAACCAACAAAATTAAAATCCATTTTAATATCTTCCAGATTTTTCTGACATTCCAAGAATAATCATACATAGGGACAAAATATCCCAAAACCATTCCACTAAAGAAACCACCCAAATGTGCAGCATTATTTATATTAGAACCAGGCATAAATCCTAAAAAGATATTTACCAAAATCATCGGTAATAAAGCACTACCAGTTAGAGGTTTTAAAGTATATGGCGTATCTCTTCTAAATCCCGCTGCAAATAACACTCCAACTAATCCAAAAATGGCTCCACTAGCCCCTACTGAAAAAGATTTGTAATAAAACAAATGGGTTGCTACATTTCCAACAATACCAGTCAAAAAATAAAGCGATAAAAACTTATCAGTACCATACACATTCTCAACGATACGTCCTAAAAAATACAAAGCATACATGTTAAATATTAAATGAATAAAACCTCCATGGACAAACATTGCAGTAATAATTCTATACCACTGTCCACTGGAAACCAACGGACCATACTGTGCACCAAACATCAAATATAACATAACCTCATTGTAACTAAAAAATTTCAGTATTTCAATTAAGAGTAAAATAACAACATTCACTAATATAAGGTAATAAAAACTTTCTTTTTTCATAATTCACCTCATATTCCAAATGGAAGAAAGCTTTGAGTAATTTTTGCCATTTCCTCTTCTCTTAGTTTTTCAATTTTTTCCATCAACTCGTTCATACCAGCAATTAACAAGTCCTTAAGTGTTTCACCATCTTCTAATAAATCTTCGTCTAATTCTATATCCTTTACCTTTCTATCTGCTGTTGCTACTATTTTTATTGCTCCCCCTCCAACACTAACTTCAACTTCCATATTTGCAAAACTTCCCTCTACTTCCTGAAGTTTCTTTTGCATTTCCTCTTGAATTTTTTGAAGTTGATTCATAGATTTACCACCAAGATTCTTTCCACCAAAACTTTTCAATTTTTTCATTTCAAAACCTCCTTAATATGTATTTTCATAATATACAAAACCATCTGTTTTTAAATATTTCAACTCATCGGTAACCAAAAATACATCCGCATTATTTTTGGGCATAATAGTCCTTGTATAAAGCCATTTATTCTTTCCTAAAACAAAAGCTGCAGTAGAAAATGCATCGGCTTTTATAGCGTCGTCTGCAATAACAGTCGCACTTATAGCACTTGTCGCGGGATATCCTGTAGAAATATCCAATATATGATGATATCTTTTTCCATTTACTACAAAAAACCTCTCATAATCTCCGCTGGTTGCGACAGCACCACTTTTAAGGTATATATAATCTATACTGTCACTTCCCCTCGGATTTCTAATCCCTATAATCCAATAATCTCTTCCAAACTTGGGCCCTAATATCCTAATGTCTCCTCCTGCTTCTATAAAACCTGTACATTCTTGATCTGCTTCCTTTGCAATTTGATAAGCCCTTTCAAGTGCATATCCTTTTACAATCCCTCCAAGATCAAGCCAAACACCATTCGTCTTTATCCTTCTATTTTTGTAATCCATTTCTACTTTTTCATAACCACACTTTTTTAGCACTTTATCAATTTCCACTCTCGCTGGAACTTTAAAGGTTTTATTTTCTTTTTCCGCAAACTTATCAAATCCCCAAAGTTTTACAAGTCTTCCCAAAGTAGGGTCAAAACTTCCATTTGTAATTTTCGCATATTGTAGTGACAAATCAACTACGGCAAAAGTTTCATCGTCAACTTCTAACCATCCGTTGCTGTTGTTCAATTTGTAAATAATTGATTCTGGATTGTACGGATCAAATTTTTTTGTTATTCTATTAAGCTCTTGAAAAATCTCTCTTGCAATTATCGTTGCATTGGATTTTGTCGAAATTCTCAACTGTACATATGTCCCTAAAGAAAATGTTTCAAAAGTTTCATACTTTACATTTTTTTTAAAAAAACTTGTAATTAAAACTACACCAATCAACACTACCAAAAGAATTGTAAATATCAAAGAAATTCTCGAAAGTCGATTCAAATCTTTACTATTTTTTTTCCGCATACTTTACAAATTCCTCCTTCTGTAAGATTCTTTACCTCAACTTTATAACCGTCCCTTACAATCAACTCCGTATGACACTCTGGACAAAAAGTGGTTTCAAACTTTTTATCAAATACATTTCCAAGATATACAAAATTCAAAAATTCCTTTGCAATATAAAATAATTTTTCCAATTTTTCAATAGGAGTTGGAGAAATATCATATTTATACGCTGGAAAATACCTAGTTAAATGCAATGGGATATCTCTATCAATTTTCGAAATATCTTCGAAAATCTTTGATAAATCCCCTTCATTATCATTTTTCCCTGGAATAACAAGTGTTGTAACCTCCACATGTATTCCTCTTGATTTTAAAAATTCAATAACCTTTAAAATATGATTATAATCCCCCCCAATTTCCCTGTAAAAACTCTCGTTTCCCTTTACATCAATATTTATCGCATCAATATTTTGTATTAATACCGAAAGTGGTTCCAATTCTATATAACCATTAGTAACTAAAACATTATACAAACCTTCCTTATGAGAAATTCTACTAGTATCAAGCACAAATTCATATCCCACAATAGGTTCATTATAAGTAAATGCTATCCCACCTGAATTACTATTTTTAGCCATCTCAACAATTTGTACAGGAGTAACAGTTTTTACAGCAGGTTTAACCTGAGAAATTTCCCAATTTTGGCAAAAACCACATGAAAAATTACATCCCCAAGAACCTATGGAAAATACTTTATCTTTTGGTCTAAAATGAAAAAACGGTTTCTTTTCAATTGGCTCCATTGCAATAGCACTTATTTCACCGTAATTCATGGTATACAAAATTCCATCTTCATTTCTTCTAACTTTACAAAAACCCATTTGATCATCTTTTAAAAAACATTTACGTGGACAAAGTTCACAAACAATCCCACCATCTTTTTCATCAAAAAACGTTGCCATTTTTTTCATAATTAACACCACCCTAAAAAAATTATACCACAAAAAAACTTTAAAGTTTTTTCCAAAAATTCCGATAAGATTAATGTCCAAGGCACTCTGAATAACACACACGGAGGTGGGTAAGGTATGAGAATTAA
>NZ_LBEX01000012.1:0-16303 GCF_001999655.1 Thermosipho sp. 1074 | reverse complement strand
CTTGCGAGAGTAGGTATCGCCCGGGTTTATTTTTTTTTTTCGCAGGCTTTCGCCTGCTTTTTTTTTTATTGTATGGGTAGTAAAAAAAATCTTCCACTTTTCAATTTATTTAATACTTTCCAATGCTTTCCAAATTATTTTTGCTTAATTCCTTGAAATAGCAGTGTGGTTATAGTAATATGAAATTTACTTTTTTCAATTTTCCATTCTTTTTGGAATGATTCCATTATTTTATACGGTAATGGAAAAATTTTGATAAAAAAGTAATAGGTGAATTTTTTTTATAGGAGGAGTTTGTTGTGAAAAAGATTTCAGTGATTTTTATTTTGTTTTTTTCTGTTATGTTTTTGGGAAATTGGCAGGATAAGGTGTTGTATTTTATAATGATTGATAGGTTTAATGATGGAAACGTTTCTAACAATGATCAAGGTATGAACGAGTATAATCCGTATAATGGTGCAAAGTACAGTGGAGGTGACTTGGAAGGAATATTACAAAAGATTGATTATATAAAAGGTATGGGAGTAGATGGAATTTGGATTACGCCTCCTGTAGCCAATCAATGGTGGGATCCCTGGGTACACTATGGAGGATATCATGGTTATTGGGCTCGTGATTTTACAAAAGTTGATGAACACTTTGGAAATTTAGAGATTTATAAAAAATTATCGAAAGAATTGCATAAAAATGGGATGGTGTTAATTCAGGATATTGTCGTGAATCATGTGGGAAATTATTTTAGATTTAAAAATGGAAAATTTGAAATTAATACTAAAAGTGTCCCAACAAATGCCCCAACGCAATATCCTTTTAATCTGAATAATTATGATATTTCTGACGTAAGAAAGAAGTCTATTTATCATTGGACACCTGATATAAATAATTTTGCAGATCCAAATCAAAGGCTTAATTATCAACTTTCAGGACTTGATGATTTAAACACAGAGAATCTTGAAGTACGAAAAACTTTAAAAGAATCGTATAAATATTGGATTAAACAGGTTGGAGTTGATGGATTCAGGGCTGATACTGCTATGTATGTTCCAAAAGATTTTTGGAAAGATTTCTTTTTGAGCAAAGATGGAATTTATTCGCAGAAGGATAATTTCATATCTTTTGGGGAAGTTTGGTTAACTTCAAAACCATTTGATGACTCTGCTGAAAAAGAAATCGAGACGTATTTTGAAGCAGGATTTAACGCAATGCTTGATTTCCCACTAAATGAGGAAATAAAGAGGGTTATAAAGGGAGGACAACCAACAAAATATCTTGCTTATAGAATAGAACGTCGTAATAAAACGTTGGAAAAAGGATTGTTAGTTACATTTATTGACAATCATGATATGGAGCGGTTTGCTAAAGGTACTACACCAATAGTCACAAAATTGGCACTTGCATTTTTGATGACATTACCTGGAATGCCAGTCATATACTATGGAACTGAGCAATATTTTGAAGAGACAAGAGCTTCAATGTTTGAAAAAGGTTGGGGTTCAAAAAATAAGAATCATTTTAATCCAGAAAGTGATATGTACAAATTTATTTCTCAAATTATAAGTTTTAGAAAGTCTTATACGGCGACAAGGTATGGTAAAGTTAAAGTTCTTTCGTTTGAAGAAAGTGGTGCGGGGATTTTGGCATATTTGTTAAAAGATGACAAAGAAGAGCTTGTTGTTATATTAAACACATCAAATGATACAAAGATTACGAAAATAAAAACTAGTTTAAGTGAGGGAACGGTTTTAGTTCCAGTATTTAATTTAAATGGAAAAACAACGAAGCTTATTACGAAAAAAGATGGAGAGTTTGTTGTAACCATTCCGGGAAGGAGTATAACGGTATATAAGATATCAGATGAAAAAAGAGTGATAAAAAAGAGTAATCTTTTTGTTAAGACTAATTTAAAAGATGGGATGATTATAAAAGATAAGTTTACTATAAAGGGGAGAACAAATGCAAAGTATGTTTATATTTATATAGATAGAAAGTACGATAATAAAATAAAATTAAATGTGAAAAACAACCAGTTTACTTATGTTGTAGATCCACTACGCTTTGATCCAGGAAAACATACTTTACTAATAAAAGCTCGAGGAAGTTCGATGAAAGATGTAATTTATACGGAGGAAACAAATTTTCTTGTTGAACTTGAAGTGAAAGATTTGGCATTTTCTATAGATCCCAAAGGTGATGATAATGGTCCAAATGGCACTTATGTTTACCCAACTGATCCTACTTTTAAACGGCAAATGGATATTCTTGCCGTAAAGGTACAGTCAATAGGGCAAACGTTGGTAATAAGTATAAAGCCAAAAGAAATAACAAAAAGTTGGAATCCAATAAATGGATTTGATCACGTAACGTATCAAATATTTCTCGATGATCCAAGCAAAGTAGGAACTACATATTTGCCATTTCAAAATTATAAAATCAAAGATTGGGATTACGAAATATTCGTAACCGGGTGGTCTTCTGCGTTGTATTCTTCTAAAGGTGCAAATAAAAACAAATTTGGTATGCAAATAGGTTCACCAGAAGTAATTGTAGATGATGGTTGGATAAAAATAATAGTAAAAGGTGATAATCTTGGAAATCCTAAAAGTTACTCTGGATGGAAGATATACTTGACAAGTTGGGACTATGACGGTATATCATCAAGATTTAGGCCTATCGAGCCTGAACCAAAGGCATATATCTTTGGTGGAGGAAATGAAAACGCAGCGTATATAATGGATGATTTGTGGATAGAAATCCGTAAATAAAACTTAATTATTCTTTGTAATATGTTTTAGTGGGTTCCTTGTTCGTTAAGGAGCCCACTATTTTATTTTGTTTTAACTAGACTATTTGGTATAATAAAACAAAGAGTATTTCGTTTTACGAACTAAATAATGGGGGAGGGGGTATGATGGAGTTTTTAACAGTTGGATTGCCTGAGGATATTTTAAAAGAAGAATATTCTGGTAATTTTGGAAGGGCTTTGGTCTTGATTGAGAAAAAACTTAAATATGAACTTCCAGAATTATTGCAGTTGCGTTTACTGTACGAAAAAGAACGTATAAATAGATTGCTTATTGATTATCCATATACTATGAAAGAGGCAGTTGAGATTGCCAAAAATAAAATAGCAGGTTTTACCAATATAGAATTTGAAAAATTATTTTATGAAGGAATGTTAGATTATATATACATCAACGGTGAATATCGTTTTGAAAGCAGATTTGTTGAAAATTTAGGTTTTTCCTACAAGCATTATAAGGATAGGATAGTTCAAGAAGATAGTGTTAAAAAATCTAAAAAATTACTAGATGAGCGATTAACAGCATTAATCAATGGTGATATGCCAAAAACATACAAAGTACATGCTCGAATTACTTTATATCCTGATTATAGTAAAATTTTAGGAGAGACTATAAAAGTGTGGCTTCCTGTTCCCAAGAAGGAGTTCCAAATAAAAAATGTAAAAATAATAGATGTAAGTCATGAAAATTTCGTATTATATCCTAAAGGGATTTTTCAAAATACTATATATTTTGAAGATGATGTTGCCAATAAAAGTGATTTTTATGTCGAATTTGAATATGAAGTACATGAGTGGATTAATAAAGTAGAGTTAGATAAAGTGGAGCAAAATTTGCCAAGAGAATTAGAAAAGTACATACTTGAGAAACCACCACATATTTTGTTCACTCCTTATTTAAAATCACTTGTTTATCAAATAATTGATAAAGAACCAAATCCATATTTAAAAGCAAAATTGATATATGATTGGATAACTACACATGTGAGTTATTCGTATGTTAAACCTTATGGAACATACGAAACAATTCCTCAGTTTGTTGCAACAAATTTGAAGGGAGATTGTGGGTTTCAAGCTTTATTGTTTATAACTATGTGTCGAATAGTGGGGATACCTACAAGATGGCAATCAGGTTGGTATATAAATAAGTATTTTGCGTCTCCACATGATTGGGCTTTGTTTTATGTACAACCATATGGTTGGTTACCAGCTGATCTTTCATTTGGCGGAGCTAGAAGAGAAGAAGACAAAAAACGGGAATTTTATTTTGGTAATCTTGACGGATTTAGAATGGTTGCAAACACCGAATTTATGGAACAATTTTATCCAAATAAAAATTTTTGGCGTTCTGATCCATACGATAATCAGGTTGGAGAAGTGGAAACTGAGATTGAAAATGTATATTATGATAAATTTAAATATTCAATAGAAGTACTTAATTTTGTGGAGGTGGAATAATGAGTAAAATTGTTGATGTAAAGTTTGAATTGAAAACTTATAAATATTACAAACCATTTCACATTACCGGCAGTGTTTCAGATAGTTCAACTAACATAGAAGTTGTGGTTATAACAGATATAGGTATTAAAGGATATGGAGAAATATCTCCATCTTTTAGAGTAAATGGAGAAAAGGTGGAAGGTTTGTATAAACTTGAAGCGGCAATAAAAGAAAGTATTGTCAACATGGATGTAAAAGAATATAGAAGAATTTTTGATGTTCTTGATAAATTCTTTGCAACTCCGAGTGTAAAGGCAGGGGTGCAATATGCCGTTCTTGACGCATTTTCTGAAGAAATAAATACTCCTGTATATTATTTATTGGGTGGTATGAAACGTGAAATCGAAACGGATAAAACTGTAGGTATAGATACTATTGAAAATATGGTGAAAGAGGCCAAAGAAATTTTTAGTGAAGGTTTTAAAAATATAAAGATTAAAGTAGGTGAAGATTTACGTAAGGATATAGAAACAGTTGAAGAAATTGCCCGTAATACCAAGGGGGCTAAATACATTGTGGATGCCAATATGGGATATACTCCAAAACAAGCTGTTGAGTTTGTAAGAGTTCTTTATAAAAAAGGTGTAGATATTTCCGTTTTTGAGCAACCTGTTGTGGCAAGTGATATAGATGGATTAAAGTATGTGAGGTTTAATTCTCCATATCCAGTTGCAGCTGATGAGAGTGCCAAAAGTAAGTACGATGTTTACAGACTAATAAGGGAAGAAGCAGTTGATTTTGTAAATATAAAGTTAATGAAATCTGGATTATCAGATGCTTTGGCAATAGTTGAAATGGTTAAAACAGCAAATCTCAAGCTTATGATAGGTTGCATGGGCGAATCAAGTCTTGGGATAAACCAAAGTGTAAATTTCGCACTTGGTACAGGTGCATTTGTTTTTCACGATCTTGATTCTCATTTGATGCTTAAAGAAAATAAATTTCGAGGAAAATTTAAACAAAATGGTTCTAAAATCACTATATTGTAACTAAAGTTACAGACTGGAGTATATAATAAAAAAAGAGGTAGATAATATGAACAACAAGTATTCTTATAGAAATAACAAACCTGTATTGGATAAAGAAGGAATTATTGGAACGAGATTTTTTGAAAATAAAAAGATCCAGATAGTCCATATAAGTATTGCCCCTTTTTATGAATTAAAAGCGCATAAATCAGATGTAGATGCGTTGCTTTATGTTTTGTCTGGAACAGTTGAAGTAGAAATAGGAAATGAGGTTTTAAAGTTAGAAAAAGATGAGTTGGTTGAATTTCCAAAAGATGTGCTTCATAGTGTAAAAAACATAGGAGAAAAAGAAGCAAAAGTTTTAGTTATGAAAATTCTTGGATAAAAAATATTAATGTGCAAAAAAATTATTGTTTAGAAAAATTCAAGTTTCCTTCTAATCTATAAAGTTTTATCTTAATATATAATTGTGTGGGAGGGGGATTTTATTTTAGTCTCTGCCAAGAAGATTAATGTTAACTTTTCAAACTCTCCACATGTTTTTTACATTTATTAATATTTACGTAATTTTCTTGCCGTTTCAAACTTCCGGGATCACTACTTTATCGTATCTTGTGTATTAAGTTCTAAATGATACGTAAAGGTTTCTTCTTTCCACACTTACTTTACCTACTTTCTTTAGATGATACCAGTAAAAGCATGATTTAAAATAAAATTATGTCTAAAAAACTATGGAGAAAGATATTTATCTTGACAAGAATTATCAAGGTAAAATAATTGAGGGTTATGACTCAGTGTTTCAAGAAAGTTGAAAGTTTTAAAGCTGTAAAATCAAGTCAAATGTTAGGTGACATTATTCGAAACACGGCGGATACTCTTTCACTTATAGTATCTGGGTATTTTGTTTTAATTGGAAAGTTGAGTTTTGGAGGATTTGTAGCGATAATAAACACATTCTGGAGAGTGATTTTATCTTTTTGGAATTGTTCAAGCTATTCCAGAATTTCACAGATGCTCACAAATACTTGAAAGAATAAAAAATTTATTAAATACTGAGAAGAAAGAATATTTTGAGTGGGATAATAGAGTAATTTTAAAAAACGTGAAACTTTCTTATGATGAAAATAAAGTAATAGAAATAGATAATTTGGAAATAACCCCTAAGAGTAAGGTATTAATATTTAGAGAAAATGGGGCGGAAAAGACAATTCTTTTAAATATAATCTCTGGATATTTGTCACTAGATAATTGGACATCCGAAAAATCCTATAAAATAACTATTCTTTCACGTGATTGGCATTCCTCTTCAATTTTTCAAATATATTCTAAGGTAACTCTAAGATAAATATAAGGATTTGTTAAGGAAAAGTATGTAGTATAGAAATTGTAGAAAACACATTAGGAGGTGGGATTATGTTTAAAAAGATTAGTGTAATTTTGTTAACTGTTTTAGTATTGGCGGCAAGTGCATTTGCGGTAAGACCATGGAATAACTATGTACAGACAGCCCCAAGGAATCAGGTAGAACCGCTTTATAGGAATTTACCAGAAGGTGCAACGGTTTCTGAAATAAGTATATCAGGCATAGTAAAGGAAATTGAGTTAATACCGGGTGAAGGGATAAAAGTAGTTGTAGAAGCAGAAGGAAAAGAATATGAAGTACATACAGGACCAATTAGATTATACGAAGGATTAAAAGAGGGAATAAATATAGAAATTATTGGCAGAAAGGTAGAATTAGGAGATAATACATATATAGTAGTATACAAAGCAGTAATAGAAGGAAAAGAAATAGTTATAAGAGAAAATGGCTTTCCAGTATTCACAAGAAAAGGAGGGGAAGTTAGCAGAGGAAATGCTTATTCAAAAATGGGAAGAAAAAATGTAAGAGGAAGAAATATAAACAATTCAAGAAATAATGTAAGAACACATGTGCACGGTCGTAGAAAATGATAAATATTTAGTTGTGTAAAATACAAACAAGGCTCCAATATATCATTGGAGCCTTGTATTATTTTGAAAATTTAATTAAAGTGTGTAGTGTTTTAAATTTTGTGTAAACACCAAGATATATTAAAAATCGCACATGGTTTTTCATCTAATTAAACTAATAGAAATAGTATAAGGGCTTGTTTAAAAATTTTTTCTTGTCATCCTGAGCATGTAGTGCGAAGGATCTTAGATTCTTCGCTCCTTGTTTCTCAGAATGACAAAAAATGAGAAAAGTTTATACCTTTTCCTTTCTATTTTTGAAGCAGACTCATAATATCATTAGTTTTCTTATTTTAAATTAGTGTGTTAATTACTTGTTTATTGAATAATTTTCAGCTTCATGGGTAATTTTGTCTACCGATGCTTTAACCTTTTCTATAGTTGCTGATACTTCTTCTATAGAAGCACTAACTGTATTTAAAAGTTTTTTTATTGTTAAATTCAAATGTTAGTTTGTCAGAAATGTTCTGTGTTATATCTTTTATTAATTCTACTCCTTTATGTATACGTATTTTTTGTTCATTTTTAACCATCTAAATAGAATTAAAAATTCAAATATCAAAAAATTTTAACAAAGAAGTGTTAAAAGATTAGGTATAGTTTTTTAATCTTGATCAAATATCCAAATTTATAGATAAATAGTTGTTAAGATGGCTAAGAATAAATTTTTGAGAGTTTTCTTATGTTTTCTCATTTGACTTTGATAAGCATTTTTTGATAAAAATATGTTGAAAACGTTTTCGAAAACGTTTTCTAAAGGAGGTAAAGGATGAAAAAAACAGGAATATTTAATTCTGAAATAGCTAGGATAATAGCGAGTTTAGGACACAAAGATATGATTGCAATTGTTGATATGGGATTTCCTATTCCTCGCAATGTCGAAAAGATAGACTTAGTTCTTGATTATGGAAAACCTACGTTTGAAGAAGTTTTAGATGTTGTGTTAAAGGAATTGAAAGTGGAAAAAATAATAATTGCCGAAGAATCTTCTAAATCCCTCGAGGAGGTTTGTAGACAAAAACTTTCTTTTGCACATATTGAAAAGGTTACACATGATGAATTGAAAAATATAAGTAGTAAAGTGGTAGCGGTTATAAGAACGGGCGATGTAACTCCTTATAACAACGCGATATTGGTTTCTGGGGTGATATTTTAAATGAAAAAAATATTAGAATTAAAAAATGTTATTAAGACATTTCCTGGAGTTGTTGCGTTAAATAATGTAAATTTTGATCTTTATCAAGGAGAAGTTCACGCTTTATTGGGCGAAAACGGCGCCGGGAAAAGCACGCTAATTAAGATAATCAGTGGAGTTTATAAGCCTGATTCGGGTGATATTTTTCTTGATGGAGAGAAAATAAATTTTTCCAGCCCTACTGAAGCTATCAAAAAGGGAATAGCTACTATCCACCAAGAATTGAATTTGTTTGAAGAATTGAGTGTAGCAGAAAATGTATTTGTTGGTAGGGTTGATAAATTTATTTTTTCTAGATCTAAAATGGTTAAGGTTGTAGATGAATTATTGAAAAAGCTAAAGTTTCCTATTAGAGCAAATGAAAAGGTGAAAAATTTGAATACTTCTGAAAAACAACTAGTTTCTATAGCTAAAGCGTTATCATTAAATGCGAAAATAATAATAATGGATGAACCTACTGCAACGATTACGGACCATGAAACAAAAAGACTTTTTGAGATAATAAAAGATTTAAAAAGAAAAAACATATCGATTATTTTTATTTCACATAGGCTTGAAGAGGTTTTTGAAATAGCTGACAGGGTAACTGTTTTGAGAGATGGAAACTATATAAATTCAATAAGTATAAAAGAAGTGTCAAGAGAAGATTTGATTAAAATGATGGTAGGTAGGAATATAGAGGAAATGTATCCAAAATTTAATGTAATAACAGGTAAGGAGTTATTTAGAATAGAAAAATTACAAGTCAAAGATTATGTAGAAAATGTTACTTTTAATGTAAATAAAGGAGAAATATTTGGCATTGCTGGTTTGGTTGGTTCAGGAAAACTTGAGATTGCTTTAGGAATATATGGATATTTACGATCTAACTGGGATAAGTTGGTATTAGATGGGCGCACATATTTACCAGGAAAAGATATGCTTAAACATGGTATAGCACTTGTTCCAGAAGATAGGAAAAAAATGGGATTAGTTTTGGATATGGATGTTGTGAAGAATATAGTCTTACCAAATGTTGATGAGATATCTAAATTTGGAAAAATATCGTGGAAAAGGGCAAGGGATATGGTAGCTAGCGAAGTGAAGAAATATTCAATAAAAATTTCTTCTATTAAACAAAAGGTAAAAACACTATCAGGAGGAAATCAACAAAAGGTTGTTCTTTCAAAAGTTTTAAGAAAAAAGCCAAAGATTGTTTTTTTAGTTGAACCAACGAGGGGAATTGATGTTGGAGCAAAAGTAGAGGTTTATAATATTATAAACAAATTGGCTAATGATGGGGTAGGTGTAGTTTTTATTTCCTCTGAACTTCCTGAAATAGTAAGTTTATGTGATAGAGTATTGGTAATGCACAGAGGACGTTCAATGGGAATTTTGGAAAAGGGTGAAATTACTCAGGAAAGCATATTAAAATTGGCAACAGGAGTTGATATTAAATGAGGCAAAAAGTTTTTTTGAAAAAACTTAAAGAGTATCCGGCAATCGTAGGTTTTTTTGGAATAGTGATATTATTCTCGTTATTAAGTGACAGATTTTTGACGGTTTCTAATTTTATTAATGTATTTAGACAAGTTTCTATCCAAGCAATTATTGCGTTTGGTATGACTTTAGTAATCATATCAGGTGGTATTGATTTGTCTGTGGGATCTGTTTTGGCATTTTCTGCCGTTGTAATGGCTTCGGTAGTGAAAAATGGTTCGGTATTTTTGGGAATTTTGGTTGCGTTATTTGTTGGAGCTTTGCTGGGAGCTATAAATGGGTTCATTATTGCCAAAGGGAAGATTCAACCATTTATTGTTACATTGGCTACCATGGCTATTGCAAGATCATTAACGCTAGTTTATTCTCAGGGAATGCCTATAACAGGTTTTCCGCGGGCTTTTAGAATAATAGGGAGGGGAGATGTTTTAGAAATTCCTGTCCCAATAATTATAATGTTTGCAGTGTTTGGGATTATTTATTATATATCAAAATATACAAAATTGGGACTTTACACTTATGCGATTGGTGGAAATGAAACCGCTGCAAAATTAAGTGGTGTAAAGGTGGATAAGTATAAAATTATCATATATACGATTAGTGGAGTTTTGGCGGCGGTAAGTGCCATTATTTTGACTTCAAGATTAAACAGTGCGCAGCCAACGTTTGGAACGGGATATGAATTAGATGCGATAGCAGCTGTTGTACTTGGTGGGGCTAGTTTAGCTGGAGGGAAAGGAACGATTGTAGGAACATTATTCGGGGCATTAATTATGGGAATTCTTAATAATGGGTTGAATTTGCTTAACGTCTCTCCGTTTTATCAACAAGGAGTAAAAGGAGTTGTTATTCTCATTGCTGTGTTGCTTGAGAGAGAAAATTGAGGAGGTGTAAGTATGAAAAGGATATTTTTGGTAATGTTTATTTTGGTGATTTTTGTGGCAACTGTGTTTAGTTATAAGATAGGGTTATCGTTGTCAACACTTAACAATCCGTTTTTTGTAGCTCTTAGAGATGGGGCGATTGATAAGGCAAAAGAATTGGGGATAGAGCTAATAATAGTAGATGCACAGGATCGACCTTCTAAACAGCTTAATGATATTGAAGATTTAGTCCAGCAAAGGGTTGATTTAATAATTATCAATCCTACAGATAGTGATGCAATTGTTGCCGCTGTTGAGGAAGCTAATGATGCAAAAATCCCCGTAATAACTGTTGACAGGGGCTCAAATGGAGGAAAAGTAGTGGTACATATTGCTTCTGATAACGTCTTTGGTGGAGCAATGGCTGCAAAATTTATTGCAGAGAAATTAAATGGGAAAGGAAAAGTAGTGGAATTGGTTGGTATACCTGGAACATCTGCAGCAAGAGATAGAGGATTGGGATTTGAAACAGAATTGAAAAAATATCCTGGTCTTGTTCTTGTGGCAAAACAAACGGCTAATTTTAATAGAGCAGAGGGGTTAACAGTTATGGAAAATTTACTTGAAGCATATCCTGATATTGATGCCGTTTTTGCACAAAATGATGAAATGGCACTTGGAGCAATTGAAGCAATAAAAGCAGCCGGAAAACTTGATGATATAATTGTTGTAGGTTTTGATGCCATACCAGATGCAATTGAAGCTGTAAAAAAAGGTGAAATGGCTGCAACTATAGCACAACAACCGTATTTAATGGGACAATTGGCTATTCAAAAGGCTTTTGAATTTTTAGAAACACAAACTGTTTATATACCTGTTGAATTAAAACTTGTAACTGAATAATTACTCAGGGGGGGCATCCCCCCTAAGTATATATTGGAGGGGATCATGCAAAGGCCGGGTATTAAAGAAGTAGCTAAAAAAGCTGGAGTTTCAATTTCTACAGTTTCTAGAGTTTTAAATAATTCCGCACCAGTTTCAGAAGAATTGGAAAAGAGGGTAAAAAAAGCAATAGAAGAGTTGGGATATTATCCAAGCAGTATAGCTAAGGGATTAAGAAAAGGACGAACAGGTACAATAGGGTTTATTTTACCTGACATTACAAATCCATTTTTTGCAAACATTGTTAGAGGAGCTGAAGATTATTTGAGGAAAAAGGGATATAATTTAATTTTGTGTAATTCCGACCAAGATAGAAAACAGGAAACAGAACTTTTAAAAATATTAATTTCCAAACATATTGATGGGTTACTTTTTACAGGTACCGGATCTTCCAATCCGCTGTTAGTAGAAAAAATAAGAAAAGGTTTGAAAGTGGTTTTTTTGGATAGGATCTTTGAAGAGATTAATTCGTCTTATGTTATTGTTGATAATAAAATAGGAATGAATTTGCTATTAGATTATTTGATAGATGTTGGACACAGGAGTTTTATTTTTATTAACGGAAATAAAGAGACCTTTAGTGCAAAAATAAGGTATGAGGCATTTGCTGAAAGGGCAAGAACTGAAAAGTTGGAATTTAAACACTATTTTACAGAATTTTCTTATGACGCAGGGTATAAAAAGGCTAAAAGGTTGAAGGGGTTACCAGATGTAATATTGTGTGGGAATGATTTAATTGCCTACGGTGTTATAGATGCTCTTGAGGAAAAGGGATATAAAGTACCTGAAGATGTTAGTGTAACAGGTTTTGATGATATACCTTTTTCAAAACACTTTAAACCACCACTAACCACTGTCTATCAACCGATGTATGAAATGGGTAGAAAATCGGCAAAGCTATTATTGGAAATAATTGAAGAAAAAAAAGTGTCTAATAAAGGTATAGTTTTGTTACCAAAGCTTGTAATAAGAGAATCTACTAAGGAGATGAGAAGATGATAGCGGTTGTGGGTAGTTCTAATATGGATATAGTATTATCTACTGAGCGATTTACAAGACCTGGTGAAACCCAAAAAGCAAAAAAATTAGAATTTTTTCCAGGTGGAAAAGGTTCAAATCAAGCTGTTACAATTGCAAAATTGTCAGATGAAAAGGTGTATTTTTTAACTTGTATGGGAAATGATTCATATGGCGAGCTTTTAAAAAAACGATACGATGAACTAAATATCTCAGGTTATACCGTTGTAGATGAAAATAATGGCCTTGCTTTTATTGAAGTTACGCAAGAAGGCGAAAATAGAATAATTATATATCAAGGAGCAAATAAATATTTAACAAAAGATATAGTGGATGATCATATACAAAATTTAATAAAAGCTGATATAGTGCTTCTTCAAAATGAAATACCATTTGATACAACATTGTACGTTGCAAGTTTGCTAAAAAAAGAAGGGAAAATAATAATTTTTGATCCTGCACCTGTTGAAGGTGTAACTAAGGAAATATTAAAGTATGTTGATTATTTGACTCCAAACGAAGAAGAAATTAAGTTACTAAGTATCAATTTTTTTGGTGATTTTATTTCACTGGAGGATAGTTATCAGAAATTAAAAAAATTAGGATTGAAAAAACTTGTAGTTAAATTAGGAGATAAAGGGGTTAAATATTTTGATGAAACACAAATAATTGAGCAACAATCATTTAAGGTGAAAGCTATTGATACAACTGCAGCAGGTGATGTATTTAATGGGGCTTTTGCAGTAGCCTTATGTGAAGGAAAAAACATAAAAGATGCGCTTAAATTTGCATCTTTATCAGCGGCTGTATCTGTAACAAAAAAAGGAGCACAAAGTTCTATACCAACAAGGCAGGAAGTTGAGGAGTTTTTTTAATAAAGATATTAAGCTGGTAAATATATTTATATGTAGAAAAAGCACATGACTTCGGATATTTACCGAAGTCATTTTTTTGTTTGACAACGTGTAATTATACAGAAAAATTAGCCATTTTTGAAAGAACATTTATAGATTACTAAGGTTTTAGTTATTATAATCATTAGTTTAGCATTTTTGAAGTTTATTTGGCAGATTCAAACCAAATATCCGAATTTCTGCAAAATATATTTATGTAGTATGGCGTAATGAAGGCATATTAGTAATAGACATAAGTGATCCAGCTAATCCAACTTTAGTAGCAGATATGGTGTTGTTTAATGTTTCATATCTATGTAAGAAAAAAGAACGTAAATATAAAATCTTGTAGTGTTATGAAAAAGGGTAATTTTTTTATAATTATTCCAGTCTGAATTTCTTAAAGAGTAGGTATGATACTGATGAACCTATAGCAGCTGGTATAAGGGCTTTATATCCAAAGAGCTCTAAAGGGAAAATGACAGCAGCTATTGGAAGATTTAACATAGAAGAAAGAAGAGCAGATAAACCAACTATAGAAAAAATGGAGCTATTAAAGCCAAAATTTCCTACTACAACTCCTAAGTTCATTCCAACTATTGTTAGCGGAGTAAAATATCCACAACTTCCCAAACTTTCTATAGTAAATACTGTAGCAAGTATTTTTCCTATTATAAGTTTTTCAACATTTTCACCTCCAAAAAAGACTTTTAAGCCAAGGATTGTACTTCCAAAAATTATACCTGTTAAACTAACCAATAAACCAGAAGTAAGAGTTTTTTTAACGGAATCTAAACGGTTTATATAGTTTCTAAAATAAAATTTAAGAATATATGCAAGCATACCTATGCCACCAAAAAGCATAGCAAAAATTATTGAAAAGATTATATCAATTGTTGTTACATTTTCAATATTTAATTTTGAAAACTTTTCTATGAATATCGGTGTAAATCCAAGTATTCTTACATGAAAAATACTTATCATGGAAGATAGTAAAGCAGGCATTAAATCTTCGTAGCTAACAGTGTCTTTTTCGAAGTATTCTACAGATAGGAATGCTGCAGAAAGAGGGGTTCCAAGATAGTATGTTAACATGCCCGAGGCAAACGATATAGTAAATATTCTGCCAAACTTCTTTGAGAAAATTTCCGATAAACCTTTTCCAATAAATAATATCGGGGAAACTAAACCACCACTTCCTCCAAATCCTAATGTAATCATTGTTGAGATGTATTTTAAGATTAAATCTTTTAGAGTAATGTGTATTTCTTTGTTTTTGTAAGAATTTACACCAGTTCCAAGAATAAGTTTAGAGTGTTTTTCCAAAAGACCAACTATCCAGAATGCTATAACTGGTGCAAAAACAATGTAATTTCCCCATAGGATATTTATTAACTCAATAACATTAACAAGCGTTTTTGCCAAAAATGGAGAAATAAATCCAGAAATTACACCGGCTATCAAAACCCATATAAGTTCTTTCATGTTGTTATTATAACATGAAACAAGATAAAGAGATGAGTATGTTTGTCATTTTGAACGCGAGAAGAAAGTCAGCCAAAAGAAGTAGGTGAGCAAAAGGGATGTCAGCGGTAACGCAGTGACAAAGGATCTTAAAAGGCTAGTGTTAAATAAATTAGATAGGTTAGAAGATTGGAAAAAATAAAATATTTGCACCTTTAAGAAGATATTTACGTGGAATATAGATATTACGACACTTTTGGTGTGGAACCACTATTAGAGTTTGGATATGGACTTTCATATAAAACTTTTGAATATTCAAATCTTAATTTAGAAAAAGATAAAGAGAAAATAAAAGTCGAATTTGATGTAAAAAATGTGGGAAAAATATCCGGGAAGGAAATAGCACAAATATACGTAAAAGCACTAAAAGGAAAGATTGATAAACCATTTCAAGAATTAAAAGGATTTCACAAAACAAAGCTACTACAACCTGGTGAATTAGAGCATGTCAACATCTTAATACCAATAAATAATTTGGCGAGTTTTTGTAATGTGGGATGGGTTGTTGAAAAAGGTGAGTATGTAATAAGAATTGGTGCATCTTCCAGGGATATACGCCTTGAAGGAAGAGTTAAAATATAAGTTTTAGTATAATTTTTTACAACATGGTTCCAGTACTCAAAGTGAATCATGTTGTTTGATTTTTATTTTTTCCATTTATGTGTTTTGAACTATTTTTTGTCACCCTTTCCTTGTACAAAATAAAGCATTTGTTTGCAAATATCATTTCTTTAATTTTTAAGATTTTCATGAGACGTTGCAAGACCCCTGAGGAAGTGGTGTTGTTTACTTTGTTGTTTCTTTTAGTATTCATGTTGTTTACCGGTTGTGTATTTGGATGTTACAATTATACTGTAAAATAATAATCGCTGTGCAATAGAAAAGGTCTTGAAAAAGAGGACGGAGTAAAGGTTGCAGACTGGGATGCATAAGTCGTGGTTGTAACAACGTTGAAATAAAATTAACCTATCTGTAACTTGACTAAAAAAAACAAACGTGGTAAATTAGATACCGTGCCGCAAATAATTGGGTGTAAAAACGGGTCATTGAAATGTGGATAGCAGTCCTTTGAGAAGTAAGAAATCAGGATAAGCCCGAGATAGAGATGGAGGGTTTGATCCTGGCTCAGG
>NZ_LBEX01000005.1:0-68054 GCF_001999655.1 Thermosipho sp. 1074 | reverse complement strand
CCGATGGTAGTAAGGGGTACGCCCCTTGCGAGAGTAGGTATCGCCCGGGTTTATTTTTTTTTTCGCAGGCTTTCGCCTGCTTTTTTTTATTGTATTTTATTTTTAATTAATTTAATTATTAGCACTATTGTCAATGATAATACTACTCCAGTTATTGTTCCTGATAAATCTATTAACACATCATTTAGCGATGATCCTCTTTTGTAATATTGTTGAGTATATTCGTCTAGTGTTGCAACAAGATTTGGAAATGTAATTCCTATTATGCTTGATATTAATATTCCTTTGTTATAAAACGTAAAAAATGTAATTATTCCCAATATAAAATACAAGCTAAAATGTGCGGTTTTTCTTACCAGCATTTCTGCAGGAACGTATTGTGTTTTAAACCAAAGTTTTTTTAAAAATATTTCTATATTCCTAAAAACTTTGGTATTGGAAAAGTCCATAATACTATCAATTTTTTTTAGGATTTTTGTTACGAAACTTGATTGAGTTGAAGATTCAACAGGTGAGCGTGATGAAAAATAAAATATAACAAAGATCCAAATAAATAACGTGATTAGTATAGTTCTTTTTTTCATTTTATCCCTCATATGTTAAAAGTTTTAATCTTAAAATTAATGCTATTGTGAGAATAATTGTCAAAATTAGAGAAATTATCTTTGAATATAGATAATATATTCCTAATGAGCAAAATATTATACTTATTAATGCCATTAATAATATAGTTTTTCTTTTATCTTGAGTTACTTTAAATATTTTATCGTATATGTGTCCTCTGTCGCCTGAAAAAGGAGATTTTCCGTTTAAAATCCTCCTAAATATACTTGAAAAAGTGTCAACAAAAAATGGAGCAAGTATTATTAATGAAGCGATTGTATGTGTAATGCTTTTGGAAAAAGAAGAAATTATTGAGATTCCTAAAATTCCACCTATTGTATAACTTCCAAGGTCTCCCATGAATATCTTTGCAGGTGGAAAATTATAAAAAAGAAAGGCAGATAATGTCCCAAGTAATGCAAAAAGGTAGTATTTATCGTTTGGATAGGCAACGGTCCAAATTAATCCTAAAGTGGAGATTGCGGAAGTTGTCGCACATATACCATCCATTCCATCCATCATATTGATGGAATTTACTAAAAATGCGTAAAAAATAGTGGCAACTACGATTTCAATTGGATTTGTCAAAAATCTTAAAGAGACAAGTAGTCCAACAAAAATTTCAAATGACATTCTAAAAAAAGGGTTTAATGATTTTAAATCATCGTATAAACCTAAAATGCTAAGGGAAATAACGTATAGTTTTCTAAACAGACTAAATGGAGTTGTTAAGATGAAAGAAAGAACAAAGGCCATTCCACCGAGATATGGAGTTGCTTTTTCATGATTTTTTAAATTATTGTCTGGAATATCGACTATTCCATATTTAAAGGCTATTTTTCTAATAAATGGAATGGAAATTAACGTTAAAATGAATGATGAGATTAAAGTAATTACCAAAATTTCACCTCTGTTTTTTACTTAATTCTTTGTAATCAATAGGAACGTAATTTACAGATGGTCTTCTTTTTCCTGATTGTTTGTATAAATCCATTAACATGTATATTTCTTTTGGCATGTTAGTGGATATTTTTAAGCCCAATTCTTTTGCCTTTTCAACTGTTATTGGGTAATCATGAGTCCAATAACCACTTACTAGTTTATCAGCAAGTTCTTCTGCGTTTGGATATTTTTCCTTTAATAAATTAATTGCGTATTCTTTCATTTGATTTAACGCTTTTTCAGCAACATCTGCTAAAATTAAGGTTTGATCGTCAATTTTATTGATATCTTTATTCTTTACAACTGATAAAATAGATGCTGCAGGATATTGGCCAAGTTGTGGATCAATAGGACCTAAAACGGCATTTTCATCCATAATTATTTCATCAGCAGAAAGAGCAATTAGTGTACCACCTGACATGGCATAGTGTGGTACGAATGCAGTAACTTTTGCTTGATGTTTTTTTAAGGCATTTGCTATTTGTTCTGCTGCTAAAACTAATCCGCCTGGAGTATGGATGATAATATCTATTGGCATATCTTTTGGTGTCATTTTGATAGCCCTTAAAATTTCTTCGGAATCTTCTATGTCTATATATCTTCTAAGTGGTAATCCAAAAAAATTTACCGCCTCTTCCCTGTGAATAAGTGTAATTACTCTACTTTTTCTTTTTTTCTCTATTAATCTAATTATCCCTTCTCTTGAGTTATTTAATGAAAGTGATTTAAATACTGGTGAGAGAGTGCTGAGAATTAAAATCATCCAAAAAATCTGGAAAATAATGTTGAATAAATCATTCATATCATCACTCCTTTATTGGATTATATCATAAAAAATCCAAGTAACCTGTTTGAGGTTACTTGGATTGTTAAAAGATAATTATTATCTAATTGGTTTATCCTTAGTTGCTTCTTCAAGTGATAATAACCTTTCCCATCTTCTTGTAATGTATTCTTGTAATTCATTTATAATTTCATCTGCATCTGGTCTCTTAAGTAAGTTTCTAAATCTTCCCTGTTTTTCCAAAAATTCCCTTACGGGTTTTAATTCTTTAACCTTTTTGGTGATTTTGTATACTCCTCTTTCAACTTCATATAGTGGCCAGTAACCAGTTTCTACCGCAAGTTTGGATATTTCAACAGCTTTATCGTCATTTACCCTCCAAAATCTTACACATGGTGACATTGCAGCAATAAATGATGGACCATCAAACTCAAGTGCTTTTTCAATTTTTTTGAAGAAGTCCATAGGTTCAGATGTGGAAACTGTAGCTACGTATACATTTTCATGACTAGCCATGATTTCAACGAGATTTTTCTTTAGTTGAATTTTACCAGGTAATTTTTTACCTACGGGTTGAGTGGTAGTTTGTGAACCTGGAGGTGTTGCCCCTGATCTTTGATTACCTGTGTTCATATATCCTTCGTTATCATATACTATATAGATAAATTTGTGTCCTCTTTCCACTGCACCAGAGAGAGATTGGAGTCCTATATCGTATGTTCCGCCGTCTCCACCAAAAGCGAAAAATGCATATTTTTTATTTGGATCAACTAGTCTTCCCCTTTTTAGCAAAGCCCTATATGCTGTTTCGACACCACTTACAGTTGCTGCAGCGTTTTCAAATGCATTGTGTATATATGGTATATTCCATGCAGTATAAGGATAAATTGTTGTGGAAACTTCCATACATCCAGTTGCAAATCCAACTACTGGGGTATATCCCAATGCTTCTGCTGTCATTAAAGCAAATTTTGCAACATTTGGAGCAGCACAACCTGGACAGAGCCTATGACCTTGGGTAATACCTGGATTTTTATCTGCAAATTTTACAGCAAGTTGCATTATATTTAAAGCCATTCATTACACCTCCTCATTCTCTGAGTCCTAGATATCTTTCTTCGTCTGCAATTAAATTCCCAGCAAATGCATCTTCAAATGCCTTTCTAATGTGTTCTATCTTAATATCTCTACCACCAAGTCCGTAAACATAACTTCCCAATTGAGGTTTAACGGCTAATTCGTAAAGAGAGCTTTTAACTGCTTCGTATAAAGGTGCTTCTGCACCAAAAGAAGCGGATCTATCAAGTACAATTACTGCTTTTCTTCCGTTTAACAATCCTTGGAGTTCTGTTTTTGGGAAAGGTCTAAATATTTGGGGTTTAATTACTCCTACTTTATGACCTTCTTCTCTTAATAAATCTACAGTATATTTAATTGTTCCTGCAGTAGAACCAAGTGCTATCATGACGTATTCTGCATCTTCTACTTTATATGCATCCAAAATATTGTATTTTCTTCCAGAAATTTTTGCAAATTCTTCAGCAACTTTATTAAACACCTTGTATACGTGTTTCATTGCTTCGATTTGTTGTCTTTTGTGTTCAAAGTAGTAGTCGTACAAATCTAATGGACCATGTGTTACAGGATTATCTACATCAAGCAATGGATATTTTACTTTTGGTTCTCCAACAAATTTTTTAACTACTTCGTCATCTAGAAAATCAACAACTTCAACGCCGTGAGAAATAATAAAACCATCGAAATTGACCATTACCGGTAATCTTATATCTTCATGTTCTGCAAGTCTTATTGCCATTATTGTAAAATCATATGCTTCTTGAGCATTTTCTGCCCAAAGTTGAATCCAACCAGAATCTCTTTCTGCCATAGCATCACTGTGATCACAGTGGATATTAATTGGTCCAGAAAGTGCCCTATTTGCAACTGGCATTACTATTGGTAATCTAGATGAAGCAGCTATATATACAATTTCGTGCATTAGTGCAAGACCGTTTGCTGCTGTTGCTGTCATAGCCCTTGCACCTGCTGCAGCTGCACCTACAACAGCACTCATTGCACTGTGTTCACTTTCAACGGGGATCATTTCGGTATCTGCAAGCCCATCGGCTACGTATTGTGCAAAATATTCAACTACTGGAGTTTGTGGAGTAATAGGATACGCTGCAACCACATCTGGATTTATTTGACGCATTGCATTTGCAACTGCTTGTGCTCCAGTCACAGCTTGTCTATTTTTTACTTCTGGCACATCAAACACCTCCTCAATCTTGAAATTCCGTTTCAGGTTTCATGACAATAGCTCTTTTTTCTTCGGGTAATTTATCATTTGTCTTTGGACAAACATTAGCGCAAAGACCGCACCCTTTACAGTAGTAATAATTGTAACCTTTCATTTTTGGCTTTCCGTCAACAACCTCAATTACTATTGCTTGATCAGGACAATAAAGCCAACACATCATACAGTGTATACAATTTTCGGGTTGATGGACAGGTCTAATAACTCTCCAGGTACCTGTTTGATATTCTTTAGCTGTTGCCGGTTTATCTATTACACCACCAATTGGTATCTCTTTCCAACCTTTGAGTTCAGCCATTGCATTTCACCTCCTCAAATCCACGGCGTAATGCCCTAACGTTTGCTTCAACCAATTCTTCTGAGAATTTTTTGGAGAAGGTTTTTCTAATTCTTTTTTCCGCACTTTCAATAGTTATAACCCCGGTAACTTTTGCAATTGCACCGAGCATAACAGTATTTGGTATACCTCTTTTCAATTCTTCAAGTGCTATATCTGTTGCGGCAATTGTGCATACTTTTCCTTTTGTGTCTAATTTTTCTCTTACGTATTCTATGGTTTTTACTGTATTTACAATAAAGACCGTGTTTTCATCCGTCCCATCTACTAGCATAGGTTGTCCAAGCATAGTATCGTCAATGATTATAACAACATCTGGGTTGTCAACTGAGCTGTGGACCGTGATAGGATCATCTGAAACACGATTGAAAGCTTTCATTGGCGCACCAGTTCTTTCAGCACCGTATTCTGGGAATGACTGAACGTATTTTCCCATTTCAAGAGCAGCTTCAGCAAGCATTTGCGAAGCACTCTTTGCACCTTGACCGGCTCTTGCGTGCCATCTTATTTCAAAATACTTTGCGGGCACTTTTATCCCTCCTCACAAAAAGATTTTTAAACCTTTAAATACATAGTGTAATCAATGTCCGGAAAAATATCATCAAGCCAACTGTAATGTGAAAGTCTTCTCATATCTATTTTACCACTAATAACCATGTTATACAAATCTAGAAAACGTTTCAAATGTGTTTTTGTTCTGTTAACAGCGTATTCTACACTTGTTCGTGTAGTCATAATAAAGGCCCAATCACTTGATTGTGCAAGCATTAATTCTCTTGCCATTTGATTTAAAGCTAGGTTTATCTTTCTTGAATTTTTTTCCGGGTTTGGATAAAGATTTGCGGCTTCTGTCATTTTTTCAATTGCTTCGTGTAAATGGGGATAAATCCAATCATTTGTTCCATTTAACCATACTTCGTTATATCCATTAGCACCCCAAGTTGATGTAGCTGGTGTAACAATCTGTATCTTTTCTATCATATCTACAACATCTTTTGCTTTTAGTGTCCTAATGGTTTTACTTTTAGATGAGTATCTCATAAATTCTTCAAGAAAGATGGGACCCTCAAACCACCAGTGCCCAAATAGTTCCGCATCAAATGGTGCGACTATTATAGGTTCTAAACCATTAAACAAATTTAAAAGTTTGGAAGATTGATACTCTTTTTTTCTTAGAAAATCAAGTGCGTGTCCTTTTGCCGCATCTTTTGCTTCATCAATATCGTAAAAGTCTTTTTGGTTTAATTGAATATCTTTGCTTGTTATTTTGTGATATTTGATTCCAGTATTTGTTCTTACACCACTTGGATCAATGTATGATTTTATATATTCAAACTCTCTATCAAAACCTATATCTCTGTAAAATTCCCTATATCTTCCATCTCCTGGATAACCTATTTCTGCACTCCAAACTTGTTCACTGCTTTCTGGATCTCTTGCAAATACAAATACGTTATTTGGAGTAATTACTGGTCTATACACTCCATATTTTGGTCTTTCATCGGCATACCAAAAACCATGAGAATCGACAAAGAAATATTCTATGCCGTATTCTGCAAGGTATTTATCAAGTCCTGAAAAGTACGCAGATTCGGCAAGCCAAATTCCCCTGGGACGTTTTCCAAGATGTCTCTCATATGTTTTTATAGATTGTTCCAATTGGGCCCTTATAGCTTGTGGATATTGTTCCATAAATGGTAAAAAACCATGGGTAGCATTACAGGTAATAATATCTAATCTATCTTTTTCTAAAAATTCTTTAAAACCGTTTAAAATGTTACCATTATATACGTCTTTAAATATGTAAAGAATTTCCTTAAAATCATTTAAGTAAAATTTTGCCATCTTGTGTTTTTTTGGGTGTTCGTCTTTTGTTCTTTCCACTTCTTTTTCTGCAAGTTCTATTAATTTGTTCATTCTCTTTATGTACTTTTCTTGTAAATCTTTATTGGCAAGCATTTCCATTAAAGGTGGGGTTATGGACATTGTAATATTAAATTTTATATTATCCTTTTCTAACCTTCTAAACATTCTTAAAAGCGGAATATATGTTTCGGTTATTGCTTCAAAGAGCCAATTTTCTTCAAGAAAAAAATCATGATCTGGGTGATGAATAAATGGAAGGTGTGCGTGTAATACTAATACAATATTTCCTTTAGGCATAATTACATCCCCCTTCCGCTTCTTAATCTACTAAATAATTCCCAAACCAATTCATTTTTACTTTCACTTTTAAAAAGAGAACCAGGGATTGTTTCCACTTCTTTTACCAATATACCTTCGGAAGGAGTAACAATTTTTCTTTTCTTTCTTATGTCTAGCCACCTTTCTCTTGTACTATTACTTGGTGAATTTGGTGGAGTTTTACAAACGTTGGAACGTATTAATGGGTAAAAACTACCATCTGGTGTAATATAACCTATCTCTGAAAGATAATCTGCATTAGGCATGGGAACGTTTATATAGTAATTTTTCATATCTATATTAAGTCTAATTTCAAAGGTTCTGTGTGCATTTTTTCCGTTAAATTCTATAAATGTCACATCGTATACTCTGAGAACTAATTTGTATTCTTTAGGAAGTTTCTTAATATTTTCAAGTGTTTCGTAGTTAAAATCCCAATATGCATGGATCCAGTTTGGGTTTACAGGCATTAACACAAGTCTGTTTTTATTGTATGACTTTGGAAGGTCTATTTCTGGTTCTTGTGTTTCTTTTTTTTCTTGGAGTGTTGCAGAGGTTGCTGAGGAAGGTCTTTCAAATGTTTTAATCTTTTCATTTTGGATTATATAGTTTTCAATAAGTTTTGTAACTTCCTTTTTTTTCATCATTCTTTTTACCTTTAACCCCAATTTTTTAGCTGTTGCTTTTAATTCTTGAATAGTTCTTTCTTCTCTTAACCAATTTTTTAATTTTTCTAAATTAGTATCATTCATACTACCCCCCCTTTTTTTTCTTAATATTTGTTGAATTTTTATCATATAAAATTTTAACATATAAAATATATGTTGTAAATTGTTGTAAGATTGTGGAAAAATATAATATTTATAAATAAATACTGTTAATGAAATTTTTTGAAGATATTTTCCAATAAATTGGCTGCTGTTTTTGTTGCAGCGATTCCTCCTTCGCCTGTTTCACGGAGTGTTTCTGGAAGGCTTTTTCCAACTTTGTACATTGCTTCAACAACTTCATCGAAAGGTATAACGCTTTTGATACCGCTTAGTGCTAATTCTGCGCTTGAAATTGCAAGGTTTACTATATTTCCATTTCTTTTTACACAAGGGACTTCAACGAAACCTCCTACTGGGTCGCAGACTAATCCCATTAATGATTTAAGTGCTAATGCAGCTGCGTTGCCGCTTATTTTTTCATCTTCGGAGAAAAAGTAGGAAAGACCACCTGCAGCCATTGCGGCTGCACTTCCAATTTCCGCTTGGCAACCGCCTGCTGCTCCAGAGAGTGTAGCTTTTCTAGCTATTACGTTTCCTATTCCACCTGCTACAATAAATGCGTTAAGTAATTTTTCAAAGTCTGGTTTAAAAGTTAAGTGTAGAGCATAGAATACTCCTGGGATAATTCCAGAAGCCCCAGCAGTGGGGCATGCTGCAATTCTTCCCATAGAGGCATTGCTCTCAGATATAGAAAGTGCTGTTACTGTGGCAATATAGTTAAATTTTCCCATTAACTTTGGTGAATAATTTTTGAATTTATATGCATTGTCTCCTGTTAATCCCGTTAAAGTTTTTTGTTTTTTTCCAAATTGTTCTTTTGATTCCTCTAAAATTACCTTTAAAATTTTTCCTATTTTTTCTTTTGTTTCTTGTGGATCAGTGCCATATTCCAACATTTCGATAGTTAAAATTACATCTGGAAGTGGCATAGTTTTTGACATTTCAAGTATTTCATTCCAAGTACTCATTAATCGTCCCTCCTAACAAAGTAGCATTCGTATACCCATGAAAGTGCTTTTATTTCGTTTATATTGTTAATAGGTTCATCCAGTTCAATAATCGTCAAAGCCCTTTCAAGAAGTGCGTTAATTCTCCTAAGATAAAGATTTGCAACGTTAACTTTAATTGTATCCAAAATTTTTTCCAGGGCTTTAGGCACATCTTTATTTACAATAATTAATGTATCAAAATCCCAAGAAAGGTTACATGGAACAGAATCTATACTTGTAATTTTTATGTCTCCACCACCTATTGAAGAACCTTCAATTTCATGTAATATATTGTCTTTTAGACATTTTATTTTAACGGTATTTGGATGGACATCTCCAAGGTCTTCGATTGCAAAAGAATATTTTAATTTTTTTTCATTTGCAATTTCAAATGCATGTTTTATTCGTGGATCATCTTGTTTAAATCCCATAATACCGGCAAGTAAAGCTCTGTCGGTGCCATGGCCTTTGTGAGTTTTTGAAAATGAACCGTGTAGTATAAATGTGACTTCTTCTGGGATTCCGTTTAACAATTTGTAAGTAAATCTTGCAATTTTTAGTGCTCCTAATGTATGGGAACTTGATGGGCCAACCATAACGGGGCCTAGAACTTTTAGAATGCTCATTATTTCCCCTCCTTTTATCTTGATTTTATCATTAAATATGATAAAATAAAATAGGTTTTGGGAGGTCGTCTAACGGCAGGACTGCGGACTCTGGATCCGCCAGTGGTGGTTCGAATCCACCCCTCCCAGCCAAAAAATAGCCCCTATTAAGGGGCTATTTCTTCTAGTATTTTAACAATTTTTTTGTCAAATTTCCCTTTTTCACTGTCTTTTTTTAATATGGATATAACTTTTTCTTTGGGCCACGGCTCCTTATACGGTCTTTTGGCAGTGAGTGCATCGTATACATCTACAATTGCTATAATTCTTCCAAATAAGCTTATATCTTTTTTTCCACAAGGATAACCTGAACCATCCAATCTTTCGTGATGTTCAAGGGCACCAGAAATTATATCTTTATTTGTGTACCTGATTTTAGATAAAATTTCTGCTCCAATAATTGTATGGGATTGTATTATTTTATATTCTTCATCTGTTAGATTTCCTTGCTTTAATAATATAGAATCGGGGATTCCTATTTTCCCAACATCATGAAGAATTGCTGAATATTCGAGTTGTTCAAGGATGTTTTCTGATAACCCCATTTTTTCTCCTATTAATCTTGAAATTTTTGCAACGTTATTTGAATGTGTGTGAGTATATTTATCTCTTTTATCTATCATTGTCACAAATGATAGAATGATACTTTTAAATAGATTACTCATTTTTTCAAGTTCCCATGTACTGAGCAGTTTTTTTCCTATTAACTTTGCAAATTTTTCTATGATTTCCGCGTCTTTTTGCGAGAATCCATCTTTTTTATTTAATATCTCAAGCACTCCGACCTTTTTATCCCCAGAATATATGGGGGCTCCTACTATATTCTCTGTTTTGAATTTTGACGCTTTATCTACCCCTTTAAAGTGTGGAGCTTTAGTAATATCGTTAAATACTAACGTTTTTTCTTTTAAAAATATAGTACCTGCTATTGATTCCATAGGTACGGGGATACTTTCTATTTTTCCACTTGCTTTTCCTACAGTGGAAAGAAATTCAAGGTGATCTTCTTTGTAAAGTAATACAGATGCTGCTTCTGCATCTATTAGATTGCAGATTTTTTCTTGGATATTTCTAAGTAACGTAGAAAGTCTTATACTGCTATTTAAATTAGCAGCAATGTATGGTATTCTATCAAAATCGTCTAAAACTTTGATATTTTCTATTTCTTCGTTAGATAATATCTTTAAAACGCTTGCGTTAAAATCTTTTCCCAAAAGATGGAATACTATATTGTTTATTTTATATGTATATCTACTTTTTTTACCAACAAACCTATCTTTATATTCAATTCCTATTATCCAATATGGTGCATACAAGTAATCACCTCCCAATTTCAGTTCCAAAGATTACATTTTCAACCCATTCGGTGCCATTCCATTCAAATAGTATTCCACCGGTAAAAGACTCTCCAATTAATGGATATGTTATTTTTATATATGAATTTGTGTCATTACTTAACAATCCATCGATAAATGGTGTGGGATCATAGTAGTAAGCTGATATAAATAGACCACTGAATTTACCTATTGCAGGAACTATTATCCTTCCCTCGCCCTCAAGTTTTGGATCAAATCCGTATAGATAGAATCTTCCTGTAGCGTAATTTGAATCGAAATCAAATCCAAAAAGATATCCAAAGGCCGCATTTGAATTCATAGCGGGAAGTTTATTATTATACTTTAATTTTGCATAATTTCGGTTAAAGTAGTACGGGATAAAGTCTTTAAAATGATAATAGAAACCTCCTGTAATATTTAACAAACTTAGTTTTCCGTATATTCCCGCAAACGCACCATATGTACTTTTTTCTCCTTTTTCCATTGAAAGTTCAACACCTAAGTCTATGTTATCGATTAGTGTTTTTTTGGCAAAGAAAGAGTATGCCAAGGTTATAGGAGTGGAATTGTTTTCAACATACATGGGACTTGCATCTTTATCGTATACGGTGGATATACCTAGTTTTGATTTGCCGATAAATGGAAGATCAAATTTTATGGCAAATTCTCCCATAAAGACTGAATCAGAATTTGTAAATTCAATGGGATAAATCTTTGAAAGTTCATATGGAAGGTGTATAAATAAATACATTGTTTCATTTTCGTACGCAAAATCAAAAGTTTTTGCGCTGAAGTTGTAGAAATCTCTTGTGGTAAATCCCATTGCAAGTGAAATTGGGATCATGTTTCCATATCTAAATTTTGCTCCAAACAAAGAAAAAGCAACGGAATTCAATGTAAATGCGTTTATTATATTGGTACTTGGGTTTGAAGATGGGAGTCCATAATATAGATTTCCCCCTACTTCTGTGGAATATGCGGTAAAACCTATTCCAAGGGTTACAGAACCAATGTTAAATTCTGGTGCAATAGAATAAACCATATAATTTGTTTTATTCTTATTCACAGGTTCAATTGAGATTGGTGGTATTTCCGCATTTTCGGTGATGCTTTCTGCTTTACCTTTTGGTTTTTCAATAGTTTCTTTTTTTGGTTCAAATTCACTTTCAGGTATGGTATTTTTTGTAGGTTTTGCGAATGAAGAAACAGAGAATCCACTTTTTACGGGGAGTATTTTTCCGTTTTTAAAATATGCAAACACAGTCCCTTCAAATGTAGTAATATTAATCTTTCCATCTTTATTAATTACTGCAAATTTTGTACCTCTTACACCTGCTGTAACGCTGGATGTTTTAACCTTAAAGTTTGAGCCAGAAGTTAGAAACTTTTGGATTATGTTGTAATTTTCTCCTTTTTTTAGGTTTAGGACAATATCTACTTTACCATCATATCGTAGTTTTTCCACTAAAACTTGAGAATTTTCAAGTATTCTTGAAATGCTTCCGTCTGGGAAAGATATTTCAACAAAAGAATTTTCCATTGTAAGTATTTCATCGCCTTCTTCAATAATTGTGTTGTTTGTGATAGCTTCCCATATATCTTTCTTTTTTATTGCAACATTTCCCGAAAAATTACTGACTTTTGCTACAGCCGTTTTTAAATCTTCTCTTTTTTCTACAAAATATATTGTTAGAGTTGCAGTTTCCTTTGAAGTTTTAAAAATTATTGTGTCGCTTCCTTCAACTAATGGAGCAATGTATTTTACGTAATCTTTATCTGTACCATCGAAGATAATATCAGGATCGTCAAAACCTCCTAGATTAAAATCGACAAATACCTTTTCATCTGAAGAAATCTTTATCCCAACTTCTCCACCTGTATAAACTTGGGTTGCATCTGGGATTACGATTAGCTTTGAGAACATAAGAGAGGAAAAAAATAGTAATAGAAAAATTATTTTTTTCATAACATCACCTCCATAAATACTATTGTCAGGGTTATTGACAATGCCCATGAAATTACTTGATGTTTTTTTAGAAAGTATATTGAATACACTCCTGTAATTAGAGTGTATATAGAATAATAAACAGGCCCAAAAAGATATACTACAGGACAAAATCCTCTAACTATATAACCTTCAATATCTCTTTTGTATGCGGTATCATTTTTGAGGAAGAAAGAATAGATTCCTAGAAGATAGGCATTAAATACAGAAGAGCTTAAGATTACCGATATGTTTTTTGGAATAAAAAAGCTAGTGGATGGTATGAAAAATGCGATTGTTATAATCGATAGAATGTGCATCATTTGATCTATCAAATAATATTTGTGTGAGCTGAAAAACTTTTTTTTGTTATTTACAAATTTTATAAAGTCTATAAAAAAATGTATAACAGATAGAATACCTATCAAGTAAAGTGATTTTAAATTGAAATTTTTTCCAAGATAGAAAAATGTTTGGCTTAAAAAGATGATTAAAATATGGATGAGTAATACTTTAAATTCTCTAGGCTTTTTAGTTGCAATCCATTTGTTTTGAAAAACGTAATCTCCAAATAAGTGCCCAAGGAACAAATGAATAAATTTATCCATGTTTTAGCTCCTTTAAAAGTCGTGGATCATATTTTCCAGATAAACTTTCAATTGGCACATTATTTTCAAAGACTTCAATTACAATCCCGATAATCTGTGCTATTAACGGTACATCTTTCACATTTAAAGGACCACTTCCGTCAAGTTTTTCGTGATGAAATAGTACTGCATCTAGCAATTCTTTTGGAATATCTTCTATTTTGCTTAATATTTCATAACCGTATTTTACGTGTTTTTCTCCACTATCTTCTTGTTGATCCGGTATGCCAATCATACCTATGTCGTATATTTTTGCACAAAGTTTTAACAAATCCATATTGAATCCAAATTTTTTTCCTAGTGAGATTATATTTTTTTCTATTTTTTTATTTTTTTCTTGATTTTTGTTTCTTCTTTTGGCTAGAGCTTCTGATAAAGCATCTATGGTGTCTGATAGAATAATGGACATTCTCTTTTGGATTATTAATCCTTCGAGTATTGAAGTAATAGAATCTGATATTGAAAGGAAGTTGAGTACAAATTCTGGAGTTACACTATAAAATATCAATGTACCAAGTTCCCCTGAGGCCTTACTTTTAAGCGGATATTCAAATATGTTGTTTTCAAACTTTATTTCCTTTACCTTGTCTGTTAATTTTAATTCTTTAAGATGCCAAAAATCTTTAAGAATTTTTAAAGATTCATCTAAGTTATTGGAATTTAGCAATTTTGGAAGTACTGGAGTTATAAATTCTGGATCAAAAATTTCAAAATAATTTGAAAGTAAGTAAATAGCATCAATATCTATGGATTCGTAAAATTCCACTGTATGTTTTTTTATATTTAACCTTAAAAGCAATTTTTTTCCTTTTTCACCTTTGTTATCTATAGAAATGTTTTTAAGTTTCATGTTTTTCACCCTTTAACTCATATATTTTTAACGGAAGACTTTTTCCCTTTACTTTAAATTTGCCTATATATTTAAATTCAAACTTTTCTTTTGAAAGGTTGTATATATCTTCAGAAACAATTATACCAGCGGGGACATCGCGTGTAAGGTGTTCTATCCTTGAACAAGTGTTTACCGTATCTCCAATTGAAGTGTAATCCATTCTAAATGGTGCACCAATATTTCCCACGATTGCAGGACCTATATGGATACCTATACCACTATCAAGATTAAGGTTGTATTCTTTGTTAAACGCTTCAAGTTCTTTTCTCATGTCAAGGGCGCATTTTAAAGCACGTTCTACTTCATTCCCGTATTCTACAGGTGCTCCAAATATAGCCATTATTGCATCACCAACAAATTTATCTATAGTACCTTGGTATTTATTTCTAATTATATTACTCATTTTGGTAAGATAATTATTTAATATTTCGACAAGTTTTGATGCTTCCAATTTCTCTGATAAAGCAGTGAATCCCTTTATATCTGAGAAAAGTACGACTATATTTTTTTCTTCTCCTCCTAATTCTATTTTACCTTTTTTCACCAAAAAATCTGCAACACTGTCTGGAACATATCTGTATAGATACTCCTTCATTTTTTTCTTTTCCCTGTTTTCCTTTATAAGGTTTTTGGATATGCTTGTGGTTGAAATTATTAAGCTTGAAACAATGGGATAAAAACAATCTATGTATATTTTGTTGAGAAAAAAGACGTAGGAAATTATTAATATTAATGGGATTGAAAGGAATGAAATTAAGTTTATCTTTATATTTTTAGATCTTGAGAATAATAAGACAAATATTAGTGTAAAAATAAGAATAACTAACTTTCCCCAAATAGGTATTCTATTTAAAGTATCTTTATTAATCATATTTTGTATTGCAGTTGCATGAATGAATACTCCAGGTGTGTTGTTTGAAAAAGGTGTTATTCTAAGATCGTATAGACCTTTAGCCGTTGCGGTATAACCAATTATAACTATCTTATCTTTAAAAAGTTTTGGATCAAACTTTCCCGTTTCTACATCGTAAAACGGTATTTCAGGGAATATTTTATCACCATAGTAGAATAATCTAAAAAGTCCATTTGAGTCAAATGGAATGGTTAGGTTATTTAATTCTACCTTTCTTTCTTTAAAGTCAACTATCAAGTTTTTCAGATTTGAGTTTTTGTAAAGACCAACTGCTAGAACATCCATATGTGGAAGAAACCCGGAGGATAGTCCTCTTTCCATTGACCAATTTTCTTTGAAAAATAAAGGAATACTACGTACAACACCGTCTATATCTATTTCTCCTATCTCATAGGTAGCGGATGGAACAAGAGATGAGAATTTTAATATAGGTGGTCTTACTTTATATATTTGAATGGGAGTTAAGTAGTCAAGGTTTTTGAAATTTTTCATTTTGTAAGTATAGTTAAGGTAAGTTATATTTTTTTCAAGCTTTTTTTTGATTTCTTCGTTGTATTTTTTATAGGTGTCTTTTTCATTAATTAAGTAACTCCCCAGGACTACATTCCTATATACCGAAAGTATACTTGCAAGATAGTTGTCATATTTTGGGTTTACTTCGTCTTCTTCTGTAAAGGATATATCAAAAAGAACCACCTTGGCACCTGCTTTAAATATGTTTTTAATTACTTTGCCGTAGTGATAACGAGACCATGGCCATACATCATTTTGCGCTTCAAGAGATGTAAGGGAATATTCATCAATACCTACAATAACGATATCTGGATTTATCTTTATTGTACCCCGTGTTCTATAAAATAAATCCATTATTTTTAATTCAAAAAATTCTATAAATGGGAAAAATATAACCGTAAATATGTAAAAAATAATCAAAAAAATCGATAAAATTGTAAGAATTTTCATAGTCTCAACCTCAAATATATTTTATCACAAAATTAATACAAAAATACAGGAGGGTCAATTTCAAGATGATTACCACCATTTTTTCTTCCGCGTATTAAGACTAGTTCTGCTTTTTTTCCATATGCGATGCACATTTGCTGAGGTGTTAATTTATTTGATGTGAGGAGATTCATAAATACAGGGAGAACATATGGAGAAATAACTGTTACAAATAGCCCTTTGTTTTTTAACAAAAAGGAAGCAGAAACAACAAAGTCTTGAAGGATACTTAGGGATCCTTTTCTGGATTTTTCCCTGATAATTTTATCCGATGTGGAGGAAAAGTGAAATGGGGGATTAAACACCACCATGTCGAATGATTCCGCTTTTAGGTGTTTTTTTACATCTTTTACATCAATATGCATAAAATTTAATTTTTTCGCTTTGTTTATGGAAATAGCCTTTAATGCATTATCGTAGAGTTCTTTTAATATTTCTAGCCCCAATACCTCTAATTTGTAGTATTTTTCTAATCCAAATGAGACAAAACCCGTTCCAGAGCCAAGTTCACATACTTTTTTAACATTTTTTGTAGGTTTTGAATACCAAAGCAACAAAGCCGACGCGTGCGTCGGTTTATGACCTTCTATATCTATTGTTTTTATTTCTTTCCCAAAATTTTTGTCAAATGGTGGCAATTTTATCATACAAAATCAACCAAAGTTTTTTGTAATACTTGTGCTGCAGATTTTAAGGCGGCTTGCAGCACAGATTGTTGCATAGAAAGATCAGTTAGTACCTTTGTTAAATCTGCATCTTGTTCTTTTGAGAGATACTCTGTCATGAATGTATCGATATCCGTTATCCTTGTACTTATTAATTCTAATGTTCTTGTGTTTGCACCTATCTGTGCAAATACATCCATTGTTGATGTTTCCAGTTTATTTACTTCTTTGAGTGTTATATTTGAAAGTTTTTTTGAATTTCCTTCTTTTAAAGCATTTATTGCGTCATTGATTACGGTAAATGCATCTTTTCCCGTATCAAGCTTAAAAACATCGTATACTGTGATACCGTATTCAATGGTAAATCCAAGTGCGTTTACTTTTCTTTTAACATTTGCCTCTGGTGGTGTTTGGATCTTTCCATTTTCCACGGGTTTTAAATCTGATCTTGCACCACCAAATATGTATTCTCCTCCCAATTGAGTATTTGCTATATCTTCTAAATGGTTTTTTAGCTCTTTTAATTCTTCTGCTATTGACTCCCTTTCGGCTACATCGTTAACTCCATTTGCACCCCTTACAATTAATTCTTTTATTCTATGGTAGACATTTGTTAATTCTTGGATGGTGGAATCATATATATTGACAAAATTTTGGGTGTGTTCAACGTTTCTTTTGAATTGCTTTAATTCTCTTAATCTACTTGATATGTTTGAAGAGCGTGTAGCAACTACTGCATCGTCACTTGGATATGATACCTCTTTACCAGATGATAATTTATCGTGTAATTTGCTAATTCTATACAAACTCTTTTGTATATTAAACAATGTTCTTTCGTTTATCATTCCATTTGTTATTCTCATCTAAATCCCCTCCTATCTTCCTACAACACCGAGTCTGTCAATCACTCTACCTATCATTTCATCTACTGCTGTCATAACACGAGCAGATGCGTTAAAAGCATGTTGAAACTTAATCATATTTGCCATTTCTTCATCTAATGAGACACCTTTTACCCTTTCACGTTCATTGCTTATGTCTTTCATTACTATATCTGTATTGTTTTTCATTTTCATTGCGGTTTCACCTTCTACACCCATTTCAGCAACTATACCCCCAAGATATTCTGCAAAACTCTCTCGACCATCGTTTAGTATTTTTTCAAATCTCATTGAAGAAAGCATTTCCATTATTTTGGTATTTGCCTGACCTGTTGGATTGAATACTTTTGCGTCCCAATTTGTATTATCTTTTATGATTCCAAAGTCAACGGCTATAGTTTCAGGGTTGGAAGAAACAGTTGTATTCACTTTTAGTTTTTCCACAAATCTAAAAGGTTCATTTGTTATTATTTTGTCCACAAAGAGTGTGTCTGCCTTTGAAAACTTCTCTCTAAGTGTTTTTGGAGCATCGAAAGGATTTAGAAATATATATTTTTCGTTCCAATCATTTGTAGGATCGCTATCTGGATCTATAAATCCCAATTTTACAAATAATTCTTCTGGTCCTTTAATAGTTTTGTCTATTTTAAAGTTCATTGATCTTGTACCCCTAATTACTACCTTGTTGTGTGGTGTTATATCAAAGAGAATTCCTGTTCCCGATTCATTTAGTTTTTTCACAAAGTCTTTTAGAGTTAGTTGTGTTGGATCAATTTCTATTTCAGTTGCTCCTATAGTTATTTTAAATGGATCTGTTCTGTCTAATATGTTATCAAGTGTTTCTTTACTTGTGTCCAATGCCTTGTACGTTTCAATGTGAATATTTGCCTGTGTGAACAGTCCATCGGGGTCTTGCAAATTTATTCTATTTAGGTTAAATTCGTTATTTTTGGTTGGAAGTATTAAAAGTTTATTGTTGTGTACAAATGCCTTTATTTCGGTGGAAAAGTTTGTGTTTAAATCATTTGCAAGGTCATTTAATGTGTAACCTGAAGTAATGTTTAAGTTGGCTTCGATACCGTTGATATTTATTTTGTAATTACCATTTTCAACGTTAAAATCAGATTGATTTATTACGAATATATTGACATCTTTTGTGTCAAATCCCATTGTATTGAACATATTTCCGTTAAAATCTAGTGCCAAAGTATCTTTTAGATTTGTGCTTCCAACCATTCTGAGTAAATATGTTGCACTGTTGTGCATTGCAGTTTCAAATGAAAACCAAAGTCCAGAAGCAGAAACGGAATTTATAAAGTCTTGGATTGTGTCTCCGGCATTTACAGATATAGCACTAACATTTGTAGAACCGTCAAAAAATACTATGGAACCTTGATCAATGAATTGTTTTGTGGTTATATCACTTACATTATTTCTATTTGACATACCTGAAATATATTTTATTGGTCCACCTTCAACTCTCTTGGTACCAGCTAATCTAAATAAAACGGAATTTTCAATGTTATCTGTTTCTATTTGTGAGAAAAAGTCTAGACCAGTTACACTACCGTCTTTGTTGAACCCATCTCTATGGATTAGATTGAATTTGTCGGTTAGATATAGTACAAATTCATCTAACCTGTTCATGTACTTTACTATTGTTTTATCCCTCAAATCTATAGCTGCTTTTAGACTTCCATCGTGTATATCAACTTTTGAATTTCTTACAAATATTTCTTTAAAACCCTTTCCATATGGCCTTTCAAGTGCTCTTAATTTATTGATATCACTTCCCGTAAGGACTATTTGATCCCCTATCCTCAACGTGATTTGTCCTGAGGCATCTTCTGTGTAGTAAATATCTGCAAGCTTTGAAAGGTCATCTAATATCCTATCTCTTTCGTCCAACAGGTCATTGGGAGTGGATTTTAGGGCCATTGATAGACGTACTTTTGAATTTATATCGGCAAGTCTTTCTACCATAGAATTTATTTGATCAACTCTTTGGGTAATTTCAAAGTCTAAATCTTCTCTTAGTTGTTCGAGTCTTAAGTATAAATCTTTTATGTTTTTGACAAATTCTTCAGCTCTACTTACAAGTTCTCGTTTTGCAGCACTATTAGTTGGATCAGTTATTATTTCCTCCATACCTGACCACATTGAATCAAATAAATATCTTATTCCAGAATCACCTGGTTCTGCAAAGAGTTGTTCGACAAAGTGTAAATTTGAAGTTATCGAGTCCCAATAGTTGTATTTGTTATTTACCTGTCTATATTGAATATCCAAAAATTTATCCCTAATCCTTTGGATGTCTTTTACTTTTGAGCCTGTTCCGATCTGTAATGGTATAGACGGTTGTGTTAAAGTAGTTGCGGGAATGGGTGGCATTGTACGAATAATAGGTACCTGTCTTGAAAATCCAGGTGTATTTGCATTTGCTATATTATGTGATACAACATTCATTGCAAGTTTGCTTGTATAAATACCCAAAAGTCCTGTATTTAAAGCACCGAAAAGGCTAATATCTGGCATTCAATCACTCCCTAGTATGATTTGTTAAAAAAACTAGAGTTTACTTTTTCGTATCCAGTCTTCGAATACGTAGATGTTTGAGATGTATTTGAAAATAACGATTTGACAAAATCAAAGTAATTATTTTCAAAATCCAGCATTTCTTTAAAGTTTGACATAACTATGGAAAGTTCATTTAGTTTTTCCATAAATGTGGCAAGTAAAATGGACATCTCTTTATCATTTGTTGAATTAATATAATTTGTTATAGAAGAGTATCCTAGATTATTGAGTTCTTTTAATAATAATTCTTCTAATTTTTCAAATTCTAGGGAATATTCTTCAACCATTGCTATGTTCTTGGATAAATCTTGTATTTCTTTTTTTATAAGCGCAGCTTGTGCGCTTTTAAATGAAGAGGTAATTTTTTCAATTAATTCTGTTTGTTTTTTTATTATTTCTTTCATTTTTATCCTCCCAAAATAGATTTTGCAATTTTCTCGGCATCAATTTTAAAAGTTCCGTTTTTAATAGCTTCTTTTAATTCTAAAACCAATTTTTCTCTTACTTCTGGTAATTTTTTTGAATCTTCTAACAGTTTTTTTATCTCAAGTGCTGAGGAAAAATCTGATTGTTTAAACTTCTCTCTATTTATTTTTTCTATATGTTCCCTTTTAATTCCTTGAATATATCCATATCCTCCTATTTTTTTAACATCCATTTTAAACACCTCCTTAATAATTATCGGAAAAAATGGGGAAAATTAAAAATCCTCCGCATTGTGCGGAGGATTTGAATTTTGAATTTATTCTATAATTTAAACTTTTGTACTTCATTGTAGAGTTGTTGAGAAATTTCAGAAAGTTTATCACCTTCAAGTTTGACTTCAGTGGTTTTTTCAAGTTGCATTTTTGCACTGTTAACAACCATATCCATTTTTTCTGCAACACTTGTTACATTTCTACTTGCAACATCCATTGCGCTTGCCATTTCTTCAGCTGCAGCACTTTGCTCTTGGGCTATTGCGGCAAGATTTTCTATCATACCGGAAATATCGGAAATTTGACCTAATATTCCTCTAAGATTTAGTGTTGCGCTTTCACTTTCTTTACTTGCGTTTGTTACAATTTCCACCATATCATTTGTTTCATTTCTTACGTTTTCAGAACCCGTTTGGATGTTTTTCAAAATAGAAGTTATCTTATCAGTTGCCATTTTACTTTCTTCTGCAAGTTTTCTTATTTCATCTGCAACCACGGCAAACCCTTTACCTGCTTCACCAGCCCTTGCAGCTTCAATTGCAGCGTTAAGTGCAAGTAAGTTTGTTTGTTCTGCTATACTTGAGATAGTTTCAACAATTTCACCAATATTTGTAGCATTATTTGCAAGGTCATCTACTTTTTCAGACATAGATAATGATTTTTCCTTTATATTGTTTATTATTTGGTTTATTGTATCCAATGCTTTTTCACTAATCTTTGCTGCGTTGGATACCTCATTTGCCTTTTCGGTAAGGTCTTGAGAAGTTTTGGAGACGTTTTGAGCACTTGCTGCAACCTCTTCAACACCACTTGTTGTTTCTTCGATAGCAGAAGAAGCATTTTGAATTTCATAATTGATTTCTTCGATGTTTTGAGTAAAGGATTGTACTTCTGTTTCTTGTTCTTCTGAAAGTCTTGAAAGTTTTTCAGAAGTTTCATTTAATTTTATGGCATTTTGGTCGACTTGAGAGATTAAGCTAGAAAGATTATCTAGAGTTTTGTTTAGTTCAGTTGCAATACGTCCGATTTCATCATTAGACTTGATATTGGAACGCATAGTTAAATCACCTTGACCGATTTTTTCTATGATTGTTACAAGGCTTCTAAGGGGTTTAACAATGGAATTTCCCGTAAATGTACCAAATAAGAATGCAAATACGATTGCAATTAAAGAAATGGTAAAAAGAGATATCATAGTTTTTGTTGCATGGTCATTTACTTCACTTTTTAGTGCTGCAGATGCAAAAATCCAGCCATTGTTTGTTTTGGAAAATGCAATTACCCTTTTAACACCTTTATATTCGTATTCAATTATTCCTTCCTTTTTGTCTTTCATCTTTTTAAACCAATCAAAGTTTGATACATCCATTCCAATTTTACTTTCATCGGAGTGTAAAAGTGTTTTTCCCGTTGGGGAAAGTAGATATGAATAACCACCTTTTCCAAGTTTAGTAGACAGTAATTTTTTTGTAAGTTCTGATGCTTTAAAATCTAAAGCAACAACACCTGTTATTTTCCCATTTAATTTCACTGTCTTTGCAACTGTGATAACTATGTCTCCTGTTGAAGCGTCGTTATATGGTTCTGTTATTATTACTTTACCTTTGTTTTTTACAGCATCTTTGTACCATGGTCTTGCAGTTGGATCATAGTCAGGTGGCAGATCACTTTCGGGGATAATAAGGAATTTTTTATTTGAAAGCCCAAGATAAACAAAGATTATGTCTTTGTATTTGTTTTTTATATTTTCAAATGTTTTAAGCATCCATGTTCTTTCATCATGCTTATTTTCATATGCGCCTACTACATTTGCATCTGTTGAGAGAAAATCAATGAGATTTATATAACCACTTAGAAAGTTGTCTAAATTACTTGAACCATTTCGGGCAATGGCTAGTAGTGCATTGTTTCCCATATCCTTTCCCAATTGAAAAGCATGAAAGATTGCAAAAGTTGAAACAACGACTAAAGGTATCACAGAAGAAAGAATAATAAGCAACCACAACTTTGATTTAATTGAAAGATTTTTAAACATAAAGCCCACCTCCTGCAATTGTTATCTTTGATTAACATAATAATTTTACCATAAAGTTTGTGAATTTAAAAAAGTTATTTCATATGAACGTCTATCTGTGTAAATGGAATTTCTATTTTATTTTCATCGAATATTTGCTTTATTCTTATTGCAAGGGCATTTATTGCTTCAAAGTAGGAATTTCTTTCAACCCAAAAGTATACTGTAAAATCTATGGAACTTGTTCCAAATTGTTTGAAGGCTATAAAGTTATTTACATTTTCCTTTACAACGAGAGGTTCTTCATCTATTGCTTTTTTTAGTAGCTTGAGAACTGTTTCAAGATTGATATCGTATGATACTCCAACATCCATATTTACACGTCTTACCGTAGAGGGCCAGTATTTAGTTACAGTTCCACTCCAAACGCTTTTATTTGGAAGTAACACCAATTTTCCATCAAAGGTTTTTAAATAACTGTGGTTTATTTTTATCTCGTCAACTATTCCAGTTATTCCATTTATGTCTACTACTTCACCTTCGAATAATTTTCGAGTGGTCATAACAAGTATTCCAGAGATAAAATTTGTGAGTGGTTCTTGAAGTGCAAGACCTACAATTATTCCTGAGATTCCAAGTCCTGTAATGTATGGTAATAGATCAATATCAAAAATGCTTAGAATTATTAAAATTGCAAAAACTGCGATGATTATTCCGATAAAAAATTGAACAGTTTTTGGGGCTTTGATTTCCTTACCAAACGCTTTTATTGATTTGTATATTAATTTTATCAGATATTTATACAAAATATACGATATTATAATTGTAATAATTGAAAGCAAACTTTTATCCCAATAATTTTGAAGCCAAGTATTCATAGAATCACCTTGTGCCTTTCAAAAAAGAATAATCAAGGTTCATAGCACTTCTTACTTTTTCCATGGTTTCTTGTGCGATCTTTTTTGCTTTTTTATTTCCATCTACGATGACATCTTTAACATAATCATCTGTTAGCAAGTTGTATTTTTCCCAGATGGGTTCCAATTTTTCTTTCATATTTTTTAGTAGCAATTTTTTACAATCTACACATCCAATTTTTGCGTTTGTACAACCGTCTTTTACCCAAGCTTCATCTTCACTGTTAATTCCAAAGGCTTTGTGATAATCCCATACGGGACATTTTTCTGGATTTCCCGGATCTGTTCTTCTTTTTCTTGCGGGATCTGTGATCATGGGCATTACCATCTTTTTGAGTGTATTTTCATTTGTAATTAGAGGTACGGTATTTCCATAGCTTTTACTCATCTTCCTGCCATCTGTGCCAAGTAGTTTTGGGACCTTTGAAAGTATTGGTTTTGGTTCTGGAAAGACTTCTTTATAAAGGTAATTAAATTTTCTTGCAATTTCTCTTGTAAGTTCTATGTGATAGACTTGATCTTCACCAACAGGTACACCTTCTGCCATGTAAATGAGTATATCTGAAGCCTGCAAAACTGGATAGATTAAAAATCCTGCATTTGATAAATCTCTATCTTTTAGTTGTTGTTTGATTTCTTTGTAAGTTGGAACCCTTTCAAGTCGTGAAACAGGAACAAACATTGAAAATAGTAATGTTAATTCTGCATGTTCTTTTATTTCCGATTGTATAAATATTGTGGATTTGTTTGGATCAATTCCCACTGCAAGGTAGGATTTAACAAGTTCAATGGAATTTTTGATTATTTCATCAGTATCGTTGTAATGTGTAGTTAATGCATGCCAATCTGCCACAAAATAAAAGGCTTCGTGTTCTTTTTGAAGGTTAACCCATGATTGGAGTGCACCAAAAAGATGGCCAATGTGTAATTTTCCAGTTGGTCTCATACCACTTAGTATTCTCATTGTATTACCTCCTGCTCTTTTTTCCTTCTAGATGTTCATGGATTTTTCTTAATTTTTCGCTAACATAGTAATTAACAGAACCTTTTGGATATTTGCCTTTTTCGTTTAGTTTTCCGGCAGGTTTATCCATTAAAATTTTAATTGCTTCATCAACATTAGATACAGCCCAAATGTTGAAAAGTCCATTTTTTACGTCTTCCAATATTTCATCTTTTAATATTAGATTTTTTACATTTGCCATTGGAATTATTACCCCATGGGTACCATCAAGTCCCCTATGTTTACATAATCTATAAAATCCTTCGATTTTTTCTATAGCACCACCTATAGGTTGGACTACACCGTGTTGGTTAATTGATCCGGTTACTGCTATAGATTGTTTAATTGGAATATTAGATATTGCAGATATTATGGCTATAGTTTCCGCAAGAGAGGCGCTATCTCCTTCAACTACACCGTATACTTGTTCAAAACTTATAGATATTCCAAGTGATAATGAAAATTCAGTTGCATATTTACTACCTAAGTACCCCATTAGAGTTAATACCGCTTTGCTGTGTATATTACCACTTAAATCTGATTCCCTTTGAATATCGATTATTCCGGTATTTCCCACATATGCTTTGGCGGTTATTTTTACAGGCATACCAAATGAAAAATCTCCAAAGTGACTTACCGTAAGTCCGTTTATTTGCCCCACAACTTTTCCTTGGGTTTCTATCATTATTTCGTATTTTTTGAGTGCTTCATCATATTTATCCATGATCAATCGAACTCTATTTTCCCTATTTTTTATTGCATTGAGGATATCTTCTTCTGTTATTGTATCTGCATTCCGTAGTTTTGAATAGTAATCCGATTCTATTATGAGGCTTGATATTTCTCCCATTTTCATGGAAAGTTTATCTTTGTTTTCCGAAAGTCTCATTGAATACCATATTACCCTTTTTAAAGCTTTTGAATTTAAAGGGTTAAGTTCGTTATTTTCAACTACGCTTGATATGAAAGAATAATATTGTTTTATATTTTCTTTTGTTGCGTTCATTTCCCAATCAAACTCAACTTTAACCTTAAATAATTTTTTAAAATCCTCATCATATTCGTAGAGTATGTAATATAACTCTGGTGTTCCAATTATTATTACCTTTAAGTCTAAATTAATTGGTTCAGGTTTTAATGTTATTGTAGGGTTTATTCCATACGCACTATCTATATTTTCAATGGTAATTTTTTGGGAAATTAGTGTTTTTTTCAACTTATCCCAAACGTATGGAAATTTAAGTATATCTTCGGCATTTAGAATTAAATACCCACCATTTGCCCTGTGAATAGCACCACTCCTAATCATTGAAAAATCTGTGTATAACACTCCGGATTTTGATATGTATTCTACTTTACCAAATAAGTTTGGATAAGTGGGATTATTTTCGAAAACAACAGGAGCACTGCTTAAATTTGAGTTGTCCACAATTAAGTTTACGGTTAGGATGTGTTTTATATATCCCTTCCATTCTTCAAAGTTTTTGATTTTAACGCTTTGTTTCACTATATGATTTTTCAATTTTTCAAAGTGATTTAAAAGTTTTTCAGAGTATTTGAATTCTTCTTTAAGTTCTTCAAAGAGTGAATCAATGGAGAATAAAGTTGCATATTTGTCCAAATCGTTGAATTTTTCTCTATACTCAGTGTCGATTTTTCTTAATTGATATATCACTCCTGAGATTAAGTGGTCCAGTTTTTTTGCGTTTTCTTCGTAATTTCTTTTTATATCTTCAGGTAGTTGTTCAAATTGTTCTGGGGATAATGGTTTTCCATCCATTTGGGGAGCATAAACGATGCCCGTGGGAGTAAGTTTTACTACAAATCCCAATCTTACTGCTTTTTTGGAGAGTTCACTTAAAATTTGCTCTTTTTTTTCTTCATATTCCATTTCTAACTCTTTCTTTTTTTCTTCGTATTCTTCACTTTCAAATGTTTTTTGGATGTTTTTGAATATGTCTTCCGAGATGTTTTCTAACTTTTCCTTTAGTTTCTTTCCTTCACCTGGTGGAAGTATTATGGCTTTTGCAGCGTACGCTTCATCTAAATCAATGGTATAGACCAAATCGTGGTAATTTTTCTTTTTCTTGGAAAATTTTTTTGCAAATGAAATGGCAAAAGATTTCCTTCCAGTGCCACTTGGACCTACTATGAATATATTATATCCCTTTTGTTTCATAGAAAGACCAAATTGCATAGCTTTAAATGCATCTTCTCGTCCAATAAATGTTTCGCATGGGCTTATATTTTTCGAAGAATTTACTCTTGGGAATACAGAATTTTTTAAAGTTAAATCTTTATAGCTTAACTTTTTCATATTCAATCCCCCTTGGAATAAATTTAAATTCACCTTCTTTAAATGAAATACCGTATACTGCACTACCACTACCTGTTAGTGCAGATATTAAAGAAGCTTTTTTTAGTTTTTTTAGATTTTGTGAAATTTCTTTATTGGCTTTCGTCACTATTTTTTCGAATATATTGTATGTACATCTTTTTATTTCGGTTATATTTCTATTTTTATACGCTTCATAAAGTATGTATGGTGAACATGGCGCCTTACCAAATAAAGTGGGATTTAAGCTTTGATATGCTTTTTTTGTGGAAATACCGTTGGATGTAATTATATTCACTTTATAACCAGTTAATGGATCTAAAGGTTCAATTATTTCGCCTTTCCCTTTTACTATAGCCGTTCCGCCAAAAAGAAAAAATGGAACATCACTTCCTATTTCTGAGGCTATGTTTAATATCTGGTTTTTGTGAATTCCCATTTGATCAGATAAATAAAATAACAAAGCCGCTGCGTTTGAGCTTCCACCACCTAATCCTGCTTGCATGGGGATATTTTTTTCGAGAGTTATTCTAAGGCCAAATTCTGGTTCTTTAAATTTTGAGCAAAAAATATCCCAAGTTTTGTACAATATATTGTTTTCTATATCAACATTTGATTTTATTTCAAGTCCTCTATCGATTTTTGTTATTATTAAGCGATCATAAAGGGATATATTTTGAAATAGAGATAAAATCTCATGGTATCCATCACTGCGTTTTTTTATGACATCAAGGAAGAGATTTATTTTTGCATATGATCTAACGATTGCACCACTACTTTGCTCCATCCTTCCATCTCCTCAAAATATCTGCCTGGATTATCTGAAAATATTTCAATGAATTTTTCCTTTTCCTTTAAACCAAAATACTTAACATTTGCAATATAGCAAAGTCCTACGTGTACTCTGCTTACTGGATTGTCAGTTACATTGATTAATCCTAGATACTCTATATTTTTGATTTCAACATCAACTTCTTCGTTTATTTCCCTTATCATTCCTTTTTTTAATGCCTCAATAGGTTCTACAGAATCTTCTGTATTTATGTGCCCTCCAACACCTATTGTAACTTTATTGTGTAATCTTTTTTCTCCTTGGGCAGTAGTTCTTTTAAAGAGGAGAAATTTGTTGTTTTCCATTAAAATTATATATGGAATTACTTGTCTAATTGTTTCATCGTTTTCTGCAGTATTTCTATCTACGAATTTACCATATTCTTTTATTATTGAAATTATATCATATTCTGGGACTTTAATTAGACCTGTTTTTTTGTTACATAATTTCTCTACTTCTTTGGTTGGGATAACTAATACTTTTTCATTTTCATACATTGTTTAACCTCCAATCTCTTCTATATCTTTTTCTAGGATCTTCTTTCCAAAGTCTTTATCTATTTCCGTAGATATTACACCGATAGCTGCAAATATATAATATTTATCCCTAAATATCTTTACTTTATTTTGTGGTAAAAGATCCATCGGATGTAACTTAGAGAGATTATTTATAGACTTCAAAACTTGTGGTGCATATTTTGAACGGCTTAAAAATCCACCTGTGCCAAATAAAAACTTAATGGCTGTTAAATCTTTTCCTTCGGCTATGACTTTTCTTCCAAGTGGGGTATATATATGTTTTTTAATTCCCACGTGTCTTCTGATGCCTTGTTGAAAACAATACAGTGCAAGTTTTGCGATAAATTTTTCATCTTCATCTGTTTTTGGATATGGAGATATTCTTGTTTTTAATTCGGACAAATTTGGAAATTCAAGTTTTAAGTTTTCTTCGCCTATTAGTTTGATTACATTGTGCGCGTTTACGAATAAACCTAAATCACCTTCTACAGTGCGTTTTGCCTTTGGTTCTGGTGCTATCATTAATTCCTGTATTTCGTTACTTCCCTCTGTTACTGAATCTACATCGGTTGTTGCACCACCGATATCTATGGTAAGGACATCTTCGTAAATTTCAGAAAGAAGTTGGGTAGTTCTCATAACTGCACCAGGTGTTGTGTGGATATTGTAATCTACAATTTCATATATTTTTTCCATTCCCGGGGCTTTGGTGATGTGTTGGGCGAATATTTCCTTTATTATATTCCTTGTAGGTTCTACATTGAGTTGGTCAATTTTTGGATATACATTTTCCGTAATAAAAACAGTTTTTCCAGAATTCTTAAGTATATATTCCACCTGTTCTGCAACTGCAACATTCCCCGCGTAAATTATTGGGATATCTAAATCCAATTTTGATAGAACTTTTGCATTGTGAATCACCGTTTCCTTTTCACCGTAATCTACACCACCTGCAAGAAGTATGAGTTTTGGTTGGATTTCTTTAATTTTTTTTATGTGAAAGTCATCCATTTTTCCCGCCGTAATGTATTTAATAACTGCACCTGCACCTAATGCAGCTTCTCGTGCGGCACGCACGGTCATGTCATACACAAGACCGTGTACAGTCATTTTCAATCCCCCTGCAGCACTGCTAGATGCTGCAAATTTATCCCAAGTTAGTTTTTTTTCGCCGATTTTTTCTTTTAATTTTCCAATTGCCCTTTCAATACCTATTGTTACATCACCTTCATTGACGGTTGTCCAGTGTTCGCCTTGTCCTACAATTTTTACATTACCGTCTAAATTGTGAAATGCCGTAACCACCGTTGTTGTTGATCCTATTTCGGCAAAAAGTAGATCTAACATCACTTTTTCACCCCCTAATTGATTTTATCATGAAATTAATAAAAAATCTCTTGCAACTTAAAGTTATTTTAGAGTATAATCTTAAATGTTGAAGAGCAAAAAGGAGGGCGAAAATATGAGAATCACCTTTTTAGGTCATGCGGTTTTTTTATTGGAAACTAAAAAGAATATTTTAATTGATCCGTTTATTACAGGGAATCCATCTTTTCCAAAAAATTTTTCGTTACCAAAGATTGATTATATATTAGTAACTCACGGACATGGGGATCATATAGGTGATACTGTGGAGCTTTCTGAAAAATTTAATGCTACAGTTATTTCAAATTTTGAAATATGTAGTTATCTACAATCAAAAGGTGTGAAAAAAGTACATCCAATGCATATTGGAGGGGCAACAAATTTTGAATTTGGAAAATTAAAGATGACACCTGCACTTCACGGTTCTGGAATAATAGAAGGACGTGACATCATATATGGGGGTAATCCAGGTGGATTTGTAATATATGGTGAAAAATCTATATACCATGCAGGAGATACAGGACTTACTAAAGATATGGAACTTTTAAAGGGTGTGGATATTGCACTTTTGCCAATTGGTGGAAATTTTGTTATGGATGTAGATGATGCCGTAAAAGCTGTAGAGTTTATACAACCAAAGATGGTAATACCTATGCATTATAACACCTGGGATGTGATAAAAGCTGATGTGGATAGATTTAAATTGGAAGTTGAGAAATTAAATGTAAATTGTGTAGTATTAAGACCAGGGGAAAGTTTGGAGGTATAATGTGAAAAAAACGATACTAGTCATTCTATTGATATCTTTGAGTATGTTTTCGTTAAGCATTCCACGGTATATAGGAAAAGAAGATGTTTACATTGAATTTGAGGGACTACTAGGTTTTTTTGATGGAATTCCAATAACCGAAAATAGGATTAGTGGGCTTGATTTTGAGGATGGGGCACACTCGTTGAGATTGGTGGGAAGTTATCAAGAATTTTTGTTTAAGATTATAGTTGATACGGTTCCTCCTACTTTAGTGAATTTTTCAATAAGAGATCCAAACCTTGTAATATTTAAAATTCCGGTATATGAAGTAGATTATAATAGTAGATTGAATTTTTTTGAAAGAAAACTTGAAAAAACGGTTAAGAGGTATGATGTTGATTCCATGGTTGTCTGTGGTATGGATGATGCGGGAAATGTAGGAAATTTTATCTACATTCCTCCCAGTGTAGAAAATATTACACCGCTTGATTCAAAAACTCCTATATCTGGAATATTTGATAAGAATATACTTTTGAGTTCAAAATCTCCTTACAAGATTGTGGGAAAGATTCTTGTTCCGGAAAAATCTGTTTTGCTTCTTGAGAAGAACGTTGAATTAAAAACTATAGGTGTTGGAAATATAGTTGTAAAGGGTACAGTGTATGTTCCAAAGAATGTAAAGTTTACGGGAAACTTGAAATTTGAAGTTGAAGAAAATGGAACATTTTATCTTGAGGGAAGGGAGTATAAAGGTGAAGTTTCATCAAATGGTGGAAAATTGGTTTTTCTAAAAGACATAAATTTACCAATATTAAATTTAAGCAAAACAAATTTAGTGGTTATTAAGGATTCAACAGTAGACAGGTTAAATGTAGAACATGTAGGATTGTTGGTATTGGAAAATTCTACGATTACTAATTTAAATATTGCAAACACAAGAAAGGTAATTATTAACAAGTTAAACAACAACACTTTTATGGCGGAAGGATTAACTAATATGGATATTTTTTCTCTCTCATCTCAAAGCTTTAATGCAAGTGATTTTTCAAGAGTTGTAATGACTCATTCAAATATAGAAATGCTTTCTTTGAAAAGGGGAACGTATTTTCACGGTAAGGGAAATATCGTGGTTAATTTAAATATGGAAATGTATTCAATCGCTAAGATTTTTAATACTAGTATAAAAAAAATTGAGCTTATAAGATCAAAGGTATTTAAAAGACTGTCAAATATAGAGAACACAAAGAGTGATAAATTTTCGAGCATAGAAAACTTTTAAGTGAGGTGAATTAATTTGAAAAGTGTGCTTTTTGGTTTGCAGTGGGGGGATGAAGGAAAGGGAAAGGTGACGACTTTTTTTTCAAAAGGTTATGATTTTGTTGTAAGGTATAGTGGAGGAAGTAACGCGGGACATACTGTGGAATATGAAAATTTTAAAATGATACATCATTTACTTCCATCAATACACTTAAAATACGATGTTGGTGCAATTATTTCAAATGGTGTGGTACTTGATATTGAACAACTTGTGAAAGAAATTGAAGAATATAAAGAGAAAAATGGAAAAGAACCAAAATTGTATATTTCTGATTTGACACATGTAGTCTTACCACATCACAAGTTATTGGATAAAAAAATAGAAGAGATAAAAGGAAAAAGTGCAGTTGGAACAACGAAAAAAGGTATAGGACCTGCATATGCGGATAAAGTGCACAGAATAGGTTTGAGAATTGCAGATTTGGAATACAACTTTGTAGATAAGTGGGATTTTTTGTCAAACTTTTACAAAGAAATGTATGGAATAGAAATAGATGGGTATGATGGTATTTTAAAGGCTTATGAAAGTATTAAAAAGTTTGTTGTTCCACATGGAAAAATAATAGACTTAATTGAAAACAATAAGATTTTATTTGAAAGTACACAAGGGGTTTTATTAGATGTGGATGTTGGAACTTATCCATTTGCTACAGGAACAAATTGTAACACAACAGGTATTCAAAGTGGAGTTGGATATCCCGTCAAAGTGAACAAATTTCTAGGTGTTTTCAAGGCATACCTTACTAGGGTAGGGAATGGACCATTTCCAAGTGAAGCACTTGGTGAAGAAGGAGAACATCTTAGAAGAATGGGACATGAGTTTGGTGCGACAACGGGGAGACCTAGAAGATGTGGATGGTTGGATATTCCTTTAATGAAATACGCGATTAAGGTTTCTGGTGCTACTGAATTAGTTATGACAAAGAGTGATATCTTAAATGGTTTTGAAAAAATACCAGTTTGTGTAGGATACGACGTAGATGGAGAAAAAATAACAAAAGTAGAAAGTATGTCACTTCTTGATAGGGCAAGACCTATATATGAATATTTTAAGGGATGGAAAACCCATGATTCACAAGAATTTTTGGATTTTGTAAATTTCTTGGAAAAGGAATTGGAAAGAAAGATTAGTTATATTTCAGTAGGTCCAAAAGTTGAGCAAATAGTGGAATTATAAGGAGGGATAAATATGGATTGTGTTTTTTGTAAAATAATAAGAAATGAGATACCTTCTGAAAAGGTGTACGAAGATGAAGATTTTATAGTCATAAAAGATATAAAACCCGTTGCACCAATTCATCTTCTGATTATTTATAAAAAACATGTGGAAAAAATACATGAATTATCCGAAGATGATCAAAGACGTTTTTGGAAGATATTTTACATAATAAAAGAGTTAAGCGATAAATTGGGGTTTAAAGAATATAGAATAGTGCAGAACAATGGAAAGAACGCGGGGCAAGAAGTACCACATATACACTTTCACGTAATTTCAGGTAGAAAATTTGGAGGTATAGGATAAGGAGATGATAAAATCAAGGCAATTGTGTATTTACCTGTAAAGCCAGAAATTGCAAAAGAACAGAATTTGCCCGTTAAATTGCCCATTTTAGCTGAGGATATGCCTTTAATTAGCGAGATTAACAAGATTCCACTAGATGTAATACTAAGGGGATTAGAGGCTCAATATTCCGTGGAGAAAAATGAATATTGGGCATCTTATCTTACCTATTTCTATTATGAAAAGTTTAAAGAACTCTTAAACGATGAAAATTATGAGAAAGCAAGAAATTTTTTGGAAAAAGCAAAAAATGTAATGTATGATTACAGGTACCATTTTTATTATGGATTATTATTTTCAAAAGTTGGAGATTACGATAATGCAGAAGTTGAATTAAAACGTTCTATTTCGCTTAACCCTACTTTTTATTTGGGATATTACGAACTTGGAAATGTTTTGTATTTAAAGAAAGAATACGATGAATCCGTTGAAATGTATATGAAAGCCTTTGAGATTAACAAGGACTTTGCACTTCCCTTGTTAAAAGTAGGTGATGCGTATTTTGAAAATGGTCAGTATAAAGATGCGGAAATTGCATACCAAGCAGCTTTGAAGGTGGAAAAATTATCTCAAATTTTTCTTAGATTAGGTGTTTTGTACAATACCACACAAAGATTTGAAAAAGCAGAGAAAGTTTTTAAAGATGGTTTGTCAATTGAGTATAAACCGGAGATTGCGTATAATCTGGCATATACGTTGTCAAAACTTGGAAAACATCTTCAAGCGTTGCAGGTGTTAAAAGAGTTATCCAAAAACTTCCCGTCTTTTGAGGTTTACAACGAGTTGGGATTGCAGCAAAAATTATTGGGGTTATATGAAGAAGCAAGTGAGAGTTTAAAGCTTGCAGGTGAAGAGTACAGGGAAAATTATTTAAAATCTTTGTTATTTATTGATGGATATAAAGACTTTATTTTAAACGAATTAGAAAAATTTGATCCAGAATATGTTGCTTTTTTAAGAAAGGCTAGGCAAGAGAAAGATTTGATAGAGAGTAAGTTAGAAAAAATCCACTTTCCTTTTAAAGAACTTGAGTATGCATTTGATTTTACCAACGATGAGGGAGAGGTTATTTTAGGAGAACTTGAAAGGTATAGGAATTTTCCTTTTAACCAAAGGATAGTACTTGTTATTTCAAGTGGGTATATTGCTGGTGCCGATCCAATTTTAATAGAGAAGAATCTAGCCAAATCTTCATTTTTACTCTTTGATATAGACGAAGCAGTGGTGTTTTACAAAGTAATTCAAATCATTTATTTTGGTAGAGTATTTGGTGGCATGCCTTTTTCTGAGATAATTGAAAAAGTACTAGAACAGCTTTCGAATATAAATATTCCACTTTTTAAAAAAATGATTAATATGCTTGAGTACACAAAGACCTCTTTGGATGATTTTTGGGAAAATTTTGAAAAAACAGAGAATCTACCTAATTTTATTTTACAGTTAATGGAGCTTTTAAGCTATGAACCGGAAATTAATGATATAAAAGAAGAGACATTTATTGGTAAACTGGCAAAATTATTTATCGAATTATGATTAAAAAAGCTAGCAAACACGCTGGCTTTCATTTTATTGTTACAATTAAACGAGTTTAACATTTTTACTTGACACTAACTTTTAAATGTGGTAATATTTTGCATAGTGGGAGGTGAGTATTATGGAAAAAGTGCAAAAAATCAAAGAAATTATAGCCGAGCAACTTGGAGTAGATGTTAATGAAGTTACGGAAGAAAAAAGTTTAACAGATGATTTAGGGGCAGATTCTTTAGATATGGTAGATTTAGTTATGGCATTTGAAGATGAGTTTGGAATTAAAGTAGAAGATTCGGATCTTTCTAAAATCAATACGGTTAAAGATATTGTTGATTTAATCAGTCAAAGAGTATAAAAGGAAGGCGTGAGCCTTCCTTCTTTTTAAAAACAAGCCCGGGGAATAACCCCGGGTATTTTTTACATTGGGAAATATCCTCTTTTTTTGACTGCTTCTGCAACTCTTCCAATTGCCACAATGTAAGCAGCTGTTCTCATGTCTGTGTTGTATTTTTGTTTTGTTGCGTATACTTCGCCGAAGGATTTAGTCATAATCTTATGCAATTTCTTTCTTATATCATCTACATCCCAGAAGAAGCTTTGAAGGTCTTGTACCCATTCAAAGTAAGATACTGTAACACCACCAGCGTTTGCTAGAATGTCTGGAACTACAAGTACATCTTTTTCAATTAAGATTTCTTCTGCTTCTTCTGTTGTAGGACCATTTGCACCCTCGACTATTATCTTTGCTTTGACGTCTTTTGCAATTTTTCCAGTGATTGCATTTTCAAGTGCTGCTGGGACTAAGATATCAACATCCAATGTGAGTAATTCCTCGTTTGAGATTGGTTTTCCTTTTGGATATCCCTTGATTAATCCACCGTTTTCATCTCTATATTTGATTAAATCGTCAACATCAAAGCCCTCTTCATTGTAAAGTCCACCACTCACATCGCTTACTGCTACTATTTTTGCACCGTATTCTTCTGAAAGTATCTTTGCAGAGAACGAACCTACGTTACCAAAACCTTGAATTGCTACTTTGGCTTTGGAAATGTCTATACCACGTGCTTTACATGCTTCTGCTGCACTGATTGAAACACCACGCCCTGTTGCTTCTGGCCTTCCTTCTGAACCACCAAGATCAAGAGGTTTACCCGTTACGACTCCAAGTGTTGTATTACCTGAGTTCATGCTGTAGGTGTCCATATACCAAGCCATTATCTTTGCATTGGTGTTTACATCAGGTGCTGGGATGTCCTTTGTTGGACCTACCATCATTTGAATTTCAGAGAAGAATCTTCTACTTAATTTCTCAAGTTCCTTTTCGGAGAGCTTTTTGGGATCAACTCTAACTCCACCTTTTCCTCCACCGTATGGAAGGTTAACAACAGCACATTTCCACGTCATCCAGAATGCAAGTGAGGAAACTTCGTCTAAATTTGTTTCAGGGTGATATCTTATACCGCCTTTTGCAGGACCTCTTGCCGTATTGTGTTGAACTCTATATCCTTCAAATATTTCTACTCTACCATCATCCATTACTACTGGAAAATGTACTACCAACGATCTTTGTGGCCAAAGCAAAAAGTTTCCAATGTTTGGATCTAAATCCATGAGTTTTGCTGCTTTTAAGAATTGATGTTGTGCCATTTTATAGAGTGGACCTGGTGCTTCTAATCTGCCTAATTCGCTTAATTTCATTTTTTAAACCTCCCTATTGTGTTGTAGTACACCTAAATTATTACTTAAAATACTTGATTTTTCAATGCCGATATTTTGTGAAAATCCTAACATAAATCATTTTCCAGGCAAAATATTTGTATTTTCTTTTTTTTACTAAATTATGCTTTAAAAATAAAAAAGCTGGTCGTATGACCAGCTTAGGATAATCCTATTATATTTCCATCTTCGTCTATATCTATGTTAGTTGCGTTTGGAATTTTCGAAAGTCCTGGCATTCTCATTATTTCACCAGCTAGAGCTACTACAAATCCAGCGCCAGCGGATAACTCAAAATCCCTTATTGTAAAATCATAATTTTTTGGTGCGTTTATTTTCTTGGGGTCATCAGATATACTTGATTGAGTTTTTGCAACAATTACTGGTAAGTTTTCAAATCCATGGCGTTTTAGGAATTTTAATTTACTCTTTGCTTTATCTGTGTATATAACTTTTTTTGCCCTATAGATTTTTGTTGCAAGTGTTTCAAGTTTCTCCTCTATGGACATATTGAAATTTACAATTGGTGTATGTGGGGTTTCTGAGATGTTTTCAGTTACAAGCTTTGCAAGATCTATTGCGCCTTCACTTCCCATTTGAAATGCCCTTAAAAATGCATGTGGAGCGTTACAGTTATTTGAAAATGCTTTTAATTCATTTTCGGTATCTGTTGGAAATACATTTAATGCTACTACTACTGGTACGTTATAGAGTTTTAAATTTTCAATGTGTGTTTTTAGATTATCCATACCTTTTAGCATTGCGTCTACATTTTCTTTGGACAAATCATTTTTATTTACCCCACCATGGTATTTTAATGCTTTTATTGTTGCTACCAATACAACAGCATTTACATTGAAATTGGCAACTTGTGTGACAAAATCTAAGTATTTTTCTGCACCTAAATCTGCGGCAAATCCTGCCTCAGTAACGACGTAATCTGCTAATTTTAGTGCCATTTTTGTAGATATTATGCTATTTGTACCATGAGCAATATTTGCAAAAGGTCCACCATGAATAAACGCCGGTGTGTTTTCTATTGTTTGTACAAGATTTGGTTTAATCGCATCTTTTAAAAGTACTGTAAGAGCGCCTTCTATTTTTAAATCTCTGACTTTTATTAGTTTTTTATCAAAGCTTTCTGCAAGTACTATATTTCCAAGTCTTTCTTTTAAATCTTTTAAGTCTTTTGCAAGACAGAGTATCGCCATTATTTCCGATGCAGCGGTTATTATAAATCCATCTTCCCTTGGAAGACCATTTGTATTTCCGCCAAGTCCTACAACGATTTGTCTTAGTGCACGATCATTCATATCCATTGTTCTCTTCCAGAATACTTTCGCGGGATTTATTTTTAATTCATTTCCAAATTTAATGTGTGAATCTATTACAGCGGATATTAGGTTGTGTGCAGATGAAATAGCATGAATATCTCCTGTAAAGTGTAAGTTTATATTTTCCATGGGAAGCACTTGAGAATATCCACCACCTGCTGCACCACCTTTAATACCAAAAACAGGTCCAAGCGAGGGTTCTCTTAACGTTACTATGGATTTTTTTCCCAATTTGTTTAATGCCATTGAAAGACCAATACTCGTTGTAGTTTTCCCCTCACCTGCGGGAGTTGGGGTTATAGCAGTTACTAATATGAGTTTTCCATCTTTTCTTTCGCTTATTTTTTTTAAAAAGTTTAGATTTACTTTTGCAATGAATTTTCCGTATGGTTCAATGTATTCTTCATCGATACCTATTTCCTTTGCTATTTCCGATATTTTTTTTAACTTTGCCTCCCTTGCGATTTCGATATCAGATTTCATATCTTTCACCCCTTTCAATAACGAATGTAGTATGAGTTGAGTTTTTTAAATACATATTTAATCCCATTTGATTGCATAACTTTTTAACTATATACAATCCCAATCCATGACCTTTTGAAGTTCTAGATTTTGAAAATTTCTCAAAAATTTTTTCTTTAAGCTCTTTTGGTATGCCTTGCCCATGATCTTTAATTTCTATTTTGTCTTTTTGAAGTAAGATTTCAACAGGAGGTTTTCCGTGTATTAATGCATTTTTGATCAAATTTTTAATGACAATTTCCAGGGCTTCTTTGTTTGCTTCTATAGTACCATCTCCGGATATTACCACATTGTTGTCTGTTATAATACCTTCAATAAAAGGTCTTAGATGTATTTGTTCTTTTTCAAGTTCATAATTTTTTGAAATCATTATCATATTTTCAACTAATTCTCTCATTTTGTTTGCAGATTGTACAATGTTTTCAATACCTTCTTTTAAAATCTCTTTGTTTTTCATGCCCCATCTTTGTAGCATTTTTGAATAACCAATTAGATTTGCTATAGGGGTTTTTAATTCGTGAGAAACATTTGAAACAAATTCCTCTTGTAATTTGTAATTTTTTTCAACTTTATCCATTAACTCGTTGAATTTTTCAACGAGTTCTTCAACTTCGTCGTTGGTGTGTGGATTTATAAACCTATAGTTGAGATCGTTTCCTGTTAGTTTTGAAATCTTATTTACAAAGTCATGTAAGTGTTTTAACGATTTTTTAGTTATAAAATAGGTGAGTGTACTTATCAATGTAATAGAAATTAAAAATAAAATGATGATCTTTTTTTTAATGTTTAATATGGATTCTTCAATGGGGGTAATATCTTTTCCAAAAATAGTGTTTTGCTTTTTTACAAATAAATAAGTTCTATCGCTTATTTTTACTTTTCCTTCTTTTTTAACAATCCCTATGTTATATGGATCCAAAATTAAAATACCATTCCTTAATATGTATATATCTTTTCTCATAAAAGGTTGCATCATATGTCCCTTTGGATTCGTTCTTAGCAAATCTTCTTTCGTGGATTTTATCATTAGTGAATCTATAGTAGAGTACAAAAATATTAATACCAAAGCTAAAATTGTAGTTGAAATTAAAGTGACAATGTACGTAACTTTAGTTGAGATGCTCATTTTTTTCCTCCAAGATTTTTTTAATCTCTGGAATTTTAACAATGTATTTTGTACTACACCATTTACATTCAACTTCCACGTCTTCATTTTTTTCTAAAATTTCTTTTAATTCTTCAATTTTTAATAATCTTATTGAATCTATGGCTTTTTCATGTGAACAACTACATTTAAATTGGACGTTGTGTTTTTCTATTTTTTCAATTTTATCACCAAAGACATACTCTAATGCATCTATTGCAGAATGGTTTTCCAAAAAGTTAGTTATTGGAGTGATCTCTTTGAATTTTGTTTCAATTTCTATAATGCTTTTTTGGGAAAGGGATTTATCCAATATTTGAATAATAATTCCACCAGCACGTTTAATCCCATTTTTGTCCACTAAGACTCCTAAAGCTATAGCACTTGGAATCTGTTCAGAAGTGGCAAAGTAATGAGCTAAATCTTCTGCTATTTCACCACTAACTAATTTGGATGGTGTAACATAAGGGGTTTTTAAACCTAAGTCCTTTACAACTTTTAAAGTTCCATTACCTATTGCTTTTTTGATATCAAATTTATCGTCTTTGTTTAAAAAAGTTTCTACCACTTTGGGTGTAACATATCCCCTTACATCTCCGTTGTTTTTTGCTTGGGCAGCAATATATTTTATCTTGTTACTCCCTTCAACTATGTAAGTAAGTGTTTCGTTTTGCGAAAGCCATGGAATCATAAGTGAAACGCCGGTTAACAATCTTCCAAGTGCAACGGCTGTGATAGGAGATAGGGAATGTTTATTTGTTACCTCTTGGATAATATTTGTACTATCAATAACCGAAAACCTTACCCTAGCGTTGTATGCAATACCGTTTGTAACCAAATTTAATCACTCCTTAATTTGCATATTTCATGGTAACCTCTTTAACAGATTCAAAATTATCCGAAAACATTACTTTTTTTACTTGAAAATTGATTAGTTTGTTTTTGTATATGGTTTCCAAGAGCGCATCTACATGTGATTGAGAGGGAACAAAAAGGATAGGTAAAATATGGTATTCCGAGTCTCCAAGAAGTACAAGCCAATAATACGTGTTCCCCATAATTCCACCTCCTCGTTTTTTTGCGGTTCTTTTAGATTAGAACTTTAGTGCTGGTGGAACTTGGAACACTTACTATATTACTATAGTTATATTATACACTATTCTAAAAATATTTTTAATATGGTAAAATAAGTACAAAAGTAAAAAAATAAAAAAAGGAAGGAGTAGAATAGTGAAATGGGAATTGAAAAAAATTAATACCGAACTTTCAGAAAAGTTGGCTGAGGAATTGGATATTCCTCTACTTACAGCGCAATTACTAGTTTCCAGAGGTTATCTTACACCTAAAGATGCGTATAAGTTTATCAATCCATCAAAAGACGATTTGCGCTCTCCATTTTTATTGAAAGATATGGATAAAGCTGTTAAATATCTCTTACTTGCCCGTGAAAAAGGGTACCCTGTTTTTGTGTATGGAGATTATGATGTAGACGGTATAACGGGGACTGCAACCTTAGTGTCTTTCCTTTCTAAGTATGGTTGGAAGGTGGATTACTATATACCTAATCGTCTTGATGAGGGATATGGTATACAACCTGAAATTGTGGAAAGATTCTATAAGAACGGGTTTAGGGTGTTGTTAAGTGTAGATTGTGGTATAACAAGTTTTGAAGCTGTAGAACGGGCAAAAGAGTTGGGAATGTATGTGATAATAACTGATCACCATACTATCAAGGATGAAATTCCGAAAGCTCATGCGGTTGTTGATCCAAAAAGGGAAGATGAAATGTATCCTTTTAGGGACTTTGCGGGTGTTGGCGTGGCGTATAAGCTAATTTCTGCATTGGGACAAAAGTTAAACCTTAAAGATGAAGAAATCAATGAAGTCTTGGATATAGTTGCACTTGGAACAATAGCGGATATGGTGGATCTGGTAGATGAAAATAGGTATATTGTAAAAGAAGGATTGAAAAAACTCAATGAAACAGATAGGATTGGTCTTGTGCAACTGATGAAAAAACTTAATATTACAAATATTACCAGTCAAGATATTGGTTATAGGTTAGCTCCCAAGCTCAATGCAGCAGGTAGATTGTATTCTGCAGAGGATGCTTATAAACTGATTACAACTAATAATCTTTCGTCTGCTGAACAACTTGCAGAGATTTTAATGGGATATAACTTTACAAGACAAGAGATAGAAAATAAGATATTTAAAGAGGCTGTTAACAAAATAGAAAGTTCAAAGATAAAAGATTTACCTATTTTGATAGTCGCTGGCGAAAAATGGCATGCGGGTGTTTTAGGAATTGTTGCTACAAAGCTTGTACAAAGGTACAATAAACCTTCTCTTGTTGTATCACTTGAAGAGGGAATTGGCAGGGGTTCTGGTAGAAGTGTAGATGGTGTTGATATTTTGGAAGTACTTTCCAAGTTTTCCGAGTATTTTGAAGAAATTGGTGGACACCCTATGGCAGTTGGATTTAGTATAAGACAAGAAAAAATTAACGAGCTTATCGATGTGATTTCAAAAAAATTTGGTGACAGTCATTTTGAAGTGGATTCTAAATTGGAAGTAGACGCTGTTTTGGATTTAGATGATGTTGGAGATAATGTAATAAAGGCTTTAAGTTATTTGGAGCCGTTTGGACATGGGAATCCTGAACCTGTTTTTTTGATAAAAAATAATTTGGTTGAAAGAATAAGGTTCTTTGGAAATTTTGGAGCAAATGTAAGAATGGTGTTAAAGAGTAAAAATAAAAATACCGTTGAAGGAATAGGATTTGGTTTAAAAAAGAACTATTATGATATTCCAGCCATTCACGCGGTTTTGACTTCGTTGGATATTGTGGCTAACATAAGACAAAATGGTGTTGGTCCATTTTTGAATATCTTGGATTTTAAAATTTCTTCTGAGTATGAGGAAGATTATAAAGATAAATACTTTATATATTCCTTTACAAACGATTGGAAAAGCCAAAAAGGAGACGAATTTAGGGATTTTTGGGATAGTAGTGAACTTTCCCAAAGGTATGAAAGAATTGAAAAGTACCTTTTTAAAGAAAAACCATTTGTTTTGCAATCGGATTTGTTGACTAGGAATGCTTTTTTGCTTTATTTAATGAATAAAGGTAGAACGCTAGTGATAAATCCAACAAATATCGAGGCTTTGCATGTTTATGAAAGCTTGTCCAGGCATTCACCTGATGGAATAACTTTTGTTAACTCATTAAATAGAAATTATTCAAAACATGTTATTACAAACCCTATAATGATTACTGAAGGTAAAATTCCTTTAGATGATTTTGACTTCATAATTTTGAATGAAATACAGATTTTGTCTTCACTGTCGTATGAATTATATGAAAAATTATTAAAAAAATTAGGGGAAAAAGATTTTGTTGTTACGAGTTTGTATAAGTTTGAAAGTAACATTCCAATTTTTTACGAAGAAAAGAAGATAAATTTTGGACTGGAAGATAAGCGGAATTCCAAAAAAACGATTGAACACGAAATTAATTCAATTGCATTTTTGTTTTCAAACTATTCATATGTGACAAAGTTTTATGAAAAACTAATTTCTAGAAGGTATGAATTTAAAGATTTGGTGTTTTACAGTCCTATATTAAAACCGTTTCAAAAGTGTGTGATTAGTAGTTTAATAAAAAAAGGAAGGATAAAAAAATTGGTTTCTTCAACTAATTCTGATGGATTACCCTCAATGTTAGAAAATGGTGCAGAAGTTAGAATATTTGATTTTCCGTTAAGCATAAAAGAGTTAATAGATGCAGTATCTGGTGATTCTTATGTAATCTTGCAACTTTATTATAACAGTGAAGATGCTTTAAAGAGAAAAAATCATCTTTTGAAAATTTTTCCAGATAAGAAGAGATTAGAAGAAGCAGTTTTAAGATTTTATGATTTAAAGATAGATAATAAAAATAAATTTATAGATTTTTCAAAAGATGTAAATATTTCTCCAAAGGTGTTAAAACATGCAATTCTTGATTACAAGAACGACAAAAAAATACTTAGAATTCTTGAAAGGGAGTTGGAACTTTCTTATTTTGAAAAATACACTATGACACTTTTAAATGCATCTATTAAAGATATTTACAAGATGATCGAGGAAAGAGAGATGTACGATGTTTATCTTAATATTTAGGGGGAAATATGATTTTAGCACTAGATTATGGAGATAAAAAAACAGGATATGCTATTGGAAGTGATTTTATATCAAAAAGTGGAACAGTAAATACCACGCAATTGAATAAGTTGTTGGAAAAGTTTCAAAAAGTAGTTTTAGGTATACCGCTTTCCATGAGTGGAAATTATTCTAAGCAAAGTTTTAAAGTTTTAAAATTTGCTTACAAATTAAAAAGAAAAGGCATAGATGTATTTTTAATAGATGAAAGATTAACCACCAAGATGGCTTTATCTTTTAATGCAAAAGATGACGATGCATTTAGTGCCAGACAGATCTTTATGGACTATATTAAAAACCCCATACTTTCCCAGAAATTTGTACTTGAAAAATTTTTAGATGTTGAATTTGATTGTGAAGATGTTGAAGATGTACTTTACTATGAAGTTACTCCTGTTAAGGGTAGAAAAGGAGATGCTCTAACTAGGAATTTTTCCATTGCGTTTTTGCATATGAAAGAAAAAAATTTTGTTTACAGGAATGAAGATACAATTGAAAAAAAGTATAATTTGGTTATTGTAAATGAAAAATTCAAAGATGTTGTGGATAAATTTTTAAAAAATGGTGGTAAAATTATATTGGTTTAGTGCCTGTAGCTCAATTGGAGAGAGCCCTGGACTCCGGATCCAGAGGTTGCGGGTTCAAATCCCGCCAGGCACGCCAAGAATTTGAAAGGGGGTAAATTATGGATTTAAATGATATACTGTTATCTAAGAAATTAGATGTACTTGTAGTTTTAAACATTGAAGGCTCAAATAAACCTACTACAAGGTTTATTTCTGGTTTTACTGGAAGTTTTTCTGGTGTAATTTATTCAAAAGATAGAAGGATAATAATTACTGATTCTAGATATTGGGAACAGGCAAAAATGGAATCGGAGTTTGAACTTGTAAAATACAAGGCAGATAAGCGTTTTTTGGATATTATAGTTGAGTATTTGAAGAAGATGAATGTAAATAGGGTGGGAATAGAAAAAGATAGGACTTTGACGAAACATTTTGAGTATTTAGCAGGACATTTAGATGTTGAATTTGTAGACGTTTCAATTGAGTTGTTAAAATTAAGGGCTGTAAAAACAGAGAGTGAGATTGAAGATATTAGAAAAGCTGTATATATTGCAGAAGAGGCTTTTAAAAAGACATTAGAAATAGTAAGACCGAAGATTACAGAAAAAGAAGTTGCAGCATATTTGGAATATCAAATGAAATTATTAGGCGGAGATAAGTTTTCATTTGAGACTATAGTAGCGTCTGGTTGGAGAGGAGCACTCCCGCATGGTATAGCAAGTGATAAAGAAATTGAGATTGGAGAACCAGTGGTAGTGGATTGGGGAGCGTATTTTAATGGGTATGCAAGTGATTTAACGCGTGTATTTTGTATAGGAGAACCAAGTGATGAGGTAAAAAATGTACACAGCATAGTTATGAAAGCACAACAAGAGGCCATCGAAATAGCACGTGCAGGGTTAACTGGTGCGGAAATTGACAAAGCAGCAAGGAATTATATAACTGAGAAAGGATATGGCGAATACTTTGGACATTCTTTGGGACATGGTATTGGTTTGGAAGTTCATGAAGAACCTAGATTAAGTTTTACAAATAAAGAACCTCTTCCAAAAAATTCAATTGTTACAGTAGAACCTGGTATATACCTTCCAAAAAAATTTGGAATTAGGATAGAAGACGATATATTGTTAACAGATAATGGTTGTGAAGTTTTGTCAAGTCTTCCAAGAGATATCTTTGTAGTATGAAGAAAAACAATATAGTTAAAGAACTAAATAAGTTGAATTTGGTAACTATATTTGGTGCAACTATCCTTGGAAATGTAATAATTTCATATTTTATTGGAAATTTTTTGGATAAGATTTTTAATACGGAAAAATTATTTACTATCATATTTCTCTTTTTTGGCGCGATTTCGGGATTGTACAATGCCATAAGGCAGATGCTAAAAGAGGTTGAGAAGGTAGACAGACGTGAAAAAGGTGATTAAAAGTTATGTAAATGTTATAATAATTTTGGGAATTATTGGTACGATACTGGGAACGATTTTGACAAATTATGAACGAAGTTTTATTTTTAGTTACGTTTTAGGTACAATTGGTGCTGTTTTATACGTATTTTCTCTTTATTACGATATAATTAACTTGGGTTTAAAGAAAAGGTCTAAAAAGGGTTATTACATAAGATATTTGTTTTCTGCAAGTCTTTTTCTACTAGTTGGTGTATTGTTTAAAGAGAAAGTATTAGCTTTGTTAGGTGTTTTTTTAGGACTTATAAATGTTAAAATAGGAGCTTATATAGTGGGTTTTCTGATTGGAGGTGAAAATAGTGAAAAAAAAGATTAGTTGGTTTCTAGTAGTTTTTTTGATAATTTATACTGTTTTGGGGATAATAAATGCATTATATTTTGTTCCAAAAGATACAGCTGAAGTTACAAGAGGACTTGCCAATAGATGGATTATACAGCTTTCAGATGAAAAAGCGTGGTATACTAGGATAAATCCACTTACTATTATTATGAGTTGGACTATAATAATTGGATTGATAGTTTTTGCAGTACGTGTGGGGAAGAATTTTAAAGTTATTCCAGACAGAAGACAATCATTTGCAGAGTCCATAATGGATTTTATGTATGAGGTTGTAGAAAGTGTTATAGATGATCCAAAGTTTGTTAGGCCCACATTTGCAATTGCCACGACATTATTTTTGTATATATCAATCTCGAATATAATCGGTGGTGCAATGCCAGGACTTAATGTAAACGTAGTTGATGGGCACGTTAAGTTTACCCTTTTCCAAGATACGTGGTTTTCACCCACTGCGGATTTAAATACAAATTTAACATATGCGTTAATGGTTTTTGTGATAAGCCATGCTTTTGCGATTAAAGCAAAAGGTTTTGGTGGTTGGTTAAAATCATGGCTTGAGCCTATGCCTATAATGTTGCCTATGAATATAATAGGAGAACTTGCAAAACCTATTTCACACTCTTTGAGGTTGTTTGGAAATATTGGTGGAGGAGCTATTTTAACATTTATTTTGACATATCTAGTTAAATATCTATTTATGCCAGTTTTCTATTGGGCGTATTTTGGAATTTTTGTTGGTTTAGTTCAAGCTTTGGTATTCTCAATGCTTGCGGTGGCATATATTTCAGAAAAAATATCATAAGGAGGTTGGTAGTTATGGAAAAGAGCTTGGCAGATGCATTAGTTATAATGGGAAAAGCAATTGGTGCAGGATTGGCAATGGGTATCGGTGCTATTGGACCTGGTATAGGTGAAGGTAACATAGGTGCTCATGCAATGGATGCAATGGCAAGACAACCTGAGATGGTTGGAACAATTACTACACGTATGTTGATTGCAGACGCAGTTGCAGAATCTACAGGAATTTACTCACTTTTAATTGCATTTCTTATACTTCTTACCTTATAATGTGAGGCGATATTTATGGATATGTTTGAAATCAATTTGACATCAGTAATTCAACTGATGAGCTTTTTGTTGCTTTTGTACGTTTTAAAAGTATTTTTATACGATAAGTATTTTCAAGTTATGGATGAAAGAAAGGAAAAGATTGAAGGAGAAATAAAAAAAGCTGAGCAATTGAGAAAAGAAGCAGAGGAATTAAAATTACAATCACAAGAAGAATTGAGAAAATTGAGAGAAAATGCAGATTCTATAATAAACAAAGCCAAAGAAGAAGCAGAAAAAATAGTACAAGATGCAAAGAAAAAAGCAGAAATTGAAGGAGAAAAAATAATTACTGCTGCAAGAGAAGAAATAAAAAGGGAAAAGGAAGAAATGTTAAAAGAAGTCGAGCAAAAAGTTGGTGAAGTAGCAGTGGTTCTTGCTATGAAGATCTTAAAAGGGACATTGGATGAGAAGGCAAAACGAGAATACCTTATTAAAATGTTAAAGGAGAAGGAAAAATGAGGTATTCTACTATTGCTTCAAAATATGTTAGTGCATTGTTGAAAATTGGAAAAAAATTAAATAAATTGGAAGAATATGGCCAGTTTTTAAAGGTTTTGGATATTGTTTATGAGAATTATAGAAGTTTTTTTGATAATCCAACGGTGAAGGTTTGGAAAAAAGTGAGTGTTATTAAGGAAGCGTTGGATAAATACAGTGATGATATTTTTCTAAATTTTGTTTCTCTAATTTTTGAAAATAAGAGGCAAAAATTTATTCCGCAAATGGTAGTTTATTACAAGTACGCGTCTGTAGATATTGAAAATAAGATATTAGTGGATGTAAAGAGTGCTGATAAACTTTCTGATGAGGAGAAAAAGGCTATCGAAGAGTTTGTTAAAAGGTATGTAGATAGAACACCAGTTATTGAAGAAAAAGTGGATAAAACACTTATAGCAGGTGCGGTAATTGAATTTGCGGGAAAAATGATTGATGTCTCGGTTAGTGGAAGACTCAATAAGATTGCAAGGGAAGTTTTTTCCTTGAGAAAGGGGTGACATTTTGAGAATAAATCCCGGAGAAATTGTAAAAGTATTGGAATCAAAGATAGAGGGTTTTAAAGAGGAGATAAATTTAGATGATGTTGGAAAGGTTATACAAGTAGGTGACGGTATTGCCCGTGCATATGGATTAAATAACGTTATGGCAAATGAAATGGTAGAATTTGTAGAAACGGGTACAATTGGTGTTGCTTTTAATTTAGAAGAGGATAATGTAGGGATAATTATATTAGGTGATTACAAAGACATCAAGGAAGGACACACGGTAAAAAGATTAAAAAAGATCATGCAGGTTCCAGTTGGTGAAGAATTGTTGGGAAGGGTTGTAAATCCTTTGGGTGTGCCAGTTGACGGTCTTGGCCCAATCAATACAACGGAATATAGAGATGTTGAAGTGAAAGCGCCAGGTGTTATATATAGAAAGCCAGTTGATACTCCTCTACAAACTGGTATTAAATTAATTGATGCCCTTATACCAATTGGTAGGGGGCAAAGGGAATTAATAATAGGAGACAGACAAACTGGTAAGACTGCTATAGCCATCGATACAATTATCAATCAAAAGGGAAAAGGTGTTTATTGTATTTACGTGGCGATTGGACAAAAAGCATCGGCGGTTGCACGTTTAGTAGATAAGCTAAAAGAAGAAGGTGCTATGGAGTATACTACTGTAGTTGTTGCAAGTGCTGCTGATAATGCATCTTTGCAGTATATTGCTCCTTATTCAGGATGTGCAATGGGAGAATATTTCATGTACAATGGAAAAGATGCACTTGTGATATACGATGATTTATCAAAACATGCAGTTGCGTATAGACAGCTTTCACTTTTGCTAAGAAGGCCACCTGGACGTGAAGCGTATCCTGGTGATGTTTTTTATTTGCATTCTAGATTACTTGAAAGAGCCGCAAGGCTTGATGATAAATATGGTGGTGGATCACTAACTGCACTTCCAATTATAGAAACACAAGCAAATGATATTTCTGCTTATATTCCAACAAATGTCATTTCAATTACCGATGGACAAATTTATCTAGAACCATCTCTGTTTTATGCAGGACAGAGACCTGCGGTAAACATAGGTCTTTCAGTATCTCGTGTTGGTGGAGCCGCACAAGTCAAAGCTATGAAAAAAGTAGCAGGATCTCTAAAACTTGATCTTGCACAATATCAAGAATTAGAAACATTTGCACAATTTGCAACGGAACTTGATCCTGCAACGCAGGCACAGATTACAAGAGGTCAAAGGTTAATGGAGTTAATGAAGCAAGAGCAATACGCACCACTTGAGGTGGAAGATCAAGTTGTTGTGTTATACGCAGGTATAAATGGATATTTAGACGATTTGGAAGTTGAAAAAGTTAAAGAATTCGAAAAGAGACTTTTACAATTTTTAAGGGAGAACAAAAAAGAATTGCTTAACAAAATAAAAGAAACAAAAGATTTAAATGAAGAAACGGAAAAAGAGTTGAAAAATGCCATAGAAGAATTCAAAGATGAATTTGTGAAAGTGTACGGGAAGTGATTTAAATGAGTAGGGGTAAATTACTTTTAATAAAGAAAAGGGTCCAAGCAACGGAGTCTTTGAAAAAAATTACAAAAGCCATGGAAATGGTGGCTACTGCAAGGGTAAAAAAAATAGAAAAAAGTTTACAGGGTGTAAGGGAGTTTTTGGATGAAACCGTTAGAATGATAAAGAATATAGAGCTTATAGGCGAACATCCATTCTTAACGGGGAATGGGAAAAAGGCGTTAATCGTTATATCAACAGATATGGGGTTGTGCGGGGCATTTCCCACTGAAATAGGAAGAGCATCTTTGAATTTTATTGAGAAAGAACAGATAGAGTATGTTTACGCTATAGGTAATAAAAGTATTCCGTTTTTTAGAAAACATCCAAAAACAAGAAGAATATACGAACGTGCATACGATATTCCTAATTTTGATTTTTCTAAAACTTTGACTAATGATTTACTAAACGATGGAGTTGGAATTATCTATGTTGCATATGGAAAGTTTAAAAATAGGTTGATCCAAAAACCAGAAATTGTTAAATTAACACCAATAACTTTTGAAGGTGTAAAATCTTCAAGGTATGAATTTGAGCCAGATATAGAAATGTTAACAAAGAAAGCAGTGGAATTCATGGTAGCGACTAGTATATATTCGTATGCTTTTGAAACGAAAGTAAGTGAGTTATATGCAAGACAAAATGCAATGAGAAATGCAACCGAAAATGCAGAAGAGGTGATCAGAGAATTAACACTTGAATACAACAAAGAAAGGCAAGCATCGATTACCCAGGAGCTTATAGAAATAGTTTCTGGCGCTCAAGCATTGCAAGAGGAATAATCTTAAAGGAGCGTGATAAAGTGTCAAAGAAATCTAAAGGAAAGATTTTAAGAGTAATAGGTCCTGTAGTGGATGTTCAATTTGATGAGGAGGAACTTCCAGATATATATGATGCTTTAGAGGTTGTAAATCCTCAAACTGGTAAAAAGCTTATTTTAGAGGTTGAACAGCTCATAGGTGATAACGCTGTAAGAACAGTTGCACTTGACACTACAGATGGATTAATGAGAGGTCTTGAAGTTATAAATACAGGTGAACCTATAAAAGTTCCTGTGGGAAAAGGTGCTTTGGGAAGAATGTTTAACGTTATAGGTGAGCCAATTGATGGATTGGAAAAAGTTGAAAATGTAGAATATTGGCCGATACACAGAACTCCACCATCCATTACTGAACAATCCACATCGGTTGAGATATTGGAAACAGGTATAAAGGTTATAGACCTTCTTGCTCCGTTTCCAAAGGGTGGAAAAATAGGATTTTTTGGTGGTGCAGGTGTTGGAAAAACTGTTTTGGTTATGGAATTGATAAGGAATATAGCAATTGAGCACCATGGTTTTTCCATGTTTGCCGGTGTTGGTGAAAGAACAAGAGAAGGTAACGAATTATACCTGGACATGGAAGAAGCGGAAGTGCTTGACAATACCGTGTTGGTTTTTGGACAAATGAATGAACCCCCTGGGGCAAGGTTTAGGGTGGCTCTGTCTGCGTTGACTATTGCAGAGTACTTTAGAGATGTTGAAGGAAGGGACGTTTTGTTATTTATAGACAATATTTTTAGGTTTGTTCAGGCTGGTAGTGAAGTATCAGCACTTCTTGGAAGGATGCCATCTGCAGTGGGATATCAACCCACCCTTGCGACGGATATGGGAGAACTTCAAGAAAGGATTACCTCCACAAAGAAGGGATCAATTACTTCGGTGCAGGCAATTTACGTTCCCGCTGATGATATTACCGATCCTGCTCCTGCTACAACATTTACTCACCTTGATGCTACTGTAGTTTTGTCAAGAAGAAGAGCAGCTTTAGGGCTTTATCCTGCTGTGGATCCATTAGATTCTACTTCAAAGATGTTGGATCCTAATGTAGTGGGTCAGGAACACTATGAAGTGGCAAGAGGTGTCCAAGAAGTATTGCAAAGATACAAAGATTTGCAAGATATCATTGCAATTCTTGGTATGGAAGAACTATCGGAAGAGGATAAACTAATAGTTCAAAGGGCCAGAAAGATAGAAAGATTCTTGAGTCAACCTGTGCACGTTGCTGAGAAATTCAGTAATATTCCTGGAAAATATGTGCCAGTTAGTGAGACAATAAGAGGATTTAAAGAAATATTAGATGGAAAGCATGATGACTTACCAGAAATGGCATTTTACATGGTTGGTACTATAGATGAGGCAGTTGAAAAGGCCAAAAAATTACAAAAAGCGTGAGCAATTTTGCTCACGCATTTTTTGGAGGTGAAGAATTTGCGCCTAAAGATATATTATCCAAATGGTTTGTATTTTGATAAAGAAGTAGATATTGTTACCGTAAGAACAGAAGTGGGAGAAATGGGAATTTTAAAGGATAGGGCTCCGATTATAGCAAAGTTAAAAGTAGATAAAGTAATTGCAAAAAAAAACGATGAAAAATTTGAGTATATAGTTGATGATGGTTTTTTACATTGTGATGGTGAAAATGTTATAATAATAACAGAGGATGTTAAGGATGAAATAAATCCTCATGAGTATTTGGGGGGATAGGAAATGGTTGCATTTATTGTTGATTCATCTTTTGATAAACCCGATGTAGAATTGAAATATCCTATTTTTTATGCACCTTTAAGAGTGTATATTGATGGTAGAGAGTATATTGATAAGGAAAATTTAACCGTTGATGATTTTTACGGCATGCTAGATAAGGCAGAAACTTTTTCTACTTCATTGCCAAATCCCAAGGAAACGGAAGATTTGCTAAAAAAATTATTGGAAAGTTATGAACATGTATATATGCTTTCTATATCTAGTAAATTAAGTGGAACATACAACATGTTTAAAGCAATTAGTGCCCCGTATAAGGATAGAGTAACTGTTTTGGATTTAAAAAGTGCTAGTGTTGAATTGTATGTGCTATATAGAGGAATTGTTCATTATTTGGAAAAAGGGGTAAAGATTACCCAGGAGCTTGTTGATGAGTTAAGAAAGAATACGAAACTTCTTTTTGGGGTAATGTCTTTAAAATACTTAGAAAAGGGAGGAAGAATAGGTAAAGCAAAAGCACTGTTGGGTAGAATATTAAAAATAAAACCCATTTTGAGTGTGGATAGTGATGGAACGGTAGAATTGGTTGCAAAAGATAGGAAATTTTCGGGTGTAGTTGACAAGATAATTGAACTTGGTGAGGATTTTATAAAAAAACAGGGGATAAAAAAACCATATATATTAGCCGGATATGGAAGCCAAAAATACAAAAAATATTTAGATAGACTAATTGAGCATTTTAATATAAAGGATATTGCCCAGATTAGTGCAGCAGTGGGAGTACATACAGGTCCCGAGGTATTTGGGATTGTTATAGGTCAGTTTTAATTTGAAGGGGGGGACAGGAGGTATACCTCCAATTTATGGAAAAAAATTTAGAGAAGTTATTTTCAAATCAGTTGCCAAGCGATGATTTGGTGGTATTTTCTTCTATTCTTTTTTCAATAGGTTTTTCATCAAATTTATTTTTTAGTTTTGTTCTAAAAAATATATTTGTGTCGAATACCATATTTTTTATTGGACTACTTGGTTATATCATAGTTTTATGGAAATGGTGTCTTAAAATTCCAGATATATCCGAAAATAATAAAATAATTTTTTATTTCTACATAATATTTTCTATTACGTTTAGTTTTTTGTCATATTTTTTTCCTTTGCTGTTTATTATTTCAGCATCACTTGTGGTATCATTGATATTGATAGTAGATAAAAAGATAAATGAAAGTAATGTTTTGTTGAAAACTCTCTTTTTGATTTTAACGTTGTCTTTTTATCTTTTAGAATTTGCACCACATGTAAACTTTAGACTTAGAAAAATTCAGGAAAACCAGTAGGAGGTGATTTTATGGATTTTCGTGTTTCAACAAAAGGTGTAGAAATTACCGATGCAATTAAAAATTACTTAGAAAAGAGGTTAGAGAAGGTAGATAGGGTTATTGAGGATAATGTACATCTAGATATTAAATTTGAGAAAGATTCTTCAGAGTATGTAGGAAAAATAATGGTGCATTATTTGGGAAAAGACATTATTGTTTCGGAAAAATCCATGGATATTTATAATTTAATTGATATTTTAACAGATTCTTTTGAAAAGAAGATTAAAAGAGAAAAAGATTATGTAAGGCCTACGCATAAGGCAAATAATAAAGGACTAGGTGAAATTTTCAAGGATGAGATGCCAGAGGGAGAAAAGGATGAGAAGATTTCAAATGTAAAGAGAGTTAATTTGATGATAACTAGTTTAGAAGAAGCAATTGCACAAATGGAAGTAATGAATCACGAATTTTTTGTTTTTAGAAATATGGAAACTAATGAAATTAATATGTTACTGCGTTTGAAAAATGGAAAATTTATTTTATATGAATTTCAGGAATAAAAAAAGCACCCATATGGGTGCTTTTTTTGTGGTAGAATATACTTGAGGTGATTTTATGATTGAATTTTCTTTAATTTATAATGCAGTGAAAGATTTGTTTGAAATTGGTTATCCAAATGAAAATTTAGAGAGGCTCGCTAATTTATTGAGAGAAAAACTTAATATAAAAGAATTAGGACTTTCTTTATACGAAGAGAGAAAGAATATTTATAGAATAATTGCGGGAAAAGATGTTGGAAAAAAGGTGCCTGCAAATGATAAAGATGTTATTCCTTTGTATTTTGGTGACAAGAAAATAGGTGCGATAATTTCAAATGAAAAATTTGAAAAGAATGATTTTTTTGATGAATTTTCAAATATTTTTGGGCTTGTATGTGATTTGTTTTTGATTGAAAAGAGAAAGGAAAAATTGGAGAATATTCTACAACTGACGGACATTTTTGAGAAGAGTCAAGATTTATTTGAGTTAAAGAGAAATTTTGTTGAAAAACTTTCCGAGTATTTGCCGAGTGATCTTATTGTATTGGTTGGAAAAAAAGGGGAAGATTTTTTTGTGGAATATTCTCAGCCAAAAGACTTTGTTGGGAAGATAATACCGGGTTTTTCTGATTTTTCCTTTTTTGTTTTTAAAAAACAACCACAGATTTTGATAAAACCTAGTGTTAATTTTATAAATTCTGATTTAGTTGTAAAATCTTTGATAAGTGTACCAGTGGATGAAAAACAATGGCTTGTTTTTATTAATAAAAGACATGGAGAAGGTTATATTCCAGATAAAAGTTATGAAGATTTTGATTTGGATTTAGTAATTTCTGCTGTAAAGAGGTTTAACTTGGCTATTTCCAGACTTGTATTCTATGAAAATTTAAAATCTGAAGTGGAAAAATTAAACGTATTAAAAAAAGAGCATGAAAAATTGATAGAGGGCCAGAAAGAACAACTAAGGAAGATGAGTATAGTCCATTATTTGAGCCAGGCGATGAGAAGTAGTAATGACCCAAATAATGTTTTAAAAATTTTCTTAATTGGATTGACATCGGGAAGAACACTGGGATTTAACAGAGCACTTCTTTTGTTAAAAGATAATGAAAAAAATGCGTTGATAGGGAAGGCGTGGATAGGTCCTGCTAATGAAAAGGAAGTTGACACTATTTGGAAAAAAGCAAATCAAAGAGCGATGAAGTATGCAGATATTGTTCAATATTTGAGAGAAGAATCGTTGGGACTTGATCTGAACAACGAGTTAACTCAGAAAATAAGAAATAAGATTTTTCCATATAGATCTAGTAAATTTTTAGAAAGAGCTGTTTTAAGGAGAAAAATAGTACATGTGAATAAAAAGGTTTTAGTGGAAGAACTAGACTATCTTGTTCCTTTATTGGATACCGATGAATTTGTAATAGTACCTTTGATTGGAAAGAATGACACAATAGGTGTTGTAATATTGGATAATAAGTATTCAAAGCATAAAATTTCGAATGTAGATGTGGAAATTTTAAGATTAATATCGGATAGTGCAGGACTTGCCATTGAAAATTCGTTGAATTATAAAGAATTAAAGGATAAGACTATTAATTTGGAAAAGCAAAAGAATTTAGTGGAATTTTTAAAAGAGTTTTCAGAGCTCATTTTACAAAATTTATCAGCAGCAGTTATTGTAATCTCGAAGAATGGGAATATAAGCGAGTGGAATTCGCGCGCAGAGTATTATTTTGGTAGAAATAAGGAACAGATGATAGAAAAAAGGTTAGCAGATTTAGGATCTGAATTTGAGGATATAGAAAGCATGGCCTTTGAAGTTTTAAAGATGAAGGAAGAGATAAAACTTTCAAATTACCTAATACCCGTAATGGGACAGGAAAAATACTTTGATGTTTCTATTTCTCCACTTTGGGATGCAGAAAGGATTTTAATAAAGGGTATAATAGTTACTTTTGAGGATGTAACAGAAAGGGTAATTTTGGAAAAAGAGAGAAAAAAACAGGAAAAATTAGCTGTACTTGGTGAAATGGCTGCGAGAGTGGTTCACGAACTTAGAAATCCCATATCTGTTTTAGGTGGGTTTATAAAAAGACTTGAAAAGTATATAGATGATGAAAATAAAAGGAGAAAATACATAAAAATAATATCAGATGAAATTGTTAGATTAGAGGGAATTGTGAGTGAAATTTTGGAATTTAGTAGAGATAGGAGGATAACAGAATTTGTCCTCTTTAATTTAAATGAATTAATATCCGAAGTTTATATTTTACTAGAGGATAAAATAAAAGATAAAAATATACTTTTTGAATTCAAAGCCGATGAAAATGTTGAAGTGTATGCGGATAAACAGAGATTAAAACAAGTTTTGATAAATTTAATTCAAAATGCTATTGATGAAACACCATATGGTGGTAAAATATCAATTGAAGTAAAGAAATTTTTAAACACTGTAAAGATTAAGGTTTGGAATCAAGGTACTCCAATTCCCAGGGATATCTTGGAAAAGTTATTTATTCCATTTTTTACAACAAAAGTACATGGAACGGGATTGGGTTTGCCAATATGTAAAAAAATTATAGAAGATGAACATGATGGAAAAATATGGGTTGAACCTGATGAAAATGGAAATGCATTTATTTTTGAATTACCTTTAAAAGATGAGGAGGAGTAAAATGCAGGAATTTTTGTTAAAATCAAAGATACATATGGCACGTGTGACGGATAAAAGTATCAATTATATGGGGAGTATAGGTATAGATATAGAACTTTTGGAAAAGTCCAATATTAAACCATATGAATTGGTTTTGGTAGCGGATGTGAACAACGGCCAGCGCTTTGTTACTTATACAATCCCTGAAGAACGAGGAAGTAAAAAAATAGTGATAAACGGTGCTGCTGCGAGGTTAGTAGAAGAAGGTGACAGGGTAATTATTATGGCTTTTGGTGTGTATTCTGATGGAGAATATAAAGGTCCAAAAGTTTTAATAATGGATGAAAACAATGAGGTAGTGGAAATAAAGGGGGATTTATGATGTACTGTGGAAATTTTGAAAAAAACTTAGAAAAGTGTAATTGTAGTTATCCTGGATGTCCTAAAAAAGGTAAATGTTGTGAGTGTATAGCATATCATAGGGAACGTGGAGAGTTACCCGCTTGTTATTTTACGGATGAGGAAGAAAAAACATGGAATAGAAGCATTGAATATTTTATAACTAGGAGACGCTAAAAATGGTATATTTTGGTCCTGAAAAGTTGAGACCTTTAATGAACGAAGTATTTAGTTTACTCGAAAAAGATAAGAATGTGTTGATGGATTTTTTGTATAAGTTTGAAGATGTACTAGATGTTTTTCATAAACATCTAATACTTGTTACAGTGGGATCTAATGGTATCTTTTTTTTAAATGCTGGTTATAATCCAGATGGTAAGTTCTTTTTTGGAGTTTCACTTAGTAATCCGTTTTTAAGAACACCATCACTTTATAAAATGGAATATTTTAATGAAGATTTTGAAAATTTATATATAAATAGTTTTTCAACAAGAAAAATTCCATTTATGACTGCTGGAATTTTAAAATTCCCAATAATGACGCATTTTTTAGCACTTGGTGGTGAAAAGTCTCTAATTTCAAAGGAATTGTTTTCAGAAGAGGTTTCTGGAAAAAGTTGGCTTAATTTTTCCAAAAAGGTGGATGATAAGACATATGATGAGCTTTTAGCTTTAAACGGGAAGAATTACTATTTTTTAAAGACTTTTTTAACAGATGATGGGGTTTATTTTGTAGGTATTGGAGAAGGAGAACATAAAAATTTATACGCAGAATTTTTTTCATTTTTAAGAAATAAGTATAAATTTCAGCCTGGTAAATATTTTCCTATTTCTGATATGAAAGACAAAGTTATTGGAATGTTTAAAGTAGATTTGGAAGATTTGAAAGAAAAATGGAGATATGTGGAAAGTTTTGTGGATGATTTTGAAAAGTTTAGAGGTTTTGTAAAGGATTTGGGGGGATAGTATGTTAAAAGTTGAAAGTGTTGAAAATGTTCTTTCAAAGATTCCTGGGGTTGAGGCTGCAAAAGTTGTCATTGAAAATGATCAAGTTGTAGAGATACATGTTGTCGCAGATGATGAGAAAAGCCCCAAACAACTTGTAAGGGATATCGAAACCGTTTTATTTGCGAGTTTAGGTTTGAAGATTGATAGAAAAGTGGTTAGTATTGCTCAGTTAAATTTAGGCATGGAATCCTCAAAGATCATTCCTTATAGATTGACAGATATAAATGTCCAGGAAAAAGAACGAACATTAAGTGTAAAGGTAGAAATAACACATGGCCAGGAGGTTTTTATAGGGGAATTTGCTGGCCCGAAAACGCGCAAGAATATTCCAATAATTATTGGAAATGCCGTTTTAAATGCGCTTGAAAATATTCATAACTTTGCAATTTCAGTGGATGATTCTATTGAAGCAACAATTGCGGGAAAACAATTTATAATCACGCACCTTTCAAAAGAATACAATTCATATGAGGAAAGTATTATAGGGGCTGCAGAATTAAAAGTTGATAAATACACAGCTATTGCTGAGAGTGTGTTAGATGCATTTAGGAGGATATAAATGTATTACATTGAAACGTGGAAGCTTTCGGGAGATTTGAATATGGCAGTTGATTATGTTTTGGGGAAATCCAATGCTCCATTTTTTAGACTATATACTTGGAAAGAACCAACACTTTCATTAGGTAAAAATCAAAGTGTTGAAGATGTAGATTTTGATTTTTTGAGGGAAAATAATATAAAGTGTGTAAGAAGACCTACGGGTGGTAGAGCGGTATTGCACAAATATGAATTGACATATAGTATTGTTATTCCAAATGGACATGAGCTGTATAGATTGTCCATCATAAGTCTTTATAAAGCAATTTCGCAATTAATTGTAGATGTTTTAAATAAATTAGATGTGCCTGTAAGGTTAGTATCTCGAGGGATTCGCGGAAACACCAATGTGTGCTTTGATGCACCATCTTGGTATGAAATTGTTTTGGATAACAAAAAAGTAGTGGGAAGTGCGCAAATGAGAACTAGATCATTTGTTTTGCAGCATGGTTCTATTGTTTTAAAGACTATAGATAACGTTGATAGATGTTTTAAAAATACAAATCAAAAAATAGTTCAATATGGAATTGACCAATCTAAAAACATTGAAATTAACAGATTGAGAGAGTTATTGTATGAAAAATTTGATGAAAAATTTGGATTGATAAAGTTTCAAGATGTAGATAAAATTTTGAAATCTGCAGAGAGGGAGAGAAAAAAGTTTTGTTGTATATAATTGGAACGCCAATAGGAAATTTAGAAGATATAACTTTAAGGGCACTTAGAATTTTAAAAGAGGTAGATTATATTTTTGCAGAAGATACAAGAAGAGCATTGAAGCTCTTAAATTTTTATTCAATAAAGAAACCTGTAGATTCATATAACGAACATTCATCGTTAAAAAAGATAGATAAAATTTTATCAATGTTGAAAGATGGTAAAAATATAGCTTATCTTTCGGATGCGGGTATGCCGGTAATTGCTGATCCAGGAACTGAACTGGTTAATTTATGTGTGGAAAATAATATTGAATGGGATGTAATACCTGGAGTAAGTTCCGTGCTAACTGCTATTGCTGCAAGTGGCTTTTATGGGAATAGGTTTGTTTTTCTGGGATTTATGCCTAGAGATAAAAAAAGAAGAAGGATTTTAAGAAAAATAAAAGAAAATGATATGTCAGATGTATATATTTTTTTTGAAAGTCCAGAAAGATTGATGAAAACGTTAAACGATGTGTATGATATTTTAGGAAATGTGGAGATCTTTGTGGCAAGGGAACTCACAAAGGTTCATCAAGAATATTTTAAAGGCACAGTGCAAAGAGCTTTAGAAAGATTCTCAGAAGGAGTAAGAGGCGAAATTACTGTTGTTTTAAAAGTTAATCGTAAAAAAGGTTAAAAACTACATTTTTTCTGTAGGCAAAAATAGTTTTAATGTTTCCAAAATGGATTTTTTATTGGGTTTATTCCGGATAAAACATCGTATACTGTCTACAATAACATTTTATATATTTTCTTGAAGTTCATTGAAGATGGAAAGCTCTAAGATATGGAATTTTCTCAAAGTATAACGTTCCCATTTCTAATGTCTCTCTAAATAAAAGAGTAAACAGTTCTTTTAAAAATACCTAGGTCTCCCCTTGAAAGTAGAATTTCAAGGAAGTTGTGGCAGAATATAGTTGTGAAATTTTCGATTAAGTTTGAGTGTTTTCTTTTTATTTTTGAAATAGCTCAAAAACAGTTGACAAAAAATAATTATGGGTGTATACTTTAATCAACCCCGAGAGGCGGGGATTGTAAAAAGATTTACGAGGAGGCGTTTTTTTATGAAAGGTACAGTAAAGTGGTTTGATGCAAAAAAAGGTTATGGATTTATTACCAAGGAGGACGGAGAAGACATTTTTGTTCACTGGAGTGCTATTCAAACAGATGGATTCAAAACATTAAAAGAAGGACAAGAAGTGGAATTTGAAGTTCAAGATGGTCAAAAAGGTCCTCAAGCAGCAAATGTTAAACCTCTTTAATTTATAATTAAAGTAGGATTATAATTGGCCCCCGTAAGGGGGCATTAATTTTATTTAGAATCATTTGAACTAGAATTATTTGAAGAAGTACTTTTTTTGCTATCTGTTATATAGAATCCACTACCTTTAAAGACTATACCAACTCTTCCTATTGCCTTTTCCATTTGTGAACCGCATATTTCGCATTCGAGATTCAGTTGTTCTTTAAATGAGTGCAATTCAACTTTTTCGTTTCCGCATTTTTTACAAACGTATCTGTACAGTGGCATTTTATCACCTCCTATTTTATTTTTTACCCTTTATATTATCCAATATCATTAACTATAAGTCAAGTTTTATAATATGGTACAATTCTAATGAGGTGATTATATGATATACGAAGTTGCAATTTCAAACTCAAGTTTTAAAAGGACTTTCTTTGTAAACTCTGATTTTAAATTGGAAACTGGCGAAAGGATTTTCTTAAAGTTTAGGGGAAGAAAAGAGATAGGTTATGTTTTAAAAGAAAATCCTGGAAAGGTTGAAGGTGAAGTAATAGGAAAGGTAGATGGTAGGAGTTTTTTAGAAGGGTGGTTTGTTGAAGCTTTGAATGAGGCTTCTAATTTTTTTAATACACCAATTGGTAGATTGTTTGATCTTTCCTTTCCAAAGGGGATAGAAAATTATTTTGTTGAAAAAGTGTTTTCTAATAACCCACTTTATGACTTTAATGGAATGGCAGTTGGAGAATTTATTGAAAGGTTTGGAGAAAAAAAATTAAAGGAATTTTTAATGAACGGAGTAATTTACATAGAAAAGGATTTTCAGTATAAGTTTCCAAGGCCAAGGAAAGAGTTATATGTATTTTTAAATGCTTTACCTTCGGAAATTTTTGAAAAGAAACTTACCAAAAAGCAAAAAAAAGTTATAGATTATCTTCTTGTGAACAATTACACCACTTATTCAGAACTTAGGGAGTTTTTGGATATAAATAAGGATGTCTTATTACAGCTTGAAAGAAAGGGATTGTTGAGATTAAATGAGGAATTTCCGAAGGATTTTGAAGATATAGATTTAAGCGAAAGTCAAAAAAAAATTGTTGAAGATATATTAAAGAAAAATAAATTAAAGGTATTGTTATATGGTGTAACAGGTAGTGGGAAAACAGAAGTTTATCTTTCTGTAATTAAAAAAAGCAATTCAAAGACATTATATCTTGTTCCAGAAGTTTCATTGATAGAACAGACGGTAAATAGGATAAAATCAAGACTTTCTGGGAAAAAGGTGGGGATATTTCATAGTTATCTTACAAAGAGTCAAAAGATAGAGTTATGGATGAGAGCAGTAACTGGGAAGATCGATATACTTGTAGGAACAAGGAGTGCGTTCTTTATACCATTTAATAAAGATTTGATAATTGTTGACGAAGAACACGATGATAGCTATTATCAAGACGGAGAAGTTGTTTATGACTTGATTTACCTTGTAGAAAAATTTCCAGGACTTGTAATCTTTGGTTCTGCTACCCCTAGATTGGAACACTACGTGAAGGCTACAAGGAATGATATGAAACTTTGTACGTTAAAGGAGAGGTACGGGACGGTACTTCCGAAGGTTGAAGTTGTTGATATGAAAGAAGAAGAAAAAGTTATACCATATGTTTCAAAGAGTATTTTGAAAAATGTTAAGAGAGAACTGGAAAATGGAAAAAGTGTTATGTTTTTTGTTAGAAGAAAAGGATATTCTTTAATTATGTGTCAAAATTGTGGAAATGTATTAAAGTGTCCAAATTGTGATGTGGCATTAACTTACCATAAATCTGAAAGAAAATTGAAGTGTCATATATGTGGATTTGAAAGTGTTCCTGAAATTTCTTGCCAAATTTGTGGTTCTGTCCTTTTTTACGAAAAAGGAATGGGAACTGAAAGATTGGAAGGAGAATTACAAAAAGTTTTCCCGGGTAGAAATATAGTAAGAGTTGATACGGAAGTGGTAAAAAATTACCAAAAATTTCAAAAGGTGTTGAAAAAATTATACGAAGGAGAAATTGATATTTTAATTGGAACAAAGATGATTACAAAGGGATTAGATGTTCCTACCGTGAGTTTAATTGGGGTTATTGATGTAGATGCAATGAGGAATATCCCAGATTACAATTCTTCTTTAAATCTTTTTAGATTATTAGTTCAAGTAATAGGAAGAGCTGGAAGAAAGGAAAAAGGGAAAGCTTTGATACAAACTTATGAAAGAGATAGTTTTGTCATAGAATATGCATTAAGACAAGATGTAGAAGGTTATTATGAATACGAATTAAAACAAAGGAAGGATCTAGAATATCCCCCCTTTGTAGATATTATTCAGGTTATTGTTTATTCTAATAATAAGGAGCTTGGTCTAAAAAATGCAAAAAAACTTGTACTTGAACTTGAAAATTTTAATCTGAAAATACTTGGACCTACTGAATTTTTTATTCCAAAAATAAGAAATAACTTCTTGTATCATTTTATAGTAAAAACGCATGATGTAGGTAAAACAAATCGTATTTTAAACGAAGTAATTTCAAAATATCCTACAAAGGTAAAGATAAGGGTTAATCCCCCGTCTTTATATGTTACTTAACCATGGAGGAAATTTCTAATTTTTCCTCTTTTTTTAATACTTTTTCTACATCTAGTATTAGTATCATCCTGTTTTCGAGTTTTGCTACACCCAATAGAAATTCTGATGATTGACCACTATATTCTGGAGTTTGATCAATTTGTTCGCCTGTTAAAGTTATTACTTCTTTAACATCATCAACTAAGAAGCCCATTTTCTTTTCATTTTCAAATCTAATTACTATGATCTTTGATTTTTCTTTGTCTTGAAAGTCCGGTAATATAAACTTTTTTCTGAGGTTTATTATCGGTATTACTTCTCCCATGAGGTTTATTATACCTTCAACAAAGTCTAATGAATTTGGAAGTTTAGTTGTTTTTTCGTATTCTTTTACTCTGTCGACTTTCATGATATCAATTGCAAATTCCTCATCACCAAGGATAAAAGTCAAAACTTTAAGTTCCATTCTTTCACCTCCATAGAAAAATTATATCATACAGGTTTTAGCTTTATGTGTCTTAGTTCTTTGTCGAGTTCAATTACTTCTACTTTTATTATATCATTTATTTTCATTTCTCTATTGAGAAGTTTTTTATAGATAAAGCCACTTTCTTTTAATCCGATATCTAAAAAAACACCAAAGTCTGTTATATTTGTTACTTTTCCCTTTAGAATTGTTCCAACTTTTAGCATTTCAAATGTTATTATATTATCATAGAATATAACTTCATGTGAGCTATTTCTTAAATCTTTTCCCATATTTTTAATCTCATTTAATATGTAATCTAAAGTTAGATTTCCAATGTTGTATTTTTCAGAAATTTCTTTAATGTTTTGATTTTTTAATATTTCTTCGGCTATATTGTAATGTTCAGGGTGAATGCCGGTTGCCTCTAAAGGATTTTTTCCATCTTTTATTCTAAGAAATCCAGCACATTGCGTGTATGTTTTTTTTCCAAGTCCGTCTATTTCAAGTAGTTGTTTTCTTTCGGTGAATTTTCCGATCTTTTCTCTGTATTTTATTATTTTTTTTGCAATAGAAGGGGTTATTCCAGAGACATATTCTAAAAGTTTTGAAGAAGCACTGTTTAAATCTACTCCAACTAAATTTACCACATCACTAACTACATTTTTGAGTTCTTCATCTAGTTTTTTTTGATTAACATCGTGTTGATATTGCCCTATACCTAGTGACTTTGGATTTATTTTTACGAGTTCTGCCATAGGATCTTGGATTCTTCTTCCAATACTAACTGCACTTCTTATGGTTGGATCTAAGTCTGGAAATTCTTCAATTGCTATATCTGAAGTGGAATATACCGATGCACCTGCTTCATTTGAAAAAGTGTATTTAATATCTAATTTATGTTTTTTTATAAGAGATACTATGAATTTTTGGACTTCTCTTGAGGCAGTTCCATTTCCTATAACTACTAAATCAAGGTGATATTTTTCTATAAATTCTAAAACCTTCTTTTCTGAATTTTCAAAATCAAGGTGAGGAGATGTGGGAAATATAATAGCATAGTCTAATAGGTTACCAAATTCGTCGAGAATTGCAATTTTACATCCTGTTTTATTACCTGGATCAATCGCAATGAGCCTTTTGTTTCTTAGTGGTTTTGTTAGTAGGAGTTGTTTTAAATTTTCCGCGAACACCTTTATAGCCCTGTCTTCTGCTTTTTTTGTTAATGTGTTTCTTACTCTTTTTTCAATTGAAGGAAATAACAATTTCCATCCCTTTTCAAGACCCTTTCGTATTATTTTATTTTGCTCCCATTTGGTTAGACTGTATAAGTATTCTTGGTGTTTTTTGTTAATATACAGTTTTACCTGTAAAACACCTTCTTTTTCCCCTCGATTAATAGATAGTATATTATGTTCTTTGAGATGTTTGATTTTCCTTTCAAATTTGTCGTATGTATCGTATTTTGTTTTTTCTTTTATCTTTTTTTGGCATTTTATGTGTCCATGTTCAAGTAAAATTAACTCTAACTTTTTTCTTATTATATCGTTATGTGCAAATTTTTGGGCCAATATGTCCGTTATTCCATCTATTATTTTTTCTTTCGTATTAAAAAGAGATGTATAGTGTGTTTTTATATCTATTTTTTGGTTTTTACATGCTTTTTCTGCAAGCGGGAGTAGACCGTTCTCTATTGCAATATCTGCCTTAGTTTTTTTTCTTTTTTTGTATGGAAGGTAGATATCCTCAAGCTCTGTTAAATTGTATGAATTTTGTATCTTTTTTCTTAACGAAGTTGTGAGTTTTCTTTCTTTTTCCAAAGTTTTGAGTATTTTTTTCTTTAGTTTTTCTACCTTTTCAAGATATTTGTACTTTTTTTCAATTTCTCTTAATGTTATTTCGTTCAAACCACCTGTTTGATCTTTCCTATATCTAGCTACAAAGTGTATTGTGTTTTCTTTTAGAAGACTTATTGCATTTTTTACTTTCCATTCTTCTAAATTTAATTCTCTGGCTATTATTTTTTCCATAAAATTCCTCCTTTTGTTAATTATACCAGAATATGGTGTTGTCTAAGATAAAATAAGATAAATGGATTTTAATATCTTTATATGATTTTAATGTTTTTACATAAAGTTTTGTAAATTTTATTTTAATATAAAAATAGTACGCAATGTGGTATAATATATAAAGCCAAATAACGTATAAGAAGGAGGGGTAACATGAAAAAGTTTTTGGTAGTTTTGTTATCACTTTTAGTTTTGGTGTCATTTGCAAAAACTAAAGTTGTGTTCTGGCATGCTATGGGTGGAAATCACGGAAAAACATTGGAACAGATTGTGAAATCTTTTAATGATTCTCATACAGATATAGAGGTTGAAGCTGTATATGTTGGAAATTATGGTGCATTAAGCCAAAAATTGCTTGCTGGCGCTCAGGCAGGAGAACTTCCTACGATTTCACAAGCGTATTCCAACTGGACTGCAAAGCTTATTCAAAGTGGTGTTGTCCAAAAATTAAATGGTTTTCTTTCGGATACAGAAATAGGTTTAACTAAAGAGGAATGGGAAGATATTTATGAACCTTTGAGAAAGAATTGTATGTGGGGTAATGATGTTTATGCAATTCCATTTAACAAGAGTTTGTATATGTTGTATTACAATGCTGATCTTTTAACCCTTTATGGTGTAGATATTCCAAAGTCTATTAACGAATTATATTATGCAGCTAAGGTTTTAACAGAAGATGTAGATGGTGATGGGAAACCTGATCAATACGGTTTTGGATTTAGAACTACTGCCGATTTGTTCCAAATTCTTTTGTCTTTGAGAGGCGGGTCAATCTTGAAGTTTGTTGATGGAAAATGGGTTTCAAATATTGATAGTCCAGAAACAAGGGATGTTTTGAAATTTGTAAAAAAATTAATTGATGAAGGAATTGCATATTATCAAGGTGGATATATGAATGATCCATTTGGTCAACAAAAAGTTGTTATGTATATTGGAACAATTGCAGGTAGAAAATATGTTGAAAGTTCGGTTAAAGGAAAATTTAATTGGAGTTGGGCACCAGTTCCTGTTTGGAAAACAAGAAATGTACCATTTGCGGGAACCGATGTTATTATGTTTTCAAATGCAACCGAAGAGCAAAAGAAAGCTGCATGGGAATTTATGAAATATCTTATATCTCCAGATGTTACAGCATTCTGGTCAGTAAATACGGGGTATATCCCAGTAAGAAAGAGTGCACTTGAAACAAATATATGGAAAGAAAATGTAAAATCTGATCCACTTGCTGAAATTCCTTTAACTCAAATTGATAATGCAGTATTTGATCCACAAATAGGTGTATGGTATGAAATAAGGAGTGTAGTCGGAAACATGTTTTCTGATTTTGTAAATGGAAAAGTTGATATGGAAACGGCAATAAAAACGGCAGATGATCAAATTAATAAGTATTTAGCCGAAGAATACGGAGAATAAAAATCTAATGGCTTCGGGTTTCCGAAGCCATTGTTTTTTTCTTAAATAAAATTTAACAAAAGGCAAGGGTTGACAGAAAAAGATAAGTATGGTAAATTAGAAGACGCGAGGTTGAGGAGGTCATTGAAAAATAGATAGCAGCTCTGCGGATAAGAAGGACGAGCCCGAGATAGAGATGGAGGGTTTGATCCTGGCTCAGGGTGAACGCTGGCGGCGTGCCTTACACATGC
>NZ_LBEX01000004.1:0-182039 GCF_001999655.1 Thermosipho sp. 1074 | reverse complement strand
GGTTTATTTTTTTTTCGCAGGCTTTCGCCTGCTTTTTTTATTTTATGAATCTACTTCCTGGTTTTTCCGCAGGAATTTGTGCTTTACATAATGGGCATTCTTCTTTTTTATATATTGGAATATTGATTTTTAAAAGATATTCGTATGGTACTTCAAATGGATTATTATCAGACCTGTTTATTACTGAACCAATACAACATACCTTTCCCTTACTTTCTTTTACTATCTCTATTACTTCTTTTACTGATTTTCCCGTTGTTATTACATCTTCTACTATTGCTACTTTTTCTCCTTCGTTTATTTTAAAGCCTCTTCTTAATGTCATTTTTTTGTTTTCTCTTTCTGCAAAAATATTTCTTTTATTTAGGTATTTTGCTACTATGTATGCTATATGTATTCCTCCCATAGCGGGGCCGATTATGAGATCAGGGTTGTATTTTTCCAATTTTTCTGCTAGCATTTTTCCTACTAATTCTCCATATTTTGGATACTCAAATATTCTTGCACATTGAATGTATTTTTCCGAATGGTTACCGGATGATAAGATAAAATGACCATTTAAAAGGGCTCCTGTTGTTTTTAAAATTTCTTCTATTTTCATATTAATTCCTCCTTTATTTTTTGAATTTTTTCTTTTGGATTTTTCGAAAGATAAATTTCTCTGCCAAGTACTACAAAATCTGCAATATTTTCTACTTGGGAAAGAGTTATAACATCTTTTTGATCATCTGATTTTACTTCCATCCTTATGCCAGGTACTAAAAATTTTCCAGTAAGTTTTTTTCTCAACTTTATTGCCCATTTTCCTGGAAGAACAAATGAACTTTTTAAGTTTTCTAGTTCAAAAATTTTGTCAATGTAGCTTTCCAAACTTCCCTCTTGTGATGTTAGTTTGATTACTGAAAATATTAATTTATCTGTTGCATTTAAAGCAGCTTTTACGCTTTCTATACCTGCTGCACTATGGACTGTAAAACCAATAATTGTAGGATGGTCCCAACTTTTTATTGAACGTTCTACTGTAGAAGGAATATCGCAAAATTTTAAGTCTAATATGACCTTGAGGTTTAGATTGTAGAGCTCATCAAGAATTTTTCTACCGTTAATTGCAAGATTGTGCCCTACTTTTACTGTTTCGAAGCTACCTACTTCTTTTATAAACTCCAATGGTTTTTGCATATCCAAACTTAATACTGGTATCATTTTTTCACTCCTTTCAAATATTTTCCTATTTTTTCAACAACATTTGGATCTTTAAAGAGTGCACTTCCTATGGAAATAGCGTTTGCACCTATTTCTAGAAATTCATCTGCATCTTTTTCCGTATAAATTCCACCTGAAGCTATTATATAGATATCTTTTAATTTTTTCCTTGTTTCATATATTGCACGTAATGAGATAGGTTTTAGAATTGGACCGGAAATTCCTCCTGTAATTACTTTCCCATTTTCTATTATTAATCCTCTTACACAATTTATTAGGGTTATTCCTTCCCAGTTGTGTTTGGCTACTATTTGTGAAGAAGTTTCTACAAAGTTTCCTTCTATACTTAATTTAGCAATTAAAAAGGTATTTGGAAGTATTTTTCTTACTTTTTTTAAAATTTCTTCCCATTCGTCTTTATCTGATATAATCGATAATCCTCCTTTTTTCACATTTGGACAGGAAAAATTAAATTCTATTGCTTCAAAATATTGTGCATATGGAGCAATAATTTCTGCAATCTTTATATATTCTTCTTTTGTATCTCCACCAAGACTTAATATAGTTTTAACATTTAATTTATATTTTTCTATATTTTCAATAAAATGGTTTATACCAGGATTTTCAAGGCCAATACTGTTAATTACAAAATGTTCTTTATCTCGCATTCTTGGAGGAAGATTACCTTTTTTTGGATTTAAAGTTACAGTTTTCAACGTATAAGCTCCTATATACTCTGGATTTATTAGTTTTAAATATTCCCCATTTCCTCCAGGACCTGAGGCTATAATTAACGGTGGATTAAGATTCATAGTTCATCCCTCCTAAATATGGGGCCATCTGTACATATATGTTTAACCCCGTTTTTTGTAAAAACTGCACAACTTTTACACGCTCCAATTCCGCATCCCATATATTCTTCTAAAGATACATAAATGTTATTTGATTCAATTTTGGAAAGCACAAAATTTTCCATTGCCTTTGATCCTGATATTAAATACCAGTCGTATTTTTTTAATTTTTCAACTTTGTTTGCAAATTCCACATCACCTGTTGCAAATTCAAATGGTATTTTGTATTCAAGAGGTGTTTTACTGCCAACAAGTACATCACAGTTATATTCTTTTGTTATTAAATTTGCAAGGGTTATACATGTTGGAGAAATAATTACCATTCCTTTTCCAGACGGTGGGATAAATTTTTTTCCAAGTGGAAAATGGGCCTTTATATTATTTTGTGTTTTTACTATGTATTCGGTTCCTTTACCTTTAATTTGTACGGAAATTGCAGGGTGGTTATTCCAAGTGCCAAGTATAAAAGGCTTTCTTACTAAATTTTTTGTTTCGATCATTATAAATTGACCTAATTCGAACTTTATGTTTTCAAATGTAACTATATAAGTGTCTTTGTTTAATTTAATAACATCTTTTTTAGTCAAGTAAGTATTCTCCATCCCAATACCCCCATTGTCCTTTTATTTTTACTCCGATTATTTTCCCCTTGAGTTTCATGCCGTCAAATGCACAATTTTTTCCTTTACTTAAAAATTTGCTGCTATCCACTATATAGGTTTGGTTTAGATCTATTATTACTAAATTTTCATGGGAAAATTTGTATTTTATTCCCAATCTTTTCCTTGGATTTTTGCACAGTTTATCAACAACTAAGAAAACATCTTCAAGTGCGGTGTAAAAAGCAGAAAATGCTATTTCTATATTTGAAGTACCATATGGTGCTTTTTCAAAGTCATCTGGTTTTTTCGGATGGGGAGCGTGATCGGTGGCTAGTATGTCTATTTTATCTTTTTTTACAGCTGTTTTTAAAAATTCTATTGTTTTCCTATCACACAGTGGAGGATTAATTTTAAAATTTGAATTTGATATGTCTTCATTTGAAATTAATAAGTGATGAGGAGTTACTTCTGAGGTTATATAGGCATATCTTTTTAAAAAATCGATAATTTCTATGGAATATTTTGAAGAAACGTGCTGTATGTGAAAATCTTTAAAGTTAAACTCAATTCCTGTAAGTACAGTTCTAGATATGGCAATTGCTTCATTTGTTATTGGTCTTTTGGGAATATTGTTTATTTTTCTATAGAACATTCCTTTGTTTTCAAATATTTGACTGTGGTCCAAAACTAAAGCAGGAGTTTTTTTGGAAAAATTTTTAACTAAATCATTGTATGTATATTCAATTCCGTCTGTCGAATAACATAGGATATTTCCTGAAGGTTCTTGGTTTCCAAATAAAGAAGTGGTTCTATAAAATTTTACATAAGTTTTTTTAGTTAACTGTTCGTGTGTCTTGTGTACTTCTTTTGTTTCAAGACGTGGATTTGTATTTGGTTGTATCAATACTTCCGAAAATCCACCGGCAATACATGCCTTTTGCAGAGATTCATAGTTTTCTTGATTTTTTAATAATCTAACATGTGTGTGAAAGTCAAAAAAGGTGGGAACGCATATTAAGTTTTTTCCTTTTACTTTTTCTGGGAATTCAAGATCTTCATAGAATATCTTTTTTTCAAAAGGATCGTAAATTTTTATACTTTCACCCCCCCTGAAAAATAAAGAAAATGGGGCCAAAAGCCCCATTTTTAGGTGTTTTTTATGTAATATTTATTTTCCCTTTTATTGAAGAATAAAATTTTCATACTTTTCCCCCCACAAATTTTTCAATTACTTTTATATCATATTTTTCTTCGATAATCAAGTATCATTGTACAATTTGTTAATTGTAAATTTAGAGTCTAGCATATATTTATCCTGTTTGAGAAGGAAGCTTTTTATTGTAGAATTATATAAAGAGGTGAATGTATGAGATTAAAAATAAATGTTGACGAAATGAAGAAAGCCCTAAAGTTAATAGACAAAGTGGTGGGAAGTGTTGAAAAAATAAATAGAAAAGTTGGTTTTTCCTACAATAGTGGTTATTTAAGCATGTTTGGTAGTGATGGTTGTTTGACGGTTAAATTTGTTGTTTCTGAAATGAATCCAACTACACTTTCATTTACTTTACCACTTGATATTTTAAAATTTTTTGTATATGAACTTTCAGGAGATATAAATATTTATTCAGATGGTAGATATGTATTTTTAAAGGCAAAAGATGAGAATTTAAAATTAAAAATTGAGGATTTTCATTTGAAAGATTTTGAAGATAGGTATGAAAAACTTTTAGATATTTCAAGAAGTACATTTTTAAATGACCTTGATTTTGTATCTTCGCACCTTGAAGAAGGGAATTTTGTAGACTTATTTTTTGGTAATGGTTTTAGATTGGTTGCTGAAAATAATGGAATAATTAATTATGTTAGAAGGGATAAAAAAAGTTCTACTTTTTCATGGAGAATACCGTATTATTCTTCAAGACATCTAATAAAAGCACTACAGTTGTTGAAAGGAAGAGAAATTGAATTGGGATATGGATTAAGACATATGGTATTAAAAAGTGATCAACTTTTTAATGTATGTGGTGAAAATCTGAATGAAGAAATGATTTATTTACTTGAAGAAGAATTTTCCAACGCAAAAGAATTTATGCGTATTAGCTTGAAAAATTTAAAAAGATTTTTAAGAAGATCTATGATTTCTGGTAGGTATTCTCGATTAAAGTTGGCGGGTAATTCAGCAGGATTATTCTTTTTTGCATCTTCATCTGATATGGAATATAAAGGTCATCTTGAAATTTCATCGCCTGAAAAATTTCAAACAATAACTAATGCATATTTTTTAAGATCTGCATTAAATAGATTGGGAAGTGAAAATTTAATTTTTTTGAAGTCTAGAAAATATCTTTTAATATCTACTATTAACAAGAAAAGGTTTATTTTTCTTCCCCTGTATTGATATATTTTTCCAATACATCTATTATTTCTTCAGATTTGAATTGCCCTATAATTTTCCCGTCTTTAAATAATATAAATCCATTTGGAATACCTGCTATTCCAATATCCGCATCTTTTCCTTCGCCAATCCCGTTAACGACACATCCCAACACCGCTATTTTAATATTTTTGTTTGAAAATCTTTGTTCCAAGATATTTGCCCAATTTTCAACGTCAATATTTGTGCGTGCGCAAGTTGGACAGGCAATTATTTGTGGGCCTTTTCTTAAATTTAAAGATATAAGTATTTTTTTTGCAACAATTACTTCGTTTACAGGATCACCGGCAATTGAAATTCTAATTGTATCTCCAATACCGTTGTATAGAAGATATCCAAGTGCAATGGATGATTTTATTAAAGCCCATTCATATGTGCCTGCTTCTGTAACTCCTAAGTGTAATGGATATTCTGTGATGTTATAAATTTTTTCGTATGCTTGTATAGTCTCTTTTACATCTGAACTCTTTACTGATATTACTATATTATAAAATCCCAAAGACTCTAAAATTTTAACTTCTTTAAGTGCAGATTCACAAAGTGCGTCAACTTTTGATAGGTGTGCAAATTCATTTGAAATTGAACCAGAATTTGCTCCAACCCTTATTGGTATATTGTACTCTTTTGCAACTTTTACTATCTCTTTTACTTTTTCTTTATTTCCTATATTTCCAGGGTTTATTCTAATCTTTTTGGCACCGTTTTTAATGCTTTCTATTGCAAGTTTGTAGTCATAGTGTATATCAGCTATTACAGGTATTGGAGATTTTTTTGTAATATTTTTAAGTGCTATTGCCGCTTCAAATGTTGGAATTGAAACTCTTACTAATTCGCAGCCTGCTTTGTACAATCTATTTATTTGTGATAGTGTTTCTTCAATATTTTCCGTGTTTGTGTTTGTCATAGATTGAATGACAATTGGATTTTTTCCACCTATTTTCACATTGCCTATATTAATTTCTTTTTTCATTTCAATCCTCCTATGTGATAAAATATTTGTTGAGGTGATAGTATGAAAATCCCTGATTTTTTCCTCTTAAATCTAAGAAAAAATTTTTTACTTTTGATTTTTCTATTTTTAATATTTACCATCTCAACTCTAATTTTACTATTTTATATTGAAAAAAACAATGTGGAAATAATATCCAAAATACTTGTAAGTGAGTTAGAAGAAGGCGATAAATCGTTATTTAAATTTTTAGAAGAAAAAAGTGGGAATAATTTGTTTGTAACACCTGTTAGGGAAAAAAGACTATTTTCCGTGGTTTCAAGTTTTGAATATGCTGGAAAAGTGATATACGTTTTTAAAGATATTTCCTTTGAAATTTTAACATTTTTAATTCTTTCGTTTTTGTTTTTTATAATATATTTTTTAATGTTTTTTAATTTACGAGGAACGGTTTACAAAGATTTTTTAAATATAACTAATAAATTGGCAAAAATTGAGGGAAGTTTAAATTATTTTCAAAATTATCTTGAATATTCTCCAATTGAGGAGGATATGGAATTTGAGGAATTTGAAAGTATAAAAAGGAGTATAAACTATTTACAAGAGGTTGTTATAGAGAATGAAGAGGAAATTTTGAAATCTATGGAAGATATCGAAAAGTCAAAAAAAGAAGTAGAAGAACTTAATAAATTTTTGATTTCCATATACGAGATTTTAGCAAAAATAAATCCAAAAGATAGTGTGGAAAATATAGCTCAATTTATTTTAGAAAAGATAATTTCCTTATTTAAAAACGTAAATGCGGGAAGCATTATTTTAAAACAAAACAAAAAATACAAGTATTTTGCACAATTTGGATATGATGAAAAATTAAAGGAATTTGAATTTAGCAATGAAGACAATGTTTTAGCACTAAAGTACGAAGGATATGTAAAAGGTGATATTTTAAGAGAGTTAAATAAGAAGGAAGGTTTTAGCGAAAAATTTAAAGAAATAGGAAGTGATAAGATAAAATCTTTGTATGTTATTCCAATATATGTTGAAAATGAAAGAATGGGTGCAATATGTTTGGACTCATTTGTTTCAGGGGATTTGAATTTACCAAAGTATGTTGATATTTTTGGGAAGATTTTTGGTAATTTTTTGATTTTAAAAGTACTTGAAAATGATTTTAATAAGATGTTTTTTGAGGTCTTAGAATTCTTTGCGGTGAGTGTTGATGAAAGAGTAGGAAAGAAACACTCAAAGGTAGTTGCAAAGCTTTCTAAAAAGATTGCAAAGGAATTTGGAGTAGATCCTGAGAAAACATGGAAAGCGGCGATTTTGCATGATATTGGGAAAATAATGATTAGTGATAGAGTATTAAAAAAAACTGGTAGGTTAACTAAAGATGAGTTAGATAAGATAAAAGAACATGTCAGTTATGGTTATGAACTTTTAAATAGATTTAGATTTTTTAAAGATATAGCAAATATTGTTTTGTATCATCATGAAAGGTGTGACGGGAATGGATATCTTGGTTTAAAATATGAAGAAATTCCGATAGAAAGTAGGATAATATCAGTTGTGGATGCATTTTATACTATGAAAATAAAGGGGTTTAAAGTTGAAGATATATTTGTCTTGTTAGAAAAAGACGTAGAAAATGGAAAATTTGATGGTAAAATAGTGAAGAAGTTAAAAGAAATAGTAAAGGAGAGAAATTTGTGAAGAAAGTACTTGTTATTGATGATAGTAAACTTTGGAGGGAATTTTTTAAGTTTGAGTTAGGTAAATTAGGTTGTGAGGTAGAAGTTGCAGTTGATGGTTTAGATGGTTTGAATAAATTTTTTTCAATTCTTCCAGATGTAGTAATAGTAGATTATACAATGCCCAAAATGAACGGAATTCACGTAGCACGTTTTATACGTTCATATCCGCAATTTAAAAACGTAGGTATAGTTATTATAACTGCGGAAAATGAGACTATAAATAAATTTTGGGCAATTAAAAGTGGTGTAGATCTTTATTTGAAAAAATCTATTGATAGAGAGTTAATTTTAAGTGAATTAAAGAATTTTTTGGATAATGATTATCATTTAGAATTAAATTATGAAGTTTTTAATTTGAAAAAGAGATCTTTTAGAGATCTTCTAGATATTCTTGAAGAGAGTTTGAGAAATGAGTTATTTATTTCCGAGATATATAGTTTTTTAGAATATCTAGAAGATGAAAGATATTTATTTGAGAGAATTTATTTTCTTTTGAATGAAATCTTTGGAATCATATCTTTACATGTTTTGATTTTAAATATTGAAAATGCAAGAGTTTATTCATTTTCTGGTGATGATGATTTCTTTAATAAACAGAATGTAAAAGATATCTTAATGTCGGCATTTGAAAAGCCTGTAACTTCTTTAAACTGGTATTATAATGGAAATTACAACAATCAAGGGAGAAAATTAAAGGAATTTATCACCATCAATTTAGCGTATAAGGGTAATGAACAAGCAGTTTTACTACTTGAAGGTGTGAAAAGAAAAAATGAATTTTACAATTTAATATCTACAGCTGTTCAACCGTTATCTTTGGTTGCAAAACTTTTGAACGAGTATAACTTAAGTAAGTCAAAAATAGAGAAAGATGCGCTGACTAAAGTTTACAGCAAGGCGTTTATAATGGAAAAATTAAATGAATTACTTCGTATGTCTTTGAGGCAAAAGATTCCTTTGTCAGTTGCTATGATAGATATAGATGACTTTAAAAAAGTAAATGATAAGTATGGACACATTAAAGGAGATGAAGTTTTAAAAAAAGTTGCGGGTATAATAAGTGGAAATTTAAGGGATAGTGATTATGTTGGAAGGTATGGTGGTGAAGAGTTTCTTGTTATTTTTCCTTCCACACAATGTAGAGATGCAAAACACGTTTTAGAAAGAGTTTTAAATAAGGTTAGAGAGTTTAATTGGTCGTCTCTTGGGATTGATATAGTTACATTTAGTGCTGGGGTGTGTTGTAAACCAAAAAGGTCTATGTTGGCTTTCGTTAAAGAAGCAGATAAAAATCTTTATAAGGCGAAAAGAAATGGAAAAAATCAAATATGCGGAGGTGATTAGTATTTTAACGTTTGTTTCTTTTGTTTTGGTTTTTATGTTTGTCGTTGTTGTACATGAGTTTGGACATTTTTTATTTGCAAAAATTTTCAAAGTGGGTGTTTTGGAATTTTCAATTGGTTTTGGCCCGGCTCTTTTTAAAAAGAAGTTTAAGGAGACTTTGTTTAGAATAAATATAATACCTTTTGGTGGATATGTTAGATTAAAAGGTGAGGACTTTGATGAAGAAGTAGAAGATGGACTTTATGCAAAACCAGCTTGGCAAAGACTTTTAATTGCTTTTGCAGGACCTTTATTTTCCATACTTGCTGCTTATATACTATTTATACCTATAGTTACTAATTGGGGAGTTCCTGCCGTTACTGTGGGAAAGGTTATTGATAACTCTCCTGCTGCCGAATATGGTTTGAAAGACGGAGATGTAATTTTGAAAGTTAATGGAAAAAGGGTGTTTGATTCCATAGAGGTTAGTGAACAAATTTCTAAGGGAAAGGTTGTGGAATTTCAAGTCTTAAGAGACGATAAAGTAATTACCATCTCTATTCCACCACGTATTACTCCGCCTGAATATATATTTGTGTTAGATGATGTGTACGGTGATATAAAAGGAAGTTTGAAAAAGATTAATGGATTTACTCCTGGTGTGAATTTGCAATTGAAAAATGGAGAATTTATTGAATTAGAAGATAATTTTGGAAATACTTTATCTGGAGTTGTTGTAAGTTATTCTTTTGTAGGTGAAAGACCTACAATAGGTTTTTATTATGCAGGATTCGAGTCTGTTATTAGTAAAGATATTTCACCGTTTCGTACAGGTGATCGAATAGTTAAAGTAAATTCTATGGAAATAAGAGATTATGTTTCACTTTTGAACCTTGTTTCAAGGTTAGGGCTAAAACAAAACCAAATGTATATAGATATTTGGGGAAATAAAATAAAGACAAAGTTGCTACCCTTGGATGATAATTTAGAAATTGTTGTAATAAGAGATGGAATTGAAAAAAAATTAAACATGAAACGAGAAGATTTTTCAAAGTTAATTACTACTCCTGGATTTTTTAAACAAGAACAGAAATATTTGAAACCTAAAAATTTATTTGATGCTGTTTCATTGGCCATCCAAAGGTGTAATTCAGCTGCAAAAACCATTTGGAAAGCGTTTGGAAAGTTGTTTTTAGGAAAAGGTGTAAATCAAGTTGCAGGGCCTGTAGGTATTGCGGTTATAGTAGGTGAAGCTGCAAAAGCGGGATGGGAGACTATTTTAACAGTGGTTGCATTGTTTACGCTTAATTTAGGTATTTTTAACTTACTCCCTTTGCCTGCGCTAGATGGTGGGAGAATAGTATTTTCTTTAATTGAGATAATAACAAGAAAAAAGGTTAATAGAAAAATTGAAGCAATAGTCCATACAATTGGTTTTTTTGTATTAATGGCACTTGCGTTTTATTTTATGTTTGCAGATTTTACAAGATTCTTTTAAGGTGAAAATATGATAATGGAAATATCAGATAAAGAGTTGTTAAAAATTGAAAGTGATGATTTAAAATACTTTTCTGAAACAAGAATTATAGATATTCCACGAAGGGTGGTTTTGAATTTTTTTGAAAGTATTCCTATTGGTTTTGTAACTTTTAATGTGCGCTATTTTAATAGAAATGCGTATATAACTTATTATGTAAGGAGTGATATGCGAGGAAAAGGGTATGGAAAGGTTATATTGAAAAAAGCTATAGATTATGCATTTGATGAAATGAATTTAAACAGGTTGACAGCTGAAGTGTATGAATACAACGAGATATCTATTTATTTATTGGAAAAGCTTGGATTTGTAAAAGAAGGTGTTTTAAGAAAAGCAAAATACAGTCAGGGAAGGTACTTTGATATATACGTGTATGGATTGTTAAAAGATGAGCGGCGTTAATGCCGCTCATTTTGTTTTTATGTTGAAATAATCCGTGTTTTCATCATTTTCTATTTTTTTAATTCTATGTATGGCTGATTCTGTAATTCTTTGTATAATAGCGTTCAGATCACTATTTTTTGAAAATTTTTCAATTTCTTCCTGCCATTTTTTAGAAAATTTTAAGTTTTTACCGTCAAGGTATACATCCTCTGGTGTTAAATTTTCAAATATTCCATCTACTTTTGAAAGCAAAATTTTTAGAGTTTCAAAGAGGATTTCCTTTACTTTTGATCTTTTTTTTGCAAGAGCTATTTTTTCCCTGTAGGTGGGTTCAATTTCATGTTCAAATTTTACGTAGGAATAAACTTTTTCACCTTTAATCATATAACCACCCCCTTTTTAAATTTTGTTTAATTTGATCGCTACAAAACTGAGGAATACAAAGGCAGCAGTTTCAAATCTCAGTATTTTTTTTCCTAACGAAACAGATTTGAAGTTTTTGGTTAAAAACTCCTTTTCTTTTGGTGAAAAGCCACCTTCAGGGCCAACAATGAAAGATATGCTCGAATCAAATTTTTCCGGTATTTTTTCACCTGAAAGATCCAAAAAGAAAGTATTTTGTGTTGCATACTTTGGAATTTCATCAAACGTTATGAATCTAAAATTTGGAAAATAAACTCTTGTACATTGTTTTGCACTGTTTCTAATAACAAGTTCGATTTTTTCCGGTTTTTCTGTGTAGTTTCTATTTGAGTATTTGGTTTTAGTAATGTATATTTTATCAACTCCCAATTCTACTGATTTCTCAATTAACCATCTAAGTCTTTCCCATTTTCCAGATGGCGCAAATAATATTAAATTTTTTTCTTGTAATTTCTCTATATGTTTAGACTCTAAAATGATTCCAAAAGATTTCTTTTTTTCAATTTTTTCAATTTTTACAGTATATTTATTTCCCTTTCCATCTGTACACTTTATTATTTTACCTTCTTTAACTCTAATGGTTTTAAAATGTTTTGTTTCATGTTCGTCAAATATGAATTTTTCTTTGTCTTTATATCCAAAAAATATGTTAGGCATCTTTTCACCTCTTCACATCTTATTTGTTAAGTGTTTATATTTATAGTATAATAAAATTAAAATGAAAATAAAAGAGGAGGGATTCCATGAAAGAGTATATTCCAAGTAAAATAGAAGAAAAATGGCAGGAAATATGGGATAAAGAAAAGGTTTTTGAAACCCCTCAGCGTTCGGAAAAGAAAAAGTTTTATAACCTAGTTATGTTTCCGTATCCTTCTGGTACATTGCATGTAGGTCATGTGAAAAATTATGTGATTGGTGATATTGTAGCAAGGTATAAAAGGATGAAAGGGTATAATGTTTTACATCCATTTGGTTACGATGCCTTCGGATTGCCCGCTGAGAATGCAGCAATAAAAAATAAGATCCATCCAGAGAAATGGACCTTTAAAAATATTGAAATAATAAAAAGCCAGATAAAAAAGATTGGAATAAGTTATGATTGGGCTAGAGAAGTTATTACATGTACAGAAAGTTATTACAAATGGACCCAATGGATTTTTTTAAAGTTGTATGAAAATGGTTTAGCCTACAAAAAGAAGGCAGCGGTTAATTGGTGCCCAAGTTGTCAAACTGTTTTGGCAAATGAACAAGTAGTGGATGGGAAGTGTGAAAGATGTGGAACAGAAGTCACAATGAAACATTTGGAGCAATGGTATTTTAAGATTACAGATTATGCAGAAAGGTTATTGAATGATTTAGAAAAATTGGAAGGTTGGCCGGAGAATGTAAAAACGATGCAAAAAAATTGGATTGGTAAAAGTACGGGTGCTGAAATAGAGTTCCCCGTAGATGGTTTGGATATGAAAATAAAGATTTTCACAACAAGGCCAGACACCCTTTGGGGAGTAACATTCATGGCTATTGCACCTGAATCTCCTTTGGTAGAAACATTGGTTACAGAAGATAGAAAGGAAGAACTTTCTAAATTTTTGAGAAAGGTTTCGCTTGAAGATAGGTTTAAAAGAACTAGTCTTGAAGCAGAAAAAGAAGGATTTTTCCTTGGAAGGTATGCAATTAATCCTGTAACAAAAGAAAAAATACCTATTTATGTTGCAAACTATATTTTATACGAATACGGTACCGGGGCGATAATGGCGGTTCCTGCACATGATCAAAGGGATTTTGATTTTGCAAAAAAATATAATCTTCCCATTCGGGTAGTTATTGACAATCCAGAAAGTTCGATAGATGCTAGTAAGATGGAAAAAGCATATGAAGAAGAAGGAGTTATGGTTAATTCAGGCCCTTTTGATGGAATAAGAAGTACTAAAGCACTTGGAAAGATAATAGAATACATTGAAAAAGAAGGTATTGGTAAGAGAAGTGTTCAATACAAATTAAGGGATTGGCTTATTTCAAGACAGAGGTATTGGGGTGCACCCATCCCCGTTGTGTATTGTGAAAAATGCGGAGTTGTTCCCGTACCAGAGAAAGATTTACCAGTAAAATTGCCAAAAGATGTTGAATTTTTACCAACAGGGCAATCTCCTCTTTCATTAGATGAACAATTTTTAAATACCACGTGTCCAAAATGCGGTGGACCTGCAAAACGTGAAGCGGATACTATGGATACGTTTGTCGATAGTTCTTGGTATTATTTAAGATATGTAAATCCAAAGCTTGAAGATAAACCGTTTGATAAAGAAGATGTAAATTACTGGATGCCTGTTAATCAATACATTGGCGGAGTGGAACACGCGGTGTTACATCTATTGTATTCCAGGTTTATTACAAAAGTACTCCACGATTTGGGCTATTTAGACTTTGAAGAACCATTTGAGAACCTGTTTACGCAAGGTATGATTTACAAAGATGGTTGGAAAATGAGTAAGTCGAAGGGGAACGTGGTTTCGCCAGATGAAATGATTAAAAAGTATGGTGCAGATACTCTAAGAACGTACATATTGTTTATGGCTCCACCTGAAAAGGATGCGGAATGGAGTGATGCGGGAATAGAAGGTGTAAATAGATTTTTAAAGAGGTTGTGGAACAATGTTTATTCTATTTTGCCAAAAATAAAGGATGTTAAAGCGGAAAATATCCAATTAAAAGATAAATCGGAGAAAGATTTGAGAAGAAAGTTGCATCGAATAATTAAGAAAATAACAGAAGATATAGAAGGAGGATTTAAATTTAACACCGCTATAGCTGGTTTGATGGAACTTAACAATAGTTTGTCTGAATATTTGAATAAATCAAGGGAATTGAATCTACCGTTACTTAGAGAATTAGTGGAAAAATTAACACTCATTTTATCACCATTTGCACCACACATGGCAGAAGAGATTTGGCATGATTTGGGAAACGAAACTTTAATAGTGAATGAAAAATGGCCAAGTTATGATGAGAGCGCTTTGCAAGTCGATGAAGTTACGATTATCATACAAATAAACGGAAAAGTAAGGGGAAAAATACTTGCAAAAGTTGATACAAATGAAGAGGATATAAAGAAATTAGCATTTGAGAATCCAAAAATTTCTTCATATTTAAAAGGGAAAGATGTAGTAAAGGTAATTTATGTGAAAAATAAGTTGCTCAATATTGTTGTTAAATGAGGGAGGATGAATTTATGAAAAAATTTCTTTTTATTTTTTTAGTGCTTTTCTCTGTAATAGCTATTTCTGAAGAATTACCTGCAACCTCAACAGTTGCGATGGTAAATGGTGAAGAAATCACGCTTTCAATGTTAAATAGTGTTGCAGATGTGCAAAAGTTAATGGTTAGTATAAGTCAGGTTGATCAAACGTTTTTTAACGTGCTTTCCAATACAGAAGAAGGAGTAAAACTTATACTTAGATACAAAAGAGCTGTTTTAGAACAACTTATAGATAAGTATTTAATAGTTCAATTTGCAGAAAAATACAATGTAAGACCCAGTGAAGAAGAAGTAAGGGCTTTAATTGATAAGCAACTTGCAGATTATTTGAAAAAGCAGGGGATAGATGAAAAAACGTTTAATGTGTACCTTCAATATGCAAATATGGGTACACTTGAGGATTTTAAAAATAAGATGTACTTTAATACGCTTGTAAATTTATCTATTGAAAATTTGTTTAATTTCGTCGCAAAAGATGCAACGGTTACAGAAAGTGAAGCAAAGGATTATTATGAAAAAAATATAGAAAAATACTCTACTCCAACTCAGTACGATATTTATATATTTAATTTTTCAAGTAAGTCACTTGCAAAAGATGTAAAAAATAGGATTATTTCAGGTGAATCTTTTGATTCACTGGCAAAAGAGTTGAAGCTAAATGACTACCATTATGAAGGGTTACCAGAAGGAAAAATCTTTCCAGAAAAATTGTGGATGTATATAAAGAATGCATCAGAGGGAGCAATTTTAGGTCCAATCAATGTGGAAGATAAGTTCTATGTATTTAAAGTGTTAAAAATTATGCCTATGCGTTCGAAAAGTTTTGAAGATGTAAAAGAAGATATTTTTAAAGAGTTACTAAACAACAAAAAGTCAGTTATCTGGTCTAATTTTATTGAGAACGAATTTAAGAAGTTTAAGGATGAAAGTAAGGTAGAAATATACTACGAAGTAAAATAAGGCCCCAAACGGGGCCATTTTTATTAAATATGTTATAATTTAATAAATGAAAAAATAAAGGAGGTTTGTATATGAAGTTAAAGACTATGACAATGGAATGGACAGGTGATGAGTTAATTTTGATTGATCAAAGGAAAATACCACTTCAAGAGGAATATATGCATTGTAAAACATATGAGGAGGTAGCATATGCAATTAAAGAGATGATTGTGAGGGGAGCTCCTGCAATCGGTGCGTCAGCTGCTTTTGGATATGTGCTTGGGGCAAGACAAATGTTTGATAAAGATTTTGATAAATTTATTGAAAATATGAAAAAGGTGCGTGAAGTACTTGCAAATACAAGGCCAACAGCCGTTAATCTGTTTTGGGCACTGGATAGAATGGAAAAAGCGTTAATAGGGTTTGGGAAACCCCAAGGATTACTTGAATTTCTCGAAGAAGAAGCATTAAATATTGCAAAAGAAGATATAGAGGTTAATAAAGCTATAGGAAGATACGGCGCAGAATTGTTGAAAGATGGTGATACAGTTTTAACTCATTGTAATGCTGGGGCACTTGCGACTGTGGATTATGGAACAGCACTAGGAGTTATTAGAGCCGCTGTGGAGCAAGGAAAGAAAATTAAAGTTTTTGCCGATGAGACAAGGCCTTACCTACAAGGTGCAAGATTGACCGCATGGGAATTAATGAAAGATGGTATAGACGTTACGTTGATAAGTGATAATATGTCTGGATGGTCTATGAAACTAGGAAAGATAAATGCAGTGATTGTGGGTGCGGATAGAGTAGCAGCAAACGGGGATGTTGCAAATAAAATAGGAACTTATATGGTTGCAGTTTTGGCCAAAAGACATGGTATACCGTTTTATGTTGCTGCACCAACGAGTACAATTGATCTAAATACAAAAACGGGTAAGGATATTCCAATTGAGGAGAGAAAACATACAGAAGTTACACATTGCGGTGGAAAACAAATTGCACCAGACAATGTTAAAGTATTTAATCCTGCGTTTGATGTTACCGATGCAGAGTTGGTAACGGCTATAATTACAGAAAAGGGCGTAGTTTATCCGCCGTATGAGAAAAATTTGAAAAAACTTTTTGAGGAGTGATTTGGATGGTGGATATAAAACTTTTGAGAAACAACCCTGAGATATTTTATGATGCTTTGGAAAAGAGAGGAATGGATAAAGATATAATAGATAAGATTGTAGAAATAGATAAAGAATGGAGAAAAATTTTAACGGAGGTTAATAATTTAAAAGCTAAAAGAAATGAACTATCTAAAATGGTTGCTAAACTAAAGTCTGAAGAAAAAGAAGAAGAAGTAAAAAGTGTAATAAACAAGAGTAAGGAAATTGGTGATACAATTAAAAGATTAAGTGAAAAGCAAAAAGAATTGGAAGAGGAAATAAAAAATCTTTCACTTGAACTTCCAAATATTCCACATAAAAGTGTACCATATGGGAAAGACGAAACGGAAAATGTAGAAGTGAGAAGATGGGGAACACCCAGGAAATTTGATTTTGAACCTAAAGCACACTGGGATATAGGACCAGAACTTGGATTGCTCGATTTTGAAAGGGCAGCTAAATTGAGTGGTGCACGTTTTACCGTAATGTATGGTCTTTTAGCAAAGTTGGAAAGGGCATTAGTTCAATTTATGCTTGATGTACATACAAATGAGCATGGTTATACGGAAGTGTGGGTTCCACATCTTGTTCGAAGAGAGACTATGATATGGACGGGTAAATTACCAAAATTTGAGGAAGAAGCGTATAATACAAAAAAAGATGATTTATTCTTAATTCCAACGGCTGAGGTCCCGTTGACCGCGTTGCACGCAAACGAAATTTTGAGTGGAAAAGATTTGCCAAAAAAATATGTTTCATATACTTCTTGTTATAGAAGAGAGGCGGGAAGTTATGGGAAAGACGTAAGAGGAATGATAAGGCAACACCAATTTGATAAAGTGGAATTGGTATGGTTTACAAATGAAGACGAGTCTTTTGATGCACTTGAACAACTTACAAGAGATGCAGAAAAAATTTTACAATTATTAGAATTACCATACAGAGTTGTTAATCTTTGCAGTGGAGATTTAGGATTTGCATCGGCAAAAACCTACGATATTGAAGTGTGGTTGCCGTCTTACAACGATTACAAGGAAATTTCATCGTGTAGTAATATTACAGATTTTCAAGCAAGAAGGGCTAATATAAGGTATAAAGGTTTGGATAATAAACTACATTTTGTTCACACATTGAATGGATCAGGATTGGCAGTGGGACGAACTCTTGTGGCAATATTGGAAAATTATCAAAATGAAGATGGTTCTATTACAGTACCTAAAGCATTAGTACCGTATATGGGAGTTGAAATAATTAAATGAAGGTGATAGTTTGAATTATATAGAGTATATTAGATCATTAGATTATGAGGATTTAGAAAAGTTTGCAGGAAAGATAAGAAATTACATAATTGAAGTTGTTTCGAAAAATGGTGGACATCTTGCTTCAAATTTAGGAGTTGTAGAATTGACTTTGGCATTGTACAGAGTTTTTGATCCTTACAGAGATTATATAATTTGGGATACAAGTCATCAAACATATACTCACAAACTTTTAACGGGAAGGTGGGAGCTTTTCCCCACTATTAGAAAGTTTGGAGGGTTGAGTGGATATACTAATATATTTGAAACAAAGTACGATAGATTTGGTGCAGGACATGTTGGAACTGCTATTGCTGCAGCTCTTGGAATTGAGAAGGCTCTGAAATTAAATGGAGAAAATTCAAATGTGCTTGTTGTAATTGGAGATGGAGCGCTTACCTCAGGTGAATCACTTGAGGCGCTAAATCAAATAAAGACGTTAAATTCAAAGATAAAGATAATTATTAATAACAATTCCATGTCTATATCCAAAAATGTAGGTGCATTGTCGCACTTTCTTGAAAAAATGAGAACTAGTAAAATTTATTTAGATGCAAAAAAGACGATGAAAAGTAGACTTTCAAAGGGTGTTGAAAAAGAATTAAAAAAATTAAGGGATGCATTAAAGGTTTCATTGACTGGTGAGGACTTCTTTGAAAGTTTAGGATTAAAGCACTTTGGACCACTTAATGGACATAATTTAAAGGAATTGGAAGATGAATTTAAAAGGATCAAAGATTATGAATATCCTTCTGTTATAACTGTAAATACGGTTAAGGGAAAAGGATTTGAAATTTCCGAATTAGATCCAGAGATGTATCACAGTGCCGCCAAATTTGATATTTCATCTGGGACCTTTGTAAAAGAAAGTGGGATAATTTCATATAGTGAAGCTTTTGGAAAAACACTTGCAAAGGTTGCCGAAAAAGATGAAAAGATAGTAGCGATTACTGCGGCGATGAAAAAGGGTACAGGACTTTTTGAATTTGCAAAGAAATTTCCAGAAAGATTTTTTGATCTTGGTATTACAGAACAAATGTGTGTTACTTTTGCTGGTGGACTAGCTACACTTGGATTAAAGCCAATTTTTGCCGTGTATTCGACCTTTTTACAAAGGGGATTTGATCAAATAATACATGATATTGCACTTCAAAAACTTCCAGTAATTTTTGCAATTGATAGGGCAGGCGTGGTAGGTGAAGATGGTCCTACCCATCATGGGGTTTTTGATATAGCTTACATGAGAATGATTCCAAATGTGAAAATATATGCTCCAAAGAATATACAGGATTTGATGGGCACTTTATATACACTTTTAAATAAAGAATTATCGGGACCTGTTGCAATTAGATATCCCCGTGATTATGAATTTGGAAAATTTGAAGAGTTATATGATAAAATAAAAATGATAGATTTAGATAAATGGGAAATTCTTAATTTTGGGAAGGAAGTTGCAATTGTTGCAACAGGTTATCCAACAATGGGTGCGTTAAATGTTGCAAAGAAAAATAATTGGACACTCGTTTTTGCAAGAAGTATTAAACCAGTTGATGAAGAAGTAATAGAGTGGGTGTTTGAAAATCATCGAGTGGTTTTTTCAGTTGAGGAAGGTGTGAAAGCCGGAGGTTTTGGAGAAGAATTGTTAAACTTTGGAAAAGTGGAAATTTTAGCCATTGAGGATGAATTTGTAACGCATGGTACTAGGAAGCAATTGTTGAAATTGTTAAAGTTAGATGAAAACGGCATTGAAGAAAGGATAAAAGAGGTTTTTGAGAGGAGGAGTATATATGAAGATGCAAACCGAATTTGGAGAACTTGATATTACGTTGAATGCTATTAGAAAACTTGTTTATTTTGCGATACTTGAGACTTATGGACCTGTTAGTATTTCGTCAGATAGTTGGTTTTCAAAGATATTAAGTAGTGAAGAAAGTCGTGTGAAAATTCAAGAAGATGAATTTGGTCATGTTAAAGTAGATGCGTATGTTGAATTAGAGTACGGTACGAAAATTTCTGAGGTTGGGAGAAATATTATCGAAAATGTAAAACACAAGTTGCAAAATTTGGCTGGTTGTGAAAGTGTTGAGGTAAATGTTCATGTAATAGATGTAAAATAAGGAGGTTTGTGCCTTGAATAAATTAAATGGGAAAGAGTTAAAACTTCTGTTTATGAAAGGAACAGAAAATTTGTTGAAGCACAAGGATGAAATAAATGCTTTAAATGTTTTTCCTGTACCAGATGGAGATACAGGATCTAATATGTCAGCAACAATGCTAGAAGGTTGTAAGTATTTGGAAAATGTAGATAATGAAACATTAGATAATGTTATAAATGCCATTCGAAATGGGACATTGATGGGAGCACGTGGTAATTCTGGTGTTATATTATCACAAATATTTAGGGGCTTTACCGATGCACTAAAGGATAAGAGTGAGGTTGATATTGTTGATTTTGCACAGGCATTTAGCTCTGCAAAAGATGTGGCGTATGGAGCTGTTATGAAGCCTGTTGAAGGTACAATATTAACTGCCATAAGGTATTTGGCGGAAAATTTTGAGGTACTTTCAGAACAAAAGGATTTTAAAACATTCTTTGAGAAGGTTTTGGAAATATTGGATTCTGCGGTAAAAGATACGCCTAATATGTTGAAAAAATTAAAAGATGCAGGAGTGGTTGATGCTGGTGCCAAAGGATTATACTATATAGCAGAAGGTTTTTCAAAATACATTAATGGTGAAACAGATATTAATTTAGATATAAAAACTACGGCGATGCCCGTAGATGAGATTAATATGATTCCAGAGGATTTAAAGTACCAATATTGTACAGAACTTATTGTTCGTTCATGTGATGATATCTCTTATGAAGAAGAAAAAGAGTTAAGAGACTTTTTGCATGAAATGGGAGATTCTGTGGTCTTTTTCTTGCAAGATAATATAATCAAATTACATGTGCATACAAATAATCCAGGAGTTGTTATTGAAAAATTTTTAACTAAAGGTGAATTGTTAAAGGTTAAGATAGATAACATGAAAGAACAACACGAACATTTTATATCAAAAGAACAAGGGGAACCAAAAAAGAACGGAATAGTTGCAGTTTCGCCCAGTGATGGCATTTCAAGAATATTAAAGGATTTAGCAGTTGATGAGATAGTTTTAGGTGGGCAAACCATGAACCCCAGTACTGCGGATTTAAAAGTTGCAGTGGAAAGTGTAAATGCTGAAAATGTTTTTATTTTTCCAAATAATTCAAATATAATACTGGCGGCAAAGCAAGTTGCGGAAACGACAAAAGATAAAAACGTTTATGTTGTTGAAACTAAGAATGTACAAGAATGTATAGCGGCGATGATAAGAAATGTACCAGATGAATCTCCTGAGAGGTTATTTGAAATATTTAAAGAGACAATAAAGGAAATTTCAACTATATCTATAACTAGGGCGGTTAGAAATGCGAAATTGCAAGGAGAAAAAATAAAAAAGGATGAATACTTAGTTTTTTTGAATAATAAATTTGTTGTGCATGATTTTGACTTTCAAATTGCTTTGAAAAAAACATTTGAGAAAATAGAGGACATAGATGAAAAGGAAATAGTTACTTTAATCGTTGGGAAAGAGGCAACACCAGTTGAATTGGATATTTTTAAAAAGTTTATTGAGGAAAAGTATTCATTTTTGGAAATTGAGACATATGAGGGAGGACAAGTGCATTATCCATTTTTAATTTTAGTTGAGTAGGTGAGGTAAAATGAAGGAATTGTTTAGAATTTCAAAAATTGAGGGAAAATATATATATCTTGATAGAGATGTGAGTGCTTGTGGGGCGTGTGCTTTATCTGGAAGTTGTAATGTAAAAAGTGTTTCTACTTTGAAAGTTGAGAAAGACGAAAAATTTGACTATTTTCCAGGTGATTTTGTAATACTTGATTTGAAGTATAAGCCTACGTTTCTGGCGTTTATGTTGTATGGACTTCCCGTGATTTTATTAATTTTAGGAGTGGGGTTAGGTGCTTTTTTAAAGCTTTCAGACTTGTTTAGTTTTTTTATTGGCATTGGATTTATGGGCATTGCGTTTTTAATTAACAAAATTTTGGATAAAAGGTTTAAACCTGTTATTTTAGATGTGCGGCACATCAAGGGGGGATAATGTGATATATTCATTTACTAGGGGTACTCCAGAAAAGGGATGGGTTGTCGTTGTTCATGGTTTAGGAGAACATATTGGAAGATATGAAAAATTAATAGATGGATTGGTAAATAAAGGGTATGGTGTAATCGGTTTTGATTTACCAGGACATGGAAAAAGTTCAGGAAAAAGAGGACATACTTCCATTGAGGAAGTAATGATGGTGATAAATGAACTTACTGTAAATCTCAATAAATTTCATATTTTCGGACATAGTCTTGGTGGGCTTATCTCTATACGATATGCTCAAGAGAATTTGAATAGAATAAAATCTTTAGTTGTTTCATCACCTGCGTTGTATGTAAAGACTTCTTTTTCACAGAAGTTATTACTTTCTGTTTTTGGACTTTTTTACCCTTCTTTTACGCTTTCAAATGGAATTTCTCCTGAAAATTTATCTAGAAATGAAGAAGCGGTGAAGAAATACGTGGAGGATGAATTGATTCACGATAAAATTAGTGTTAAGCTTGCAAGGAGTATATTGAAAAATGTAGCGCTTGCACATGAAAAAGTTGGAATAATTTACACTCCCACATTAATGTTAGTTGGTACAAATGATAGAGTTACGCCACCACAAGGTAGTTATTTATTCTTTAACAATCTTCAGATTATGAAGGAAAATAAGAAATTAATTAGGTTTGAGGGAGCCTATCATGAAATATTTGAAGATGAGGAGTGGAGTGAAGAGTTTTACAATAGGATCTTTGAATGGTATGAAAAGAGGTGAATAATTTGAAGTATAAAACCAAGTTGGGAGAACTTGATATAGAGGAAAAAGAAGTTATTCTATTTGAAAATGGGTTACCTGGTTTTGAGCATTTAAGAAAATTTTCAGTGATTTCCCTTAAAGATACGCTTCCAATAATGTGGCTTGTATCCCTTGAAGATGAAAATGTGGCTTTCCCCATTATGGATCCTTGGTTAGTGTATAAAGATTATGAATTTGAAATTTCTTCTGAAGATGTAAAAGAACTTGAAATAAAAGATAGAGAAAGGGTTGCAGTTTGGGTTATTTTGACAATACCGCATGGAAACCCAAAAGAAACGACGGTGAATTTACTGGCGCCCGTTGTTATAAATCTTGAAAATGGGAAGGGAAAACAAATAATTTTAGATGTGGATAAGTACAGTACTAAACATAAATTAGCTTCTTTGGAAAAATGAGGTGATTTTGTGCTTGTTTTGACTAGAAAAATAGGTGAAAGTATAATGATTGGTAATAATATTGAAGTTAAGGTTTTGAAGGTAGATGGTGGGGAAGTAAAAATAGGTATAACTGCGCCAAAGTCTGTTAGAGTATTGAGACGAGAACTGTATGATGAGATAAGGATGGAAAATAAAAAGGCAATAGATTTTAATTTAAAAGATATATCGGAGGTGAAGAGATTTGACGATAGATAAAAAATTAGTTAAAGATATTGCATTTCTTGCACGTCTTGAGATTTCCAACGAAGAAGAATTTATTGAGGAAATGCAAAAAATTGTGGATTATTTTGAATTGTTAAATGAAGTAGATACAGAAGGAGTAGAACCCATGTATACACCAATTGAAGAAAGATACAAACTTTCTGAGAGAAATAGGAAAGACTTTGAAGATGCGGAATTAATAAGAAATAATTTCCCAAAAAGGGAAAACAATTATTTAAAGGTACCTGGTATTCACAAATAGGAGGGTTTAGATGAAAGTAATTGCAACTAACAAAAAGGCATATTCGGACTACAATATTTTGGAAACATATGAAGCTGGTATAGAATTAAGAGGGACGGAAGTAAAATCTTTACGTGAATCGGGGGCAAATTTTAAAGATAGTTTTTGTAGAATTAAAAAAGGAGAAGTTTTTTTACTAAATTTGAATATTCCTCAATATAGAAATGGTAACTTAAACAATCACGATCCGGAAAGACCAAGAAGGTTACTTCTACATAAAAAGGAGATTCATAGATTAATTGGAAAAGTAAAAGAACAAGGTTTAACAATTATTCCAACAAAGATATATTTTAACAATAGGGGTTTGGTAAAAGTGGAGATAGCCGTTGCAAAAGGTAAGAGAAAATATGATAAAAGGGAAGATATAAAGAAAAAAGAAATTAATAGGAAAATTCAAGAATATTTAAAAAGAAATAGATAAGGGGTGAAAAGATGAATTTGGAGAAATTAATAGAGGATAAGATTAAGGAGTTTCACGAAAGTTATAAGTTTGAATTGAAAGATATAAAGGTAGAAGAAGTTAATAAATATATTGAACATACAAATTTGAAGGCCACTACTACAGAAGAAGAAATAAAAAAATTGTGTGATGAAGCAAAAGAGTATAATTTTAGAGGGGTATGTGTGAATCCTTCCTTTGTTCCGCTCGTAAGTGCTCAATTAAAAGGGACGGATGTTAAAGTTGTAACGGTAGTTGGTTTTCCTTTAGGTGCAACTTCTATTAAATCAAAAGCATATGAAGCAAAAATTGCTGCGGAAGAAGGTGCTGACGAGATAGATATGGTTTTACACATTGGTTATTTAAAGAGTAGAAACTACGAATATGTATACCAAGATATAAAAGCTGTTGTTGAGGCTTCAAAAAAGCCTGTAAAAGTTATTATTGAAACTTGTTATTTGACAGATGAGGAAAAGATTGCTGCATGTGTTATTTCAAAAGAAGCAGGGGCATCTTTTGTAAAAACTTCTACGGGTTTTGGTACAGCTGGTGCAAAGGCAGAAGATGTAAATCTAATGAGATGGGTAGTTGGTAATTTGGGTGTTAAGGCATCTGGCGGTGTAAAGACTTTTGAAGATGCAATAAAGATGATCAAGGCGGGAGCAAATAGTATTGGAACGAGTTCAGGTGTTTCAATTGTTAGAAAGTAGGTGAAATTTTGAAGGTTTTGGGCTTAATCCTTGCAGGGGGAAAAAGCGAAAAGTTGGGGCCTTTGGTATATAAAAGAGCAAGTGCAGCGTTGCCAATTGGAGGAAAATACAGGTCTATAGATTTTACATTAAGTAATATGGTAAACTCAGGGATAATAAAGGTGGGAGTATTGACTCAATATAACCCAAGAAGTTTAATGGATCATCTTGGTTCTGGAAAAGAATGGGATTTGGATAGAAAAAAAGGTGGACTCTTTATTTTACAACCGTATATAGGTTTTTCGGGAGAATATTGGTATAAAGGGACGGCTGATGCAATATTTCAAAATATGACTATTTTAAGACGTGGTGAGGAAGACTATGTGCTTATAGGTTCTGGTGATCATATTTATAAGATGAATTATAATGATTTATACCTTTATCACTTTTCAAAGGGAGCAGATATTACCCTTGTAACTAAAGATTTAGATGATTCATATGACATGAGGGAATACGGAAGTGTTGTTGTGGATGATAATATGAGAATACTTCACTTTCACGAAAAGGTGGAAAATCCACCAAGTAGGAAGGCGTTTTTAGGAGTCTATTTTATGAATAAACACCTTCTAATGGAACTTTTATATTCTACTGTTCCAAACGGTGGAAATGATTTGTTGTTAGATGTTATACTACCTCGGATTAATGAATTGAACGTTTATGCATATGATTTTAAGGGATATTGGAGAAATATAAAGAAAGGAGTAAGAGAGTATTTTAAAATAAATATGGATATTGTTTGTGATAGAAATGTTAGAGATGAACTTTTTTACGAAAATGGTAAGGTATACACTAAAATAAAAGATTTTCCACCGGCAAAGTTTACTGCAAATTCAAGTGTAAAGAACTCCATAGTTGCAGATGGATGTATAATTTCAGGTATGGTAGAAAATTCCGTTATTTTTAGGGGAGTTATTGTTAAGGCTGGTGCAAAAGTTGAAAATTCCATTATTATGCAAGGTACGGTAATTGAAGAAGGGGCTGTTGTAAAGAACGCAATAATGGATAAAGATTGTTTAATAAGAGAAGGGCAGAAGGTTATAGGAGACTTTGAACCGGTTATTTTGGAAAAGAGAACAACGATTTAGGGGTGAAATTTGTGAAAAATGTTGTTGCGTTAATTTTAGCTGGTGGGCAAGGAACAAGGTTAGGTGTGTTAACTGAAAAAATTGCGAAACCCGCTGTTCAATTCGGTGGGAAATATAGATTAATAGATTTTACACTAAGTAATTGTGTGAATTCTGGAATATACAAGATTGGAGTGCTAACGCAATATAAACCACATTTGTTAAATAGACATATTGGTATAGGAAAACCATGGGATTTGGATAGGAAGGATGGAGGGGTTACCATACTCCAACCGTATTCCACTGAAGAAATCGGTGTTTGGTATAAAGGAACGGCAGATGCAGTGTATAGTAATATAGAATTTGTGGATAGTTATAGTCCAGATTATGTGTTAATATTATCTGGTGATCACGTATATTCTATGGATTATAATGAGCTTGTTGATTATCATCGAGCTAAAAGTGCATTAGCCACCGTAGCTTGTATGGAAGTACCACTTTCTGAGGCAAGCAGATTTGGAATCATGGTTACAGATTTGGAAAATAGAATAGTGGAGTTTCAGGAGAAACCAAAGGTACCAAAGTCTACATTGGCATCTTTAGGTATATACGTATTTCAATGGAACTTTATTCGAGAGATATTAATAGAAGATTCGAAGGATAAGAATAGTTCTCATGATTTTGGGAAAGATATTATCCCAAAGATTTTAGAAACAGAGAGAATTTTTGCATTTCCTTTTGAAGGATATTGGAAAGATGTGGGAACTATATATTCGTATTGGGAATCTAATTTGGAACTTACCAGACCTATTCCACCGTTTAACATTCATGATGAAAATTGGAGGATTTATACACATTCTGAGGAAATGCCACCGGCTTATATTTCAAAAGATTCCAAAACAAAAAATTCGTTGATCAGTGAAGGTTGTGAAATTTACGGAGATGTTTATAATTCAGTACTTGCACAAGGTGTAGAGATAGGAAAAGGAACTGTTGTGAAAAATTCCGTTATAATGTCTAGAGTAAAGATAGGTGATGATTGTGTGATTGAGAATGCAATTGTTGCGGAAAATGTCTTTATTGGGGATGGTGTAAAGATTGGAGTAGGTAATTTTTCAGAAAGTAAATTAAATAAAAAGATTTATAACTCTGAAATAACTGTTGTAGGTATGGATAGTGTTATAGAAAACAAAGTACAAATAGGAAAAAATTGTGTTGTGGGAAATGATAAGATAGTTAATAAAGATGTACCATCAGGAGAGTATATATAGGAGGGTTTTTAAATGGACCTATATTTTGTTAAGGTAAAAGGTAGAAGTAAGGCTACTGCTGAAGTTTTTTTGGGATATCTGTTTGGAAAAGTAAATAACGTGCCTGAATTTGATTTTTTAATGGTACCGCTTAGGTTTTCAGAAAGACTTGATGATGTAGATTTAAAAGCCAATATATTGGATTTTAGAGAAAATTTTGAAAAGTTGAAAAATGAACTTCTTCTAGATTCCGTGGTGGAAGATTTAACTTTGTCTTTTAACTCGTTTTTAAATACAATCTTTAACAAAAGGGGAAAAATAGCACTTGGAATAGAGTTAACAACATCGGTAAAAGAGAACGATATTGAGTTGTTAAAAGTTATTCTCTCAAATGTTTTAGAAGAATGGTCTCCAAAGGCTGATATAGAAGTTGTTGCTGAAGGGTTAACGCTTGAAGAGTATTCGGCGTACAATATAATGGATTTAAAAGAAGACTACGAGGAAACGATAATAAGGAAGTTGTATGAACGTACGGATTTAAAAGAATTGCCAGAATTTTTCCCAGTAATTGATCCTATTAACGGAGAATCTATTGTAAATTTTGATATTGGAGATGCAATTTATGTTGTTCCTGTAACATTTGGAAAAATTGAAGAAAAATTGAAAAATGCGTTTCCTAAGAATTTTTCGGATGATGGAAAGGTGTTACCTTTTCAAGGCAAGATAATTTCAAAAGAGCTAGTGCCCACAAGAAAAGGAACGCTTTATTTGTGTAAAATAGATTTGGGAAATGAAATTTATGGAAAGTTTATAATAAGCCCAACTTTTAAAATTTTATTTGATGAACAAATAATTATAGAAAAAGAAAAAAACAAAGAAAAAACAAAGCAAAAACCAAAGGTAAAAGTTGTAAAGCCCGCAAATTTAAACATGCCTTCTGGTTCTGAGATATTTTGGGCATTTATAACAACAATGATGTTTTCTGGACTTTTGATTATTATATTGTATTTTCTAAAAATACTGTAGAGGTGAGTGGATGAATTTTGTTAAAATAAACAAAGAAAATTACGAGGAGTGTGCAAAATTCATATACAATGAAAAGAAAGATTATTTTGATTATTTATTTAAGATGAATGCCTTTGAGATAATTAAAAAGGCATTGCTTTTTTCTATACCTCCGTTTTTAATGCAAAATTCGTTAGTTTGTGAGGAAAATGGAGAAGTATTAGGTGTGTTGTTGTATGCACCTAAAGATGCGTTTAGGCATAGATATGAAAAGTGGGTTAAAATACTGGGGCTTAAAGTATTGGGGACAGGCATGAAACTTGCGTCTGTTATTGGACAGATACTTTTAAATTTTACCGTGGATGATGTGTATATAATTTCTCTTTCTGGAAAGGATATTTCGATTGAATATGAACTTTTGTATAATTTTATAAATTCGCATGATTACTCAAGAATTCTGGTGGATGTTACAGAGAACTTATTGAATAAGTATAAAACAATGAACTTTTTAGAGGAAAAGAAAATAAATAATCGGTTAATTCGTATGACTAAAAAGTCAAAGATGAAGCATTGTAGCGGATTGGGATGGGATACACATCCGATAGTGAAGGGAAGGCAGTTAATATTAGGTGGTATTAAGATAGATGCGGGATTTGGTTTAAATGGACATTCAGACGGAGATGTAATTGTACATAGTATAATTGATTCTTTGCTTGGAGTATCGTTAAAAAAGGATATAGGAGTGTTATTTCCTGAGACAACAGTTCCAGAAGGGATAAGTAGTGTGTATATGCTAGAGAAGGTGTTAAATGCTATAAATCAAAAGGGTTATTTTCCCGAAAATATCGATTGTGTAGTTATAACGGATTTTAAACTAGGAAGTTATAGAGATAAAATATCAAAGAACTTGGAAAAACTTGTAAGGTGTCCTGTAAGTCTAAAGTTTAAAACGGGTAATGGAGTTTATCCAGAAAGAAATCTAAATGCTATAACTGCTATTTGTGTTAGTAACATAATTTCAATATAGAGGTGATAAAATGAGAAAGTTTCTACTTTTTGCTTTTTTAATGTTTTCGTTGTTTTCATTTTCAGAGATGTATAGTATAAAAATAGGTGAAACGCTCCTTGGGACTTCAGTGTTAAACGAAAAAGGGGATGTATATACCACTAAGACCATTATTGACTATGGCATGTTGTACACGATAGATTCTACAACTGTTTTTGTTGACAATTTATTTAAAGATTACATAGTTACTTTTACAGTTGATGGAAGTTATACGGGAAGGATAATTGGTAAGTACAATGGTAAAGTTGCAAAATTTATTTTTGAAACTTTGCAAAGTTCATACACGTATACTTTAAATAAAGAAAATTTATTTATAATGGATAATAATTTTGTATTGTCACATTTAAAAAGGATATTGGATTTTCCAAGCCCTTACTTTAATGTAGTTATTCCACAGCTTTTGTTTAATCCTTCAAAGACGGAATATGCTGTTGAGAATGTATCATTGAAGAAAAAAGGTGAGATATTTGAGTTGAGTTTTAGAGATGAAAGTATCAAGATAACATACCATATGGGAAATATAACTAGGATAGAGTATCCAGGGCATGTAGTGGTGGAGCTGATAGATTGAAAGTTTCAGATTATTTAAGGGAATACAACATTAAACTGTTAAAGAGTTTGGGACAGAATTTTTTGACAAATCAAAAAATAGCAAAAGAGATTGTTGAAAAAGCGGAAATTGATGAAAAAGATGTAGTTTTGGAAATTGGACCAGGGGCTGGGACCTTAACAGAATATCTTGTTTTGACTGGTGCAAAGATTATTGCCGTTGAAGTAGATAAAAGATTGATACCAATTCTAGAAAGGTTTAATAAGTTTGATAATATTCAAATAGTTTTTCAAGATTTTTTAAAGTTTGATCTTTCAATTCTTCCGAAAGATTTTAAGGTTGTTGCAAATATACCTTATTCTATAACAGGTATGATTTTAAAAAAAATTTTGTTTTCTCGCTTTTCAAGGGCGGTGTTAATGGTGCAAAAGGAGGTAGGAGAACGTTTACTTGCACCACCAAGATCAGATAGAAGCTTTTTGTCTGTTGTTGTACAAAATTTTACCGTAGCAAAGAAATTACTGAATGTATCTAAAGGAAATTTTATACCGCAACCTAAAGTTGATAGTGTAGTTTTGGATTTAAAAAGAAAAAAAGACTTTAAATACGATATTGGGGAGTTTTGGAATTTTGTTTCAAGGTGTTTTGAAGCAAAGAGGAAGACTTTGCACAACAATTTAAAGAAAATTACTGATATAGGGTGTTTTTCAGAATTTGATTTAAAAAGAAGACCTCAAGAATTGGAAAACGAAGAATTTTTAGAGCTATTTGAAAGATTTAAAGGATGCAAATAGCATCCTTTTTTATTAAAAAGGAGGGAACATATGAAAATCCTATTTTTAGGGACACCTGATTTTGCAAGAACTCATTTGGAATATCTAATTGAAAATGGTTTTAATATAGTTGCCGTAATTTCTCAACCTGATAAACCAAAGGGAAGGGGAAAGAAGATTTCCTTTACACCGGTAAAAGAAATAGCATTAAAGTACAATATCCCGGTTTTCCAACCAAAGAGTTTGAATAAAGAAGGATTAAAAATTATAGAGGAATTTAAACCTGATGTAGGCGTAGTTGTTGCGTATGGTAAATTATTAAAACCTCCATTTTTAGATGCATTGGAGTTTTTTAATGTACATGCGTCTTTGCTCCCAAAATATAGGGGTGCTGCTCCTATACAAAGGGCTTTGGAAAACGGGGAAAAAGTTACTGGTATTACTATTTTCAAAATAGGAGAAGGTATGGATGATGGGCCCATAGCCCTTAAGGGAAAAGTGAATATTGGTAATTTTGAAACTTTTGGAGAATTGTATTTAAAGCTTTTGAATGTTGGTAAGAAGTTACTTGTAGAATTCTTAAAGAATTATCCACTAAATCTTACTCCTCAAGAAGGAGAAGTTTCATTTGCACCGAAGATATCAAAAGAGGACTTGGTGTTAGATTTTTCAAGGCATTTTTGTAAGGTAAAAGATAAAATTCGTGCGTATGATCCATTACCTGGTGTAAAAGTGGATTTTAACGGTAATTTTGTAAAGTTATTTGGTGTTGTTGATTGTATAAAAGAAAATACTAAAGAGTATGGTAAAGTGGTTGCAATAGATAAAGAAGGTGCTTTGATATCTTGTGAAGGTGGATATGTAAAGATAAAGTATATACAATTTCCAGGGAAAAAAAAGATGACATTTTACGATGCAAAAAACGGTGGATTAATCAAAGAAGGTGAATATTTTGGTGGTTAATATCGTAGGAGGAGGCCTTGCAGGAGTTGAAGTTGCGTGGAAGTTGTTAAAAAAAGGTATAAAGGTTAGAATTTTTGAACAAAAACCGAAGAAATTTTCACCGGTTCATAGGAGTGAATATTTTGCAGAGTTAGTGTGTAGTAATTCCCTAAAATCAGAGAGTTTGAAGAATGCCGAAGGAATATTAAAGGCAGAAATGAGGTTATTGGATTCTTTGGTTTTAGAATGTGCGTATAAAAATAGGGTGCCTGCAGGTAAAGCCTTGGCTGTAGATAGGGAGGCATTTTCAAAATGTATAACTGATGCAATAACTTCATTTGATAACGTAGAGATAATTAGAGAAGAAGTGGAAGAAATAAAAATAAATGATGAAATATGGGTAGTTGCAACAGGTCCTACTACAGATGGAATTTTTGCAAATTGGCTTTCAAATTTAACAGGAGGTTTTCTAAATTTTTTTGACGCAGTTGCACCTATTATCTCTGGAGAGAGTATAAACTTTGACAAATGTTTTTTTGCAGATAGATATGGTCAAGGTACAAAGGATTATGTTAATTGTCCTATGACAAAAGAAGAATACGAAAGGTTTTATACAGAACTTGTTAATGCTCAAATGATTGAAATGAAGGATTTTGATAGAAAGTTATTATTCGAAAGATGCCAACCAATTGAAGAAATAGCAAAAAGTGGTGAAAAATCACTGATTTTTGGTCCATTAAAACCTGTGGGATTAATTGATCCGCATACTGGTAAAATGCCATATGCGGTTATACAACTTAGAAGAGAAGACGAAAATGGTAATATGTACAATTTGGTAGGATTTCAAACTAGACTAAAGTGGAAAGAACAAGAGAGGGTAATTAGATTGATTCCAGGTCTTGAAAATGCCGAAATATTGAGATATGGCGTAATGCATAGAAACACTTATATTGATTCACCAAAGGTTTTAGATGAGTATTTAAGACATAAAAAGTATGAGAATCTATTTTTTGCAGGACAGATTGTGGGGGTCGAAGGATATGTTGAATCTGCAGCAACGGGTATATATGTGGGAATAAATATTTCAAGATTTTTGGAAGGGAAAGCGCCGGTTAAGTTACCCAAAAAGACGATGCTAGGTGCCCTTTTAGATTATGTAATAACGGCAAAGAATTTAAAGCCCATGTATGCAAATTTTGGACTTGTTGATGTTAAGATGCGAAAAAAAGAAAAGAGGGAGAAATTACATGAGTTTTGCCTTGAACAAATGAGGAAGTTTGTAAATGTGTTAAAATAAAGTAGAGGTGATCTGTTTGAAATATTCGCTAATGGGATTTGGAATAAGTAACAGGGAAATTTTAAAGTATTTGCTTAAAAAAGGTGAGGAAGTTTTTGTAAGCGAAGGAAAAAAATTAAGCAAGTCCGATAGAAATTTTTTAATTGAAAATAAAGTGCCTTTTGAGGAAAATGCTCATACTGAGAATATATTAAATTGCGATAAATTAATAGTGAGCCCCGGTGTTCACTTTGATAATGTTGTAATAAGAAAGGCAATGGATTTGGGAATAGAGGTGGATACGGAGATCTCCTTTTGCCAAAAGGAATTTGAAAAAATAGGATGGCATCCATTTATTATAGCGGTAACGGGATCTGTTGGGAAGAGTACTACGGTTTCCATGATATACCATGTATTAAATAAATACAAGAGGACTCTGCTTGCTGGTAATATCGGTATACCTGTAGCTAAACTTTTAAATGATAATTTAATGGCAGATTATTTGGTTTTAGAAGTAAGTAGTTTTCAATTATTCTGGGCAAAGTACTTTAAGCCAGACGTTGCTTCTATATTGAATATATACCCAAATCATTTGAATTGGCATCCAAATATGGAGCATTACATTTCTTCAAAATTTAAGATTGCAAAGTTTCAAAGTGAAAGGGATTATTTTGTGTACAACCCAAATGATAAGTACATTTTAGATAATTTGTATAGGGTTAATGCGCAAAAAATTCCATTTGAGTTTAGTTTCAAAATGGAAGATTTGCCGGTACACCTTAGATATAAGCAGACAGTTGAAAATGTAGCTGCTGCAAAAGCTATAGTTGAAACTATGGGATTTAAATTTCAGTTTGAATTTTTGGAAGATTTTGAAAAATTACCGCATAGAATGGAATATATTACGGAAATAGATGGTGTGAAGTTTTTTAATGATTCTAAAGCAACCAATGCAATTGCCGTTATTAGGGCTATTGAGAATTTTGATAACAACTTGCACCTAATTATGGCAGGTATAGGCAAAAATGAAGATTACACTTTTCTTTCTAAAATAATAAAAGAAAAGGTGAAGACTGTTGCGCTTGTGGGCCCCATTGCCGATGATCTGATACCATATTTTAATGGAATAAACTATTTTAGGGTAAACACGATTAGTGAAGCGTTAAATAAATTGGTTGAAATTGCCCAACCAGGTGAAGTAGTTATGTTAAGTCCTGGCGGTGCAAGTTTTGATGCATTTAAAAATTTTGAGGAGCGAGGGGAATATTTTAAGCAACTTGTAATGCAGCTAAAGGAGGGAAAGAGTGAAAAACGTTAGAAACATAAGTATAATAGCACATATAGATCATGGAAAAACTACATTAAGTGATAGGATTTTAGAGCTCACCGGTGCTGTTGATGAGAGAAAGATGAGGGATCAATTTTTGGATAGTATGGATATAGAAAGGGAACGTGGGATAACAATAAAATCGCATCCTTTAAGGGTTTTCTACAAATCAAAGAAAGATGGAGAAGTTTACGAAATAAATATAGTGGATACTCCAGGACATGTGGATTTTACATATGAGGTGGATAGAAGCCTTGCAGCGGTTGAAGGAGCTATTTTGCTTGTTGATGCATCTCAAGGCGTGCAGGCCCAAACTGTGGCAAACGCTTACAAGGCGGTAGAGCACGATTTGGAAATAATCCCTGTTATTAACAAAATTGATCTGCCAAATGCGAATATTCCCGAAACAGAGCAAGAGATAGAAGATTTAATAGGTATTCCAAGTGATGAGATATTAAAGATAAGTGCAAAAGAAGGGATAGGTGTTGAAGAGGTTTTAGAAGCAATAATAGAGAAAGTACCTGCACCTTCTGGAAATCATAATGGAAAACTTTCTGCACTTATATTTGATGCAAAGTATGATAAATACAGAGGGGTAATTACGTATATTAGAGTCTTTGATGGTGAAGTAAAAAAGGGTGATAAGATAATGACTTATTCAAACAAGCAAGTATACGAAGTTGTGGAAGTTGGAGTTTTTACCCCGGAAATGACTCCAATAGATAAGTTAGAAGCAGGAGATGTTGGATATGTTATTGCTGGTATAAAAGAGGTCTCACTTGCAAAGATAGGAGACACTATTACAAATGCAAATGATCCTGTAAATACACCTCTTTCTGGATATAAAGAGGTAAAACCCATGGTTTTTGCCGGAATGTATCCAGGTGTTCCAGAGTACTATGAAGAACTGAGGAAAGCCCTCGAAAAGTTAAAATTAAACGATTCAGCCTTAACTTTTTTCCCAGATCATTCTCCGGCGTTGGGATTTGGGTTTAGGTGTGGTTTTTTGGGACTTTTACATATGGATGTGGTAAAGGAAAGGTTGGAAAGAGAATTTGAAATGACGGTGATTTTGACTGCTCCAAATGTTGAGTATAAAGTAATTTTGAAAAACGGTGAAGAATTGATAATTAACGATCCTGCAAAGTTCCCAAATGAATCGGAAATTCAAGAGGTTTATGAACCATACGTAAAACTTTCTATAATTACGCCTCCTGAATATTTGGGGAAATTAATGAATCTAGTCCAAAATGAAAAAAGAGGTACTATGATAAGTACGGAGAATGCGGGGTTTGAGAGGGTGGTTTTAAATTTTGAGGTACCGCTATCGGAGATTATTTTCGACTTTTTTGATAAAATGAAGGCTTTAAGTAGAGGTTATGCATCAATGGATTATGAACTTATTGGGTATAGAAAGAGTGAACTTGTAAAGGTTACTGTTTTGGTGAATAAAGAACCTGTTGATGCTTTATCGATAATTGCTCATAAAGATAAAGCATATGCCACTGCAAGAAAATTAGTGGATAAACTTGCAGAGCTTATTCCTCAACATCAATTTGAGATTCCAATACAAGCTAAAGCGGGAGGAAGGATAATTGCTAGATCAACTATAAAGGCTTTGAGAAAAGATGTGCTTGCCAAGTGTTATGGTGGAGATGTAACAAGAAAAATGAAACTTTTGCAGAAACAAAAGGAAGGAAAGAAGAGATTAAGAGAGATTGGTAATGTTTCTATTCCGCAAGAGGCGTTCCTTGCACTTTTGAAGGTTGGGAAAGATGAAACTAAGTAGTTTGGTGTTTTTACTTTTCACCATTGTTGTCTTGTCAGTAGAAGTGTATTTTACGGAATTTTGTGATTTAACAGATGTAGTGGTTAATTTTGTAAACAATTCAAGGCAATTTTTGTACATTTCATCGTTTAGTATAGATAAAAATGAAGTGATAGATGCAATAAACAAATTGTATAAAAAAGGTGTAGATGTAAGGGTGATTTTGGAAGTACCGAATGCAAAGTTAGAGAGTCCAGTGTTGAAAGATTATGAAAGTTCCTTGCACCATGCAAAGTTTATGGTAAATGAAAATGGAGTTTTGTTTGGTTCTGCAAATTTTACCGAAAGTGGCTTGGTTGAAGGATTTAACGATATGTTGTTTTTTGATAATTATGTTATTGAGTTTAAAAAATTATTTTTGAAACTTTGGAATGAAGGGGTTATAATTAGTTTAGATGATTTTTTGGTGGTAGGATACGATGATGTGGAAAGAATTTTGTTAAAATTAATGCAAGGTGCAAGAAAAAGGATATATTTGTGTGTGTATGCGTTTACTAATCCAAATGTTTTGGCAATGTTGAAGTATAAAGAATCAAAAGGTGTGGATGTGAAAATAATTACAGATAGTTGGTTTGAAAGGTATGCACTTTTTGATTATCCGTACAGGTTTATAAAGATTATTAAAGATAGAATGTTGCATCATAAGTTTGTGATAGTGGATAATTACGTTTTTTTGGGTTCTGCAAATTTTACTAGAAATGGTTTAAATAGAAACTACGAAATATGTTATATTTCAAAAACTTTAACTAAGAAGTATTTAGAAGTTTTTAACTTTTTGTGGAGGAGAAAAAGTGGAAACTAAAGTCTTAAAGATAGAATCATCGGTTGAAATAAACATTTCATATCCTTGTAAGGTGATTAGAACAGGAGGGTTAGTTGCCTTTCCAACTGAGACAGTCTATGGTTTGGGAGCAAGTGTTTTTAATGAAAAGGCAGTTGATAGAATTTTTGAAGTTAAGGGACGTGCAAAAGATAATCCTTTAATAGTTCATGTTAATTCTGTTGATATGTTGTATAAAATAGGAAAAGTAGACGAAAAATATAGGACTATAATTGAGGATATAACTCCTGGACCTATTACTTTTGTTGTAAAAAAAAGGATGCAGCTTCCAGATAATGTAACTGCTGGACTTGAAACAGTGGGAATTAGAATTCCCGCACATCCTGTTGCTGAGAAACTTTGTTTATGTGCTGGGCCAATTGCCGCACCTAGTGCAAACCTTTCGGGAAAACCCAGCCCTACCGATGCGAATGCCGTTATTGAGGATTTATACGGGAGAGTAGAATGTATAATTGATGCAGGAGAAACACCATTTGGAATTGAATCAACGATAATAGATCTTACTGGGGATAGACCTGTGATTTTGAGACCTGGGCCTGTTACAATCGAAAAGTTAGAAGAGATTTTTGGAGAAATTGTTGTACCTGATTTTGTTAGAGATGCAAGGGCTGTTACAAACCCGAAGGCTCCTGGTATGAAGTATAGACATTATGCTCCTGAAAAGCCCGTTTATATTTTTGGTTTGAGTATTAGAGAAAAGATAAAAAAGTTTGTGGAGAAAGAAAATGGTGTTATTTTATGTCCAGTGGATCATAAAGATTTTTATCCACGTGATAGGGTAATTGTATTGGGAACCCTTGAAAATCCATACACGATAGCTCAAAATTTGTTTAGGATTTTGAGGGAATTTGATAAAACTAAATTTAATGTTGCATATGTTGAAAAACTTGAAGAAAAAGGAATATTATTTTCGGTGATGAATAGATTAAAGAAAGCCGGTATGGAGGTGCAGTTATGAGGTGGAGATCTACAACGGTGGTATGTGTAAGAAAAGGTGATTCTGTAGTGATGGTATCAGATGGACAGGTTACGTATGGAAGTACTATAATGAAGGGAAATGCAAAGAAAGTGAGGAAAATGGGTGATGGAAATGTTTTAGCGGGATTTGCAGGATCAGTGGCGGATGCAATGGCACTTTTTGATAGATTTGAGACAAAGTATAGAGAATGGGGAGGAAATTTATTAAAAGCAGCAGTGGAACTTGCGAAGGACTGGAGAACTGATAGGGTGCTACGAAGATTAGAAGCTCTACTTTTAGTTGCTGATAAAAAATATACCTTTATAATTTCTGGTACAGGGGAGGTAATTCAACCAGAAGATGATATTGCTTCTATAGGTTCTGGTTCACCTTATGCCATGGCTGCGGGAAGGGCTCTTTTAAGACATACGGATTTGTCAGCTAAGGAAATTGCGCTTGAGTCTATAAAAATTGCGAGTGAAATTTGTATCTATACAAATAATAATTTTACAGTCGAGGAGTTGTAAAATGCCGGTAAGTTTTTTGGAAATTGATATAAAACTTTTTGGCATAAATTCTCTAAAGGAAAAGCGCTCTATTGTTAAAAGACTTCTTAGTGAAATAAGGTCAAAGTATAATATTTCTGCAATTGAATTGGCTAATCAAAATTCAAAAGAAATTTTAACCTTAGGAATAGCATTTGTTAGTTTAGATAAGTCGTCTACCTTTAGAACTCAAGAGTCTCTGATAGAATATTTGGAGAGAAAATACACGGTTGAAAATGTTTACAAGGAGGTGTATGATTGATAACGAATTACGATTTGGATGAGGTAAATAAAATAGTGCAAATTTTGGTAAATAAAGAAAGGTTACCGCATGTATTAGGAACGGCAAAATTTGCCTCTACCCTTGCGAAAATACATGGATTAGATACAAGGATTGCAGAATTCTTGGGTTATATTCACGATGTGTTCAGAGATTTACCAGAGGAAAAATTGTTAAAAATGTCAAAGGCGTATGGAATAGATATAACTTTAGAAGACAGGATGCATCCTATTTTGTTACACGGGAAGATTGCCGCAGAATACATTAAATTTAGATTTAGAATTGTTGATGAAGATATTTTAAACGCCGTTAGATATCATACTTCCGGATTTAAAAGTTTTGGAGTGTATGGGAAACTGCTTTTTCTTGCAGATTCATTGGAAGAGACAAGAAATTATCCAAAGGTTTCTTATTTAAGAGAAGTTGCCTATAAAGATTTGAATATGGCTTTTTTTGAAGTTATGAAAAATAAGATAATGTATGCACTTTCTAGAAATTTGTTCATTTTAAAGGAGAGTGTTGAATGTTGGAATTATTTGATAAGTAAAAGAAAAGGAGGATTAAAATGAGAAGGAGAAGGAGAAATTCAGTGGGAATTTGGATTACGCTTTTGATAGTCTTTGTATTGTTGGTTATTTTTGGATTTTTCTTTTGGAAAGTATTTACCGTGAAAAATAGTCCAGAGTTTAATGGTGAAACAAAAACTCAATATTTGTTTATTGATAAAGAAAATAGTGAAGGTTATTATATAGTGGTGGATAAAACCATGAGGATGGTGAATATAATTAAGGTAAAAAATCACATGTATCACCCTGAATTTAGCAAAGAGATAAATTTTTCAAGTCCAGTGTTATCCTTGGAAATCTTGAAAGATATGTTTAATACAAATGCAGTGTATAGTTATTATGCAATATTGGAATCAGGGAGAGTATTGGAACTTTCTAAGAAATATGGATTTAATTCTACAAATTTTGGAGAGTTTTTGCAAAGAATGACTTCTAGAGGTTTGAAATTGTTTGATTATTTTACATTAGATAATGTGGTGAAAATATTTAGACCTGAAACAACTTTGACGAAGCCTGCTTTGGCTAAGTTATTTGATGCTTTGGGTAAATTTAGTGTGAGAATAAGGGAACTTCCAACTATTACGAAGTCATCAATAAAGATAAAGGTTGGGGATAAGACATTGGAAAGGTTGTACATTGATTTAGAAAAATTAAATCAGTTGAAAAACGAAATAGGGGGATAAATTATGAAAAAAACAGTTATTTTATTAATGATAGTTTCTATATCTTTGTTTGCAATTGAGTTTTATGGAAGTTGGAATTTTACATTCGATGGAACTGATAATAGCTTTTATTCAATAGGTATTGGTTTTCCTATTTCTATGAACAACAATACGGAATTTGGTTTTTCTATGCAATGTCTGATGAATAGTTTTTCATTTGAAAATTATGGAAAATACATTAGAAAAACTTCCTTTGGAGAATTTGCTATATACGGAAAAGGTGGAGCGATACTTGGTTTTTCCCTTGATTCACTTGGATATGTGGTTTTAGCAGGAGTAAGGTATTATTTTAAAAACTTTTTTGTCTCATTTTCTTATTCTGTTTTGTACGTAAAAGCGGAAAAAATTCAAACGATACCTATTGAAATAGGATATAGGTTTTAAAGAGGAGGAAAAGTCTTGGTTAAAGAAGGAGATAAAGTCTTATTATACGGGGAAGATGGTAGTAAGATTATTATAACGGTGGAAAAGGGAAAGAAAAAAGGTACACATTTAGGACATGTTAATATGGATGATTTGATAGGAAAAGAATATGGAGATCTCATTTCTTTTGGAAAAAAGGAAAGGACCTTTTATATATTACCCCCTACATATATAGATTTGATATTTAATATGAAGAGGAGAACGCAAATAGTTTATCCTAAAGATGCATCCTACATATTATTCAAATTGGATATAAAACCTGGTAGTAGAGTTATAGACACTGGTGTTGGAAGTGGCGCAATGTGTGGTGCTTTTGCAAGGATTGTGGGAAACAAAGGAAAGGTTTACGGTTATGAAAGAAGAGAGGATTTTTATAACCTTGCAAAGAAAAATTTGGAAGGCTGGAACTTGGATAAATTTGTTGAGTTAAAGTTACGAGATATTGCTCAAGGATTTGACGAAATGAATATAGATGCTTTGTTGTTAGATGTTCCCGATCCATATAACTATATCCAGCAATGTTGGCAAGCACTAAAAGGTGGAGGAAAGATAGGTATAATTTGCCCTACAACCAATCAAGTCCAACAAGTTCTCGAAAGGTTGTATGAATATCCTTTTATAGATGTTGAAGTATGGGAAAATTTAATGAGAAGGTTTAAACCAAATCCGGAGAGGCTAAGGCCTTTTGATAGGATGGTGGCACATACTACTTACCTTGTTTTTGCAACTAAGGTTTTGAGAAAAATGGGAGGTGTTTTTGGTGAATAAGAAAAATTATATTACAATTACCCTTGTTCTTATTGGTTTGTTTATAGGTTCTATTTTTTTAAGTGGAGCAACTGAAAAGACGTTTCAAGAACGTTTAACACCTCTTGCCGAAACTTTGTATTATATTTTAAATTATTATTACGATATGAACAACGTAGATGTGAACAAAGTAATTGATTTAGGTATTGATGGATTGATAAAGGGATTGGGGGATGATTTTAGTTATTATTACAACAGTGAAGTTTACAAAGAAAGAGAAATTGAGAATAAAGGTGAGTATGGAGGCTTGGGGATAGAAGTTACTTATGATCCAAAATCCATGGCGATAAAAATAATTAGTCCGATGTATGGTACTCCTGCGTGGAGAGTTGGTTTAAAGTCAGGTGATTTAATTATTAGTATAGATGGAACGCCTGTAAAGGACGTTTCATACATGGATGCAGTTAATATGATGAGAGGAGAGCCAGGCACCAAGGTAAAGCTTACAGTGTTGAGAGGAGAAGAAGTTTTAGAATTTGATATTGTTAGAGAGATAATAAAAATTACTCCTGTAAAGTATGGATTTGTTGAAACAGAGATGGGAAGAATAGGTTATGTAAGACTTACGCAATTTAATCAACCTTCTTCTAAAAAGTTAGAAGAGGCTTTGAAAAAGATATATGATAAGGGAGTTACAGCTTTAATACTAGATTTAAGGGATAATCCTGGAGGTTACTTGGATAGTGCGATAGATGTTGCAAGTATGTTCTTAGATAAAGAAAAGTTAATTGTGACGGTTGAACCAAGGGTTGGAAAAATTGAAAGATATTTGAGTGAAGGTAATAATTTCCCAAGAGTACCTATGGTTGTATTGGTTAATGGAGGTTCAGCATCGGCATCTGAAATAGTAACAGGTGCACTTAAAGAAAATAATAGAGCGGTTGTAATTGGGAAAAAGACATTTGGTAAAGGATCAGTTCAACAGGGCTTCCCATTAAGCAATGGCGGCGTTGCGTTTATTACGATAGCACACTACAAAACACCAAGCGGAAAAGATATTCATAGAGTGGGAATTGAACCTAATATATATATAACCGATGAAGCGACAAGGTTAGAACACAAAGAAGAAGTGGTGGATTATACAAAAGAGTTTACCAAGGTGGATATAGATGATCCTTATATTAAGAGGGCAATACAGTACTTTCTTGAACAAAAATGAGAATTGCATTTATTTCGCTTTTAATTTTGCTTGTTAATGTTGTTGTTTTACTTTCTTTTTTGGTTGTAAAGAACTTAAATTCGGAGATTGTAGAAATACAATCTCCACCTTTTGTCTTATTTGTTAATCCTTACTTTGATTATGTAAGAAAATTTAAAAACATGTTAATAATGCAAAAAATACTTTCCGAAAACTTGATATACGGTGATTCCCCTTTTTTAGTTGAAAGTAAAAAAGTTTTGGATAGCGTGGAATATTATTTTAAAATCTTTAAAGTAGATTATAGAAAAAAATATGTGTTAAGGAAATATTGGTGGGGGAGTATATTTTTTGAGGCTTTAATTTACGATAGATTTGTGTTTTACTATGTTCCACATATAAGAAAAGGTGAAAGTAATTTATCCTTTGGAGAAGCAGTTATCAAAGTGTTAAAGGGTGAAAGTGTGAATTTTGATGTAAAAAATAAGATTGAAGAAGAACTTTTGAAAAAATATGGGGTTGTTAAATATGATTAGAAGTATATTGGTTTTTTTTGAATTTTTGGTTGTGTATGTGCTTTCTTCATTTGTATTACATGTTGAAAAATTTACACTATCTTCTTTTGTTTTGGGATTTTTTGCGATATATTTTCTCGTCTTTAGTATAATTGCTTCTTTAGATGGAAAAAACTTTCTTTTTAATGAATTATCCCGTTTTTGGTTTTATGCATTTGTTCCGGTTTTTGTTTACCTAATATTTTTAATAAATGTGTTCTTCCATATCTCCGTAGATTCTAGATTTTCTTTTCTTTTTTGTTTTTTGATTTCAAATTTTAGAAAATTAGATTTTGAAAGTAGAAAAAAAGTTGCAATTTTAAGGCTTTTTGCGTTCTATGTGTTTATTATGGGGGTGAGATGATTGATAGAACGCCTTGGAAAGTTTTTAATAAATCATTCAAGGTTGATAATAATTGTTTTTTCGGTTTTTGGATTATTTCTTGGCGTGTATAGTCTTATAAATTTAAAGGTGAATGCAGAACTTACAGAACTTGCACCAAAAAATATAAAGGAGTTTCAAGATTTAGTTAAGTTTACAAAAGAAAAGGTGATTTCAAACACTTTGTTGATAGTCATTGAATTAAATAATGGTGTAAATGCCGGTAAACTTGCATATGAAATGAAAGATAAATTTGAAAAGACAAGTTACATTTTAAAAGCAGAGGCATTTGACAATCCGGAAAATCTTATAAAATATGGGATTTTTACCGTGGATGAGAACAGTATTGACAGTATAATTGGTTATTACAATGCAGTTGTAAATGTAGAACCACGTTCTGTGATTGATTTTAGATTTTGGAGAAATTTAGGAAGTGCAATTTCTGCGGTATCTAATTTTGCAGATGATTTTTTTTCAAGAAGTGGAATAAAAAAATATTATCTTATTTCCGATGATAAAACTCTAATGTTAATGAATTTCTCAATGGTTAAACCTGTAACGGATGTTAAATTTTTAAGTGTGGCAATCCCCAAGTTAAAGAAAATTGCCGATGATATATCTGAAAAGTTTGGTGTGAATGTACTCTTTAGTGGTTCAGCAATGAGTAATTATACGGGCAATTTACAAGTGTCAAAGGATTTTCAAATTACTACTTTGGTATCTTTAGTAGGGATTTCCATTTTGCTTTTAATTTCGTATGGGAGCACAAGTACTATGTTTTTTTTGTTATACGTTATGATTCTTGCTATGGGAACGAGTTTGGGGATAATTGTGTTTTTGTTTAAAGAGATAAATATAGTTACATCCTTTGTTAATGCAATGTTATTGGGACTTGGTATAGATTATGGAATACATATAACCGCTAAAATTCATGAAAATTTAAGATTGTATGGGAAATCATCGCAAAGTATAATTGAAGCTATTAAAGAAAATTTTATACCTTCGTTTATTTCTGCAATTACAACTTCTATTTCTTTATTTGCGCTTGCATTAAGTCCGTCTCGTCCACTAAAAGAAATGGGTATTTCTTCCGGAATAGGTGTATTGGTATTTTATACGTTTATGAATTTTTTAATTCCTGCGCTGTATTCGAGATTCTTTGACAGAATTAAAGTTCCAAAAAAAGAGTATTTTTCCAAATTTTTGGAATTAACAAGAAGGTTTAAACCTATAACTTTTTTTGTTTGGGGTGTGGTTATTGTTACGAGTTTTGGAGCATATTTTGCCTTTAAAAACTTTTCGTATACTCCTCCCGGACTTGTCCCCAAAAACTCAGAATTTAACATAGCTTTAAAACTTGCAGAGGAAAAGTTTGGAGAATTTGGAATAGGTCAGATAGTGCTGGGTGCAAGAGATTTTGAATCGTTGAAGAACATAAAGAAAAAGATAGAAAATTCAAGATATTTTTCTAACACATTTTCCATTTTATCATTTATGAATGATCCTGAGAGGTTAAAAGAAATAAGTCCGGCATTTTATTGGAAGATAAACCAGATAGTTAGTGAGCCTATACTTGATATAGTCTTTAAGAAGTATGGTTTGTACAATAGTTTAATTGAAACTTTGGGACTTTTGCAATCTGCAAAAACGTTTGAAGATGTTGTTTCTAGTATAGAAAAGGATATTCCAGCGTTGTTTTTTTACGATACAAATGGTAACAGATACTTTTTATTGTATGCAAAAGAAAAGCTCAATTTGTGGGAAAATAACAATTTAAGGAAAATATTTGATAACGAGTTAAAAAGTGAAAAGGTTTTTGGATATCCTGCATTATTTTACAAAGTTATGGTATATTTAGTTGATTCTACAAAAAATGCGGTGTACTTTGTCTTTTTGGCTATTATATTTACATTGTTTGTTGATCAAAAAAGTTTAAAAAAATCATTAAAAATAACTTTTTATGTTATATTATCCATTTTGTCTACAATTGGAATAGGATATTTGATTTTTAAAATAGAATTGACGTTTTTGAATTTACTTATTATTCCCATTTTCTTAGGAATTGGTGTGGATAGTATGGTTCATTTGTCTCACAGTGTTTTTTATGGGAAGGAAAGCATAATGAAAACGGAAAAAGCCGTTACTGTATCTGTTTTAACTACTGTTATAGCGTTTGGTAGTTTTCTGCTTGCACAAGGCGAATTGTTAAAGGAATTCGGTGAACTTGTTGTAATAGGATTGGTAGTTTCATGGTTTGTAAGTGTGTTTATTTTCTTAAATGGAGTGAATAAAAATTAGTTTGTTTTCTTTTTTATTAAAGGTATTAAAATAATTGTTCCTATTATTATTAGAAGGTAATATGAGAGGAATCTATAAAATAATACGCCTTTAATAATAGCTTCTTTATCTGTAGCAAATTCGGATAAAACATTGGTATACACTATTTCAAAGCTTCCACTAGCACCAGGTGTTGGAACCAAAAATGCCACAGCGTTTACTATGTTTGTTATGGAAAAAAACTTAAAAAAGCTTAAATTCATATTTGTAAATATTGATATGGAGTAGTAAAAAACATAACTTTGAAAAATTAATAGTAAAAACATCATTATAAAGTCCACTAATATTAACTTTTTATGTTCGTTAAATATTTTTTTTATTACCATATCAAGCTTGTGAAACCAATTTTCCAGTCTTTCAAAATTAACTATTTTTGAAAGAAAATTCCACTTCTTAAAAGTATGTAGAAGTTTTATAAATGTTTTTGGAAAAACTATTCCAAAAAGTATTGCAATTGAGGATGCAAGTGTCAGTATTAATCCTAAAAATATAATTTTATTTGAAATACCGTAAATTTTATTAGATAAAAAAACAATATAGTTTAAATCAATAAAGAACATTAATGAGATCATTTCAAATAGTCTTAGAAATACGATCTGTGTAGCATATGCTGAATCAACCCCATGCTTGTTTAAGTAGTATATTTGAAAAGGTTGACCACCCATTGAAAAAGGTGTAACTGATGAGAAATATCCCGTAACAAAACATGAGTTTATCGAAGATATTAAGTTTATTTTTTGATTTAAGGTTTTAAAAACAATATAATGCTTAATGCCGTCTAGTATAAAGCTCAGTAATACGAGAATAATTGCACATAAAAATTCTTTGTAATTAATCGAAAAAAATATCGTTTTTATTATGTTTTTGTTTAATGAAAAACTGTAAAAGAGCAAGATAACTCCGGATATAATAATGGATAAAATAATTCCTATAATAATTTTATTTTTCTTTTTCATTCTTCCTCCTGTAATATTCTTTTGTGTAATAAGTGCTGTAGGTTATCTTGTTGATATTGAAAGCCACATCTGCCCATAAATCAAAAGCTTTTTTTAAGCTTTTTAATAATCCTTCTTTTTTAAATCTTCTATTCGATGTTAGAACTAGAAGAAAAGGAGAAAATGAGACCTTACCAAGGTTGGATAATTTTTTTGCAAGACGAAAATCTTTTGATGCTAAATTATTTGTGGTATCGTATCCACCTGACTTTAGATAGCACTCTTTTTTTATTGCAAAGTTAGCGGCACCTACTATATATGTCTTTGTGAATATTTTTGAAAGAAAATCTGATGTTATGTAAAAGAGCCACACAAAAAAGTTTGAGAATTTGTTGTTTTCGATAAATAGAAAAGGTCCATAGATTGCACAAAGATTTTTCTTCTTTTTGAATTTTTTTACAATTTTTTCAAAATAATCTTTTGGATATATAGAGTCTGCATCGCATGTTATCAATATATCTCCAGCTGCATATTTGAACCCTTTTACTATTGCATTTATTGGGCCCTTTTTTTTCTCAAAAAGTACATTTTGTGTGTATTTTTTCGCAATCACTACGGATTTATCTGTACTTCCGTTATCTACAACTATAATTTCAAAATTCTTATACGTTTGATTTTTGATGCTTTTTAACGTGTTTTCAAGGCTTGTTTCTTCGTTTAAAACGGGAATTACAACAGAAATTTTCATAAGTTTCATTAAAGTTTTTCCCTCTTTACTTTATACCACTGAATTTTTTTATTAAACGGACCTATAATATAACTGTAAATTAGCACTAAGAGTTCGAAAATCATTAAAATGGGTACGTAAAAGAAAGAATAAACAAGTGAGAAAAAACCAAATTGTCTACTATCAAGAGAACTAACCCACATCAAAATAAATACTGAAATTATTAATCCTAGAACAAATTTTAACATTCCAATGTGAAAAAACATATCTAATACTATGGATATAAATGGTAAGAAAATTATAAATCCTACCAACATGTAATAGAATAAAAATGAAAAATTTCCCTCTTTTATACGTTGAAACATTTCTCTAAATCCACCTATATACCATCTTTTATGTTGTTTCCATAAATCTTTGAAATTTGTTGCAAATTGGATATTTATATAGGGATAAGTAGAATAATATTCTTTTACTTTTAGTTTTGACAATTTTGTGGCCATGCTAAAGTCATCAACTAATGTTTTCGGATCAATAGGAAGTATTTTTTCAAGAAGACTTCTTTTAAAGAAGACACCATTTCCCATAAATATCATTCTAACTATTATATTTGAATAGAAAATAGTTTTTACAAAATTGAAATAAATTTCTTGAATAATGAATACGGGTTTAAATTTGAAATTGTATGCTTCGAAGTTTGTAAAGATCATTTCCACTTTTGGATTTGAAAAGCAAAAGATATGGGATGAAATGTAATTTTTTGGAATTCTTGCATCAGCGTCTATGAATAGTATAATATCACCTTTTGCGATTTTCATTGCTTCGTTTATAGATTGTGGTTTTCCTTTTTCTCCCTTCTTTTTTATAACTTTTAAATTTTTGTATTTTGTTTCGAGTTTTTTTGCAAGCTCATATGTCTTGTCCTTAGAATTATCATCTATCACTATTATTTCAATATTCTTGTAGCTACTGTCTGCTACAGTTTTTATTGTGTTCTCAATTACCTCCTCTTCGTTATAGCATGGGATTATAACAGAAACTAGCGGATTGTAATCTGGATTTCTATTTTCGTGAAGGTAATTTGTTCTCTTTTCATTTTTGTATTTTCCATAGAGTACTATTATCAAAGAGATTAGTATATTTAATACATAAAATGCCACTGTAAACATTATATTTTCACCTCTGTACTAAAAATAAATAGTATATTGTCGTTTACTTTAAAGATGTTAAATTTAAAAAAGTTGTATACAACTAAAAGGTCAATAATATTATACATCAAATCAGTTGATTTTTCTATTTTTATACCTTGTGGTGACACATTTTCATTCCATGCATCCCAAAACCACTTCCATCTTATTTTTCCATCATCATTTACCGTACCTTTGACAAGAAAATTATATGTAAATGAAATTTTTAAATTTTCTATTTTGTAATTTCCACCCATGGAGACCATTGTTGCGTCTGGACCATATCTGAATCCAAGTGGAAAATCTGCAAGTGCCCTCCCAGGACTGTTATTGTTATCAAGATAAAAATGTCTTACGTTTATCCTTAAATACGGAAGGTAATTTGTAATATACATCCACTCGCTTGTAAAATCGTATTCAAACCAAATATTAAAATTATCAAGATTAAATTCAATACCTAAATTATATCCGTATGCATTGGGTTTGTAATCTTCTGTTTCTGTTGGGGTTATATAGTCGTCAAGTGCAAATTCTCCAAATATTTTAAGGTTTTTAAAACTATACGAAAAATCTACAGATGATAAGACGTTTGAATAGCCTTCGCCATATGTGTTGTGAAAAAACATTAGTGGATTTAAATCAATTAAATCTGGTGCTTTTCCACCTACTACGTTTAACTCACCTATTGCTATTCTAAAATCATCTAAGAAGAACTCAAATCTGTGTGCGACAATAGTTTTAAATGGTTCAAAAAAATATAAGTTTGGTGTGTGTTTTTCGTAGTAGTTTTCTTGAATGTGCTTTTCTTCTTTTGTTAGAAGTGGAAAAGAAGAAATAAAATGGTAAGTATAAGTGAAATTTTCAAATTTTTTTGAAATTGTAAGATTATCTTGGAAAGTAGTATCTGATATTGTAATGGGATATTTTGAATCCCCCCATTTAATGGGATATCTTCCGATGCCTATAAATAGATCTTTTTTTAGATATCCAAGTAAAAAGTTTTCAGGCCCGTTCATATCAAAAGATGTAAATGAAAAATTTAAGAAAGGATCTTTAATTTTTACAGTTGTTTCTTTGGAAAATGGTACATTGGTATAGAGCACAAAATTATTATTTTGAAATAAAATCTCAAAATTTAGATAGGGAGGGATTTTTTCAAAGATATAGAATCCGCTTTCTGCAGGATTTAAAGCCCTTCCAGGTCCATCGCCTTTTAGAATATAACTTTTCTGCCAGTTTCCAAACGCATAACTTAGGTTTATTTGTAACCCATTTTCTAAATTTTCGATATAGTTTGTGGTAAAAAATGAAAATTTTGAAAATGCAACTATAGAAATCAATTGAAGAATTAATATTATCTTTTTCATATTAATCACCGTATATTAGTTTACAATGTTTTTCCGAAAATAATAACCTAACAACTTCTGGATCAAAGTATTCAACGTAGAAGTCGTACTCTGGATTTTGGTGGATAATGTCGAATATGTTTCCACTCAATTTTTTTTGATAACCTCTGGGAATATAATAAAATTGCTTTAAACCAACAAACGTTTCTTTCTTAAAAAATAGTTTAATTTCGTATTTTTCCACTTGATTTTCAAATTTACTAAAAAATATCTTTGATTTTTCAAACAAGTTGTTGTTGTAATAGAAGAAACCAAAAAATAGATTATATTCTGGGGTTTTTTCGAACCTTTTTAGGTTATTGAGATTTATTTCACGGCCATTTAATAGTGCCCAGGCGGTATTTGCAAAAACTGATTTTATACAGTATGGTCTGTTTGGTGGTATCTTTCCTTCAATTAAACTGTAGTTTGTGTTTAGACAAAAACTTTTGGTGTTTTCTGATTCAAAGTTTTTCTTTTTGATGAAAAATAGAGTGAGAGACGGAAAAACTTTTGTTTTAATTATGTTTTTTAAGGTATTTGTATCTATTTGGTTCCCCATATAGGCATCGAGGATAATTTTAAAAAAGCTATCTATATTTGAGAGTTGAGATAATATTTTTGAAAAGTTTTTGGATAATCCATTTGCAATGTAATACTCCAAAAGTAATAGATAAGGGTATATGGAATGCGTATTGTTTTTGATAAATTCGACGATTTCGTTTGATATGTTTTGCTTTTTATAGAGTTTTGTAAGTAGCAAGTTGTATTTTGAAATTACCGTATTTTGGTTTAAAAACTTGCTAGCTTCATCGAAATTTCCCTCTAAAATGTTTATTAATGCAAGAAATATTTTGTCGGTGATGGAAAATTTTCTTAAAGTGTTGATTATTTCTTCAATACTTGCATCATAATCTTGCTTATTGATATCGAAAATAGTGTAGCTATCTTCTTTTGAAATGTTTGCTTTTTTTATAAGTTTTTCTTTTAATTTTTTTATATCTTTGCCGCTTTTAGGATTATTTTTAATCTTTTCTTTTTTCTTTTTCCCAGTTTTTACTAATTCCTTTTCCAATTTTTTTTTGAGTTCTAAAATATTTTTTAGTTTATCTTCTTTTTCCATTTTGACACCCCTTAAAGTAATTTATTTTTTTTAAAACTGTAAAATCCATTTCCAACAATTATATGGTCAAGCAACTTTATACCTATTATTTCCCCTGCTTCCTTAATTTTAAAAGTTAAATCTTTGTCATTTTTACTTGGCTTTACATCTCCAGATGGGTGGTTGTGTACTAGAATGATGTATGCTGCGGAGTTTTTAATAGCTTCTCTATAAATTTCCCTGGGATGTGCAAGACTTGTGTCTATAAGTCCGATTGTTATATCTTTTGAAGTAATTTCTGAAAGTTTAGAGTTGAGCATTATTACCCTTACCACTTCTTGATCGTATTGTTTCATATCTTTGCAATATTCGTATACTAATTCAGGTGAATTTAATGTTTTTCCTTTTCTTTCTTCATTTAAAAGTCTTTTTGAGAGTTCGATTGCTGCAAATATTGTAGCAGCTTTTGCCTTGCCAAGTCCTTTTACATTACATAAATCTTCTATACTTGCTTTGCTTAATTTTAGAAGACTGTTGTCAAAATATTCGAGTAATTTTTTTGAGAGTTCAAATACGTTTTTATCTTTTGTTCCAGTTCTAATTAGAATGGATATTAGTTCATAATTAGAAAGTTTTTCCGCGCCATCCACCAGAAGTTTTTCCCGTGGAAGCATTTATTATCCCCCTATCCCACAAGATATCCCAGACTTTTGAAATTGGAAATCCCATAACGTTGTAAAAATCCCCCTCTATTTTTTCTACAAGTATAGCACCAAGCTCTTGGATACCATATGCACCTGCTTTATCAAATGGCTTTGACGTATTTATATAGTATTTTATCAATTCATCAGTTAAAGGTTTAAATTTCACATTTGTTTTTTCACAAAATGTGATTGTTTCATTTTCTGTTAGAATGGTTACTCCAGTGTATACTGTATGCCAATTTGCTGAAAGGGTTTTAAGCATATTGTATGCTTCATCGTAATCTTTAGGTTTTCCAAAAATTTTGCCATTAAAGTAGACAATTGTATCTGCTGCAATTATTATACCTTTTTCTTTAATACTTTTTGCTTTAGTGAGTGAAAGTTTTTTTACCAATTCTTCTGGATTTTTTTCATTTATGTTTTCGTTTATATTTGGTGGTATCACTTTGAACGTGATATTTAGCATTTTGAATATGTCTATTCTTCTAGGAGATGTTGTTGCCAAAATTAGATTCATTAAATATCTCCTCCATTTTTTGTGCAAGGATGGCATTAATTATTGCAGAAATAATGCCAAGTCCAATCATTAGTGGTAAAAAAGAAAATATAGAGTTACTCCTTATGATTATACTTCCAACTAAGACTTGTGTAAAGTTATTTGCAATCATACCTATAACGCTTATTCCAATGTATCCAAAAAAATTTAATTTTGAAAATAACCATTGAAAGGTCACAGCTGCGATTATACCAAAAAAGCCCATAAAGAAAGGAGGGGTAAATATTGTTCCGGTAAATATACTTCCAATTAATGTTTTTAAAGTGCCTACTAACACTCCACCTTTAAAGCCAATGTTTAATACGGTGTATAATATTACAAAATTGGAAAACCCCCATTTTCCAGCAGGTACAGGATATGGAATGTATTTTTCTATAACAAACATTACGGAAGATATTGACACCAAAAGGGCGTATATTACCAGGTTTGTAATTCTTGTTCTTTCGATTCTACGACTATCTTGTTTGGAACACAAATTATTTTTCCTCCTTTGTCTATTTTACCAGTTTTTTCGCAAATCTTTAAAGGACAAGTTGAATCTGTTATCCAAGCTTTTTCGCCGTCAAAGTGTACAATTGAAAGGACTTTTCCATTGTTATCTTTTATTTTGTATGCTCCGGGTTTTGTTAGTTTTAAATAGAGTTCCCCGTTAACTTTTACCACGAAAATGGAATTTTTACTAACTTTTGGAAAAAATATTACGGAAAAAAGGGCTATTATAAGGATTAAAACAATGTCTGCACGTTTAAAAAACTTCATACATAGTCACCTTTCCGTTGATTATAATACCTCTTAGAAAGTTTTGATCAAACATATAGGGAATATCCAAAAATTCATTTGTGTTCCAAAGGGCAATATCACATTGAAATCCCGGCTCTATTTTTCCATTTTCAATTCCAAGCACATGTGCAGCGTTTAAAGTGTAAGCTGTTAAGATTTCTTCTGGTTCCATTTTTAAAAATCTTATGGCAAGATGCATAACAAACGATGGTGAAAAGATTGGACATGAACCAGGATTAAAATCAGAACCTAAAGCAACTGCCGCACCTTTATCAATGATTTTTCTTGCATTTGCAAATGTTTCACCAAGGTAGAAACTTGTGCCTGGCATTAATGTTGCAACTGTATTTGATTTTGAAAGTAAAGCTATTTCTTCTTCATCTATTTTTAATAAATGATCTGCAGAGACTGCATGTAACTTCACCGCAAGTTTTGTTGCACCGACATTTGCTATTTCATCTGCATGGAATCTTAATTTAAATCCCCTTTCTTTGGCAAAATTAAAAAAATCCTCAATATCTTCCGGGAGAAACACACCTTTATCGCAAAATACGTCTATTGTATTTGTGAAACTTTTGATATCATCTAGCCATTCTTTTACATTTTTTATATATTCTGTTTTATCACTATCCTTTGGAATTGCATGTAACCCCAAAAATGTTGGGATCACTTTCACATCCTGTATTTCATTTAATATTGATATCGCTTTTAGCTGTTTTATTTCACTTACTTTTTCAAGACCGTATCCACTTTTCCCTTCAATTGCACATATTCCGTTTTGTTTTAAGAGGTTTAAATATTTAATGTTTTCTTTTACTATTTCATCTACAGTTGCGTTTCTTACCATCTTTACGCTGCTGTGAATTCCCCCACCTTTTTCGAATATTTGAGAGTAGGTTTTCCCACGTGCTCTCATGTAAAATTCATTTGCACGTTTTCCATAGAATGGAATGTGTGTATGTGCATCTACAAAGGCGGGAGTTACAAGTTTTGCATTAATTGTATAATCAGATTTTGATTTGTGCTTTTTTATGTCCAAAATTTTTCCATGATCAATTATCACATCTACGTCAAATGCCTCGAATAATTCTTGCATTTCTTTTCCTTTTTTTGGAGTATTTCCCGTTGGAGTTAAAAGATGATCAGCATGTATCTTGAACATTTAAATCCCCCCTAATATAAATGAGAGAATAGATGCAAATAGACAATATATGGAAAATATCTTAAGATTTTTTGAGATAGTAGCTTTTTTAAGTATAAATAAGCTAAATAAACCGAATATGAAAGCAACTAGCGCAGAGGTTAAATAGATTGTATTAATAGACATGTTTTTTACACCTAGTATACCTGCCCCTAATATTACGGGAATACTTATTAGAAAAGAATATTTTAACGCTAATTCTCTTTTTAATCCTATCATTAATGCGCCAAATAGTGTGAATCCACTTCTTGATATTCCTGGGAATATTGCCAACGCCTGAAATAAACCGATTGTTAATGCATCGGTATATGTTATTTCAAAATAATTTTTCTTTCCCTTTAGTTTGTCGGAAATAAAAAGCGCGGCGCTCGTTACTAAAAAGAAGAAAGAGATAATTTTAAGATTTGAAATGGAAGATTCCACTTTGTTTTCAAATAAAAGACCAAAAATTGCTGCAGGTATTGTAGAGACAATAATTTTAAGTACAAGATTTATATAATTTTTTTCAAATTTAAAAAATCCTTTTATTATTTCAAATAATTCTTTCCATACAAAAATTATAATTGCGGCTAATGTTGCAAGATGTAAAAGTGCAAAAATAGATAAATTTGAATCTATGTTTAGAATTTTTGAGAACATACTTAAGTGTCCAGAACTTGAAACGGGTAAAAATTCGGTAAGACCTTGTATGATTCCAAGAATTATCTCCATTTTCTTCCTCCTTAATGTGTTATTCTCCCTGCGTATGGCCTATATGTATATATTTTTAATTCTTTTACGTTTAAATTGTTTAAATATTCTTTAGCAGAATCGATATCTGGAAAAGCGCCTAAACAAAGTGAATAGAAGATTTTATTATTCCTTTTAAATTTTATTGCAAATGATGAAAAGCCATTTGATCTTAGATTTAGAATATCTCTAAAAATAGGTTCTGCATTTTCACCTGTTTTTAAGAATATTGTGTATACACTTTTTCCGGCAAGAAGACCTGGGAGCCTTATCTTTGATGGTACTACTAAAAAGTATGTATCCTCTGATAACTTGTTGATTAAAAAATTTTTACTTAACTTTACTATTTTAAGGGCATTTTGTGAGTCTACCACAAAGGTGGAAACATCTGTGCTGTATTCTAAGATATCAAGTGAATGTACTAACAATTTATCATAATTAAATGTTTCAAATTTGATCATAGTAGTTGTGGAATCTAATGAAAAATCTGGGAGCTTTTCACTCCCAGTTACATTTCTGAATTCAAGTTTTTTTGGAATGTATACAACATCTACGTTTACAGAAGATTTTTTGATGTACAGATAAATAGTTGATATTAGAAGTAGTAATGTTATTAAAGATAAAATAAGTATAAGAGTGCTTAGTATTTTTAATTCCAAGGGTGTAAAAGAACGCAGCTTAAATTCCCTCCTCTACGTATTTCAAAATCAACTCAATAGTGGCTTCTACATCCTTTTTGTGTACCATTTCGTTTGGTGTGTGAATATACCTTGTGGCAATAGAAATAGTTGCACTTGGAATACCTGCTTTTGTGTTTTGATATCCACGTGCATCTGTTCCACCGTAAATTAAAACTTCCATTTGATATGGTATATTGTATTTTTCTGCAAGATCTCTTAATACGTTTACCATTTCTTTATCACTAATTGAATATCCGTCCTTTACCTTTATACATGCTCCACTTCCCAATTTCATTGATACTCTTTTATTTGCTTTTGGAGTATCACCTGCGGCGGTAACATCAATTGCTATAGCCACATCTGGATCAATATCATAGCCCGCAACTCTTGCGCCTATTATTCCAACTTCTTCTTGCACTGCAAATACTCCATATACCGAATTTTTTGTATTTTTAAGTTTTTTAAACACTTCTATTATTACTGCGCAACCAATTCTATCATCCATTGATTTTGAGATGAAATAATCGCCGTTTTCAATGAAGTATCCATCAAAGGTTCCAAAAGTTCCTATAGGACAAATTTTTTCTGCTTCTTCCTTTGACTTTGCCCCTATATCTACGTATATTTTGTCAAAGGACATATTTTTTATGTTTTCCGCTAAAATTTGACCTGTTTCTCCTTCAACATCAACTATACCTACAACATTACCAAATCTAACTTTTGAACGAAAGATCGTATAAGGTGATACACCACCCACCATGTCAATTTTTAAAAATCCGTTATCATCTATGTTTGTTACTACTACCCCAATCTCGTCCATATGTGCATCTAAAAGTATTTTTTTGCCAGATGAACCGTTTTTCCAGACAATTAAATTTCCCAATTTATCTACTTTATAACCGTCGATGTAACCTTCTAGCTCAGAGAGGATTACTTTTCTAATTTTCTCTTCTCGACCGCTTGGACTATGTGTTTCGGTAAGTTTTTTTATTAATTCTTTCATACATGAAAACCTCCTTTTAATTTTATCAATTTTATTATACACTACTAATGTGGAATTTAGCAAATAAAAAGAAGGTGAAAATGTGTTATCGATAGAGAGTTTTATCGAGAAGATAAACGATTATAGTGTTATCACGGAAAATGATAAGATTTTGGTTGCTGTTTCAGGTGGTGTGGATTCTATGACTTTGTTATACATATTAAATGAGATAAAAGAAAAAATAGGAATAGAAATTTTTTGTGCAACGATTGATCATGGTATAAGGAAGGAATCTAAAAATGAGGTAATTTTTGTGAAAAAATTTTGTGAGAGGTTAAATATTCCATGTTTTACATCAAGCGTTGATGCATTAGGTTATGCAAAAGAGAATAAATTGACACTTGAAGAAGCTGCAAGAAAGTTAAGATATAGCATTTTGAGAAACTTTAAGAAAAAATTAGGAGTAAAAAAGATTGCAGTTGCACATAATTTGAATGATTTAGTTGAAAATGTACTTTTTAGAATTTCACGGGGGACTGGTCCATTTGGAATTTATGGAATGAAACCTGTAAGTGGAGATATAATTAGACCTTTACTTTTTTATACAAGATTTGAAATAGAATCTTTTGCAAAAGAAAATAACATAGATTTTGTGGTAGATAAAACAAATTACGATGTAAAATACACAAGAAATTTTATAAGACATGAGATAGTTCCAAAGTTTAAAAAAATAAATCCGGCATTTGAGGTGGCTGTTTTTAGATTTGTAGAGAATTTATGGGAACTGGAAAAGTTCGTGGATAAAAAAATAAATTTAGAGAGTGTACCACTTTTAAATGGAATACTTTTTAAGATACCAGATGATGATTATGTTTTAATTGAATTTGTAAGACGACAGACATTAAAACACTATGGAGTTGCCCCTGATAAGGAAAAACTTGATAGACTGAAGAAAAATCTTTCCAAAACAACCTTTAAAGTTAGTTTTTGGGGAAATTATGGGGTGGAAATATCGTATGGGTATGGTTTTTTGGGTGATTTTTTAAGTAGAAAATTTCGTTACGAAATAAATGCTCCACAGGAAATTTATGTAGAACCTTTTAATATAAAAATTGGAAAAAATGACAAAGATGGTATAATATTTAATAAGAGTTCTTTTGTTATAAGAAATTGGGAGTTTGGAGATAAGATAAAAGGGGGTAAAAAGTTAAAGGAAATGTTTGTGAGGAAAAAGATCCCATCATTTATTAGGAGAATTATACCCGTTTTTGTGGATAATGAAACGGTGTTTTTTGTTCCAGGTGTTTACGTTGATAAAGAAAGTGTCTCTAAAGAAGGATTATCTGTGAATGTGAAAGGAGGTTTATTATTTTGAATAAAGGAATTGGATCAATAATTGTAGGGCTTTTAATAATTTTAAGTATTTTTTGGATACTTGAGGGGGTGTTTTTCAACAGTAATACCTCAGAAACATCTATGAGGTATAGTGATTTTGTTAAAAGACTAGAATCAGATACCGGTGATATTGCAGAAGTTACGATAAAAGATGATGGAAGTGTAATATTAAGAACTATTTCTGGAAAGAGGTATAACGTTTATGCACCATGGGTTAAATACGATATGGACCTTATTAATAAAATGGTTAATAAGGGAATAATCGTAAATGGTGAAAAAAGTGTAGATAGTTCTTTTTGGGTTAATATTGTAGGAAATTTACTATTTTTCATTTTAATGCTTTTTATGTTTAGCTTTTTAATAAAGGGATTAGGAGGAAAAAATAATCAGGCGTTTACTTTTACCAAAAGTAGAGCCGAAAAGGTGGTTCCAGGTAAGAAAAAGATAACCTTTAAAGATGTTGCAGGTGTGGACGAAGCAGTTGAAGAATTACAGGAAATAGTTGACTTTTTAAAGAATCCTGGAAAATTTAACAAAATAGGTGCAAGGATGCCTAAAGGAGTTTTGCTTGTTGGACCTCCGGGAACTGGAAAAACATTGCTTGCAAGAGCAGTAGCGGGAGAAGCAAATGTGCCTTTCTTTCATATAAGTGGTTCTGATTTTGTGGAGTTATTTGTTGGTGTAGGTGCAGCAAGAGTTAGGGACTTGTTTAACCAAGCAAAATCTAATGCACCGTGTATTGTGTTTATCGATGAAATAGATGCCGTTGGAAGACATAGGGGAGCTGGACTTGGTGGTGGACATGATGAAAGGGAGCAAACGTTAAATCAACTTTTGGTGGAAATGGATGGGTTTGACGTAAAAGAAGGAATAGTCGTGATGGCGGCAACGAATAGACCAGATATATTAGATCCCGCTCTTTTAAGACCGGGAAGATTTGATAAAAAAGTAGTGGTTGACCCACCAGATGTAAAAGGAAGGGAAGAAATTTTAAAAATACATCTTAGGGGTAAACCTATATCTGAAGATGTAGATGTAAGGATTTTGGCAAAAAGGACGACGGGATTTGTTGGGGCGGATTTGGAAAATCTCGTTAATGAAGCAGCACTTCTTGCAGCAAGAGATGGTAGGGTACAAATGACTATGGATGATTTTGAAGAAGCTATTGATAGGGTGATTGCTGGCCCTGCAAGAAAATCGAGATTGATTTCGAATAAGCAAAAGGAAATTGTTGCGTATCATGAGTTAGGGCACGCCATAGTCGGAACAGAATTACCAAATTCTGACCCGGTTCATAAGGTGTCTATAATACCTAGGGGTTATAAAGCGTTGGGATTTACATTGCATCTTCCCGCAGAGGATAAGTACCTTATTAGTAAAAACGAACTAATGGATAATATAACAGCTTTGTTGGGAGGAAGGGCGGCAGAAGAAATAGTTTTTCACGATATAACAAGTGGTGCGGCAAATGATATTGAGAGAGCAACGGAAATAGCAAGAAAAATGGTTTGTGAACTTGGTATGAGTGATAACTTTGGACCACTTGCTTGGGGAAAGACGGAACAAGAAGTATTTTTGGGGAAAGAAATTACAAGGATGAGAAATTACAGTGAAGAAGTTGCAAAATTAATTGATAGTGAAGTGCAAAATATCGTAAACACATGTTATAACAGGGCAAAAGAAATATTAAATAAACATAGAGAAAAATTAGATGAACTTGCTCGAATTTTGTTAGAAAGAGAAGAAATTAGTGGAGAAGAGTTAAGGAAGTTACTTAAGGGGGATGATAGTGTTGTGGAGGAAGATAGAGGGGATAAGTAAAACTATAGAGTTTGTTCCCGATGATTCTTATATTTGGGACGAAGATGATGAAATGAGAAATTATCATTTTGTTTCAACTTCCGGTATTATTAAACAATTTGTAAGAGTGGGATATGAAATTTTATTAGAAGTATTACCAGAAGATTTGATTTCAGTTGTTTTGAGTGTGAAGGTAAAACAAATATTTCCCGTGATGGTTGGTGATAAATTGGTTTTGGGAGTTAGAGTTACGAAAATTGATGGAAATTATATATATTTTTCTGGAATTTTGACGAAAGATAATAAAAAAGTCGCTGAGGCAGAATTTGTTAGGGTTGTAGTTTCAAGAAATTATCTTAGGAGGAAAGCAGTTGAGGAAGCCACGTAAAAAAGATGATTTTCTAGAATATTCACATGTTAAAAAATTTAGTGATTCTGAAAAAAGATTCAAAGAATTTATGGGCAACCAGGGGGTTGCCTTAGTTTTTCCAAATAATTATACAGTAGCTGCATCATCTCTTTCGTGGAGTTGGGTGCAACAACTATTTTGGGAAAGTGGTATATACCCAGAGCGTTATTTCTATGAAAAGTGGTTTAGAAAATTTTATTCCGTTGAATCTTTTAAACCGTTAGATGAAAATAGAATTTTGTTATTTTCTCTGCATTTTGAGCTTGATTTTGAGAATATTTTGGATATTTTAAAAAAACTTGGAATACCATTGCTTGCCAATGAGAGAGATGAAGATTCACCAGTTATTGTGATTGGTGGAGCAATTACATTTTTTAACGAAGAGTTGATTAAACCCATTGCAGATGTAATAATTGTTGGAGATTTAGAAGATAAGGTTAAAGAAGTTTCAGAGGGAATTCGAATTTTATTAAAAAGTAGGAAAGAAGGATTGGAATATTTTAAAAGATTAAAATGGGAAGATAAAGTGACAAACTTTGATATTGGAAAAAAACTCCCTGTTTCTCATTTTGTAACACGATTTTCCGAATTTGGTGAAAAAAAGCTTCTAGAAATTGGTAGGGGATGTATTAGAAGATGCAATTTTTGTGTGATGGGGTATAATAAAAAGCCGGTAAAGTTTGTACATCCAAATGTTATAGAAGAATTTTTAAAAAATGAAACTTATCCAATTGGAATAATTAGTGCTACAATAACAGATTATCCATGGTTGGATGAATTATTGGATATTTTAGAGGGATATAATATAAAGTTTTCCGTTTCATCTATGAGGGCGGATGGTATCTCTGAGAGACTGTTGAGATTGTTAAAAGATAGTGGTCAAAAAAGCTTTACCATTGCACCTGAAGGGGTTTCACAAAGAATTAGAAATTTAATGTTGAAGGATATAGATGAGGATGATTTGTTATTTGCACTTGATATTGGAAGAAAAGTAAGTTTTAACAGTATAAAGATGTATTATATAGTTGGTGTAGGTGAGGAATTATCTGATTTTGTAGAATTAAAGTCTTTTTTAGAGAAAGTAAAAAAAATGGGGTATAAATCAATAACTTTAAGTGTTAATCCTTTGATTCCAAAGAAAAAAACCCCATTTTATGGTAGGGAATTTATTAGTAATGGGGAATATAATAAAATAAGGAAGTGGATGAAGGAGAGTCTAAAAGGAATAAGAATAAACTTTGAAAGTTATAAACTTTCAAAAAAACAATATGAATTTAATGTTATGTCTGAAAAGGAAATTGTTGATCATATAAAAAAAAGATTTTAAATGTTTGTTTTGTACAGTACTAAATATAACTTTTCCGATATCATGTATATTACAAATAAAAACTAAAAATTTAGCACGTGGTGCACTATAGGTGTTTTTTTATAATCTGTAGATAGAAAATAGCTTTGGCAGTATTTCAAAGCAATTTTTTATTTGATTTTTCCTCAGATTTGTTTTATATAATCCTATTTTTTGAAACACTCTTCAAAAGGTATTGACTATTTTACATTTTATGTTAAAATAAATTACGGTGACGCCGGGGTGGCGGAATTGGGAGACGCAGCGGACTTAAAATCCGCTGGGGGTTACACCTCCGTGTCGGTTCGAGTCCGATCCCCGGCACCACTTGAGAATAATAGCAGTGTTGTTATATACGATGCGGGGTGGAGCAGTCTGGAAGCTCGTTGGGCTCATAACCCAAAGGCCGCAGGTTCAAATCCTGCCCCCGCTACCAGAAAAAGGTGGAACCGAAAATGGTTCTACCTTTTTTTATCTAGTCTGGAAGCGTTTTAGGTGTTAGTATCGAGAAGGAATTGTTTTTCATTTGTTGACTGTGAAAACATTCGTAGTAATTTTCTTGAGATTTTTTACAAATTTGTGGAGAAAATTACTATAAAGGCTGAAGATTTTTTGCATAAGATGATGAAAAGATTGTTGTGGTAAAATCTTCAAAATATTACTTTTTAAGAATATTAGAATTTACTAGATATTATTTGGTAGCACATTGGTTGTCAATTCCATCGTTTATAGTAGAATAACAAAACATTTTGTGACAATTTTATGACGGAATTGGAGATTTTTATTAGTGTTATTTGCGGCATAAATGATTTCTCAATCTATTGAGGTTTTTTTATAATGAAAGGTAAGAAAAAGTAGATTAATAACGATAATTTTCATACTATGACTTCTAAATTTATATTTATCACTGTAAGATTTATTGGGATAGCTATAAATTTTTTAATTACGAAGGGGGAGTTGTATGAGATTTCACAGATATCATTTTATTTCAGTATGTTTCTCTATATTGTTTTATTTAATAACTTCATATGTAAACTCAATGGGTTCGAAGTTGGGGTTAGCATATTCTCAGATTGGTATGATAAATTTTTTTGGTGCACTTTCTTACGTGATAACTAGTATTAGTATAGGTCATCTTGGTGATAAGTTTGGTTATAAAAAGATATTGATAGTGGAGTTTTTGCTGTATTTTTTCTTTTTAGTTGTTTCATTAAATTTATCAGGCATATTTTCTTTAATAGTAATAGCTGTTATATCAAACTTATTTTTTGGAAGTTTTTATCCTCAAATTGAGGGACTAATATCAAAAAGCGAATCGTTAGCAAACTTTCCACATTCTAAAACAGTTATGAGATTTAATCTTTCGTGGAGTTTTGGAAATATCATTGGGATGGCTTTGGGACCATTTATGACTGTAAAATATCCACAAATAATATTTGGATATGGTTTATTTCTTTCTACTACTATGAGTATTTTTGTTTGGTATGATTATAAAAGCTTTGGAAATTACATAAGACTTTTGTGTTGCAATTTTAAAATGGAAAAGATAGTGAAAAATATAAAAAAATATAGGTTGGTGTATAGAAGTACGTTGTTTTTTTCAGGACTTTTGTATACGTCAGTTTTGGCTCTTTTTCCAAAATTAATAAGTTCATATGGTACGGCGCTTAGTTTAACAGGATTTTTAATTGCCTTTGCAAATTTGTCAGTTTTTTTGACTTTTTTATTTATGGGGAAATTTAACTTTTGGGTGGGAAAACCAAAGGTTTCTTTTTATTTTTTATTAGTATTGCCGGTAACTTCCCTTCTTATGTTTTTTAAACCATCGCCAATGTTATTTTTGGTAATTTCTTTCTTGAGTGGAATGTGTTACGCTATTCCATATACATTTGCAATATACTATGGGCTTCATTCTGAAGAAGATGATCAGGGAAAGCAAGGAGGATTTCATGAAGCTGTAATTGGTCTTTTGTTTGGTTTTGGTCCATTAATTGGTGGAACTTTTTTGGATTATTTTTCTGGGATAAAGGGGCTTGGAATTTTTGGACTATTGTTGACGATTATAGTATTTTTTATTCAAATAAGGTTTTTAATAAAAAAATAGGGGCTTTTGCCCCTTATTTATTTAATCTTTTATATACTTCATGCGCAAGGAATGAACCTACATGTTCTGCAAATGTATTAGGGCCAAACCCCGCATCGTATCCCAGTTCTTTTGCAAGCTCATGTGTTATTCTTGGCCCGCCAACTACCAATACTAATTTTTCTCTTAAGCCTTCTGCTTCAAGTAATTCCACAAGTTCGGTAAGGTGTTTTATATGTATATTTTTTTGAGTAACGGTTTGTGAGACAAGTAATGCATCTGCGTTAACCTCGATTGCTTTTTTTACAAATTCTTCAACTGGTACTTGACTTCCCATGTTGTATATTTCGAACATTTCGTATCTTTCAAGTCCGTAGTGTCCGGCAAATCCTTTCATGTTTAAAATAGCATCTAGCCCAACTGTGTGTGCGTCAGTTCCTATAGTGGCACCTACTACTACTATTTTTCTGCCTATTTTTTCTTTTATAAATTTATCTATCTCATACATTGTCATTTCCTCAACGTGAACTTTTGGAACATGTATACTTGTATAGTCTATTGTGTGAATGCAATCTCCATAGCCAATGAAAAATGTAAAACCATTTGTTAATTCTTTTGAAAATACTATTTGTGGATTTTCAAGACCCATTTTTTTCATTAGTATTTTTGCCGCTTCTGTAGCTTCATCTCCAAATGGTACAGGTAGTGTAAAACTTACTTGTAATTTCCCATCATTCATGGTGTCACCATAGGGTTTAACCGCTTTAAGGTTTAGTGTTTTATCTATATTCTTTTTTTCAAGATTGTATCCACTCATTCTTGACACCTTCTTTCTAACATTTTATCAAAAAATGGGTTTATATAATTTTTGCCTTTCATAAATACTCCGTCAAGTCCTTTTCCACCATTTATTGGTCTTTTTATATTTGCAAAGACTCCTAAACTTAAAGCTTTAAAAAGCCCGATTTCTGATATTTTTTCGAGGAGTTCTATAGCTTCATTTAAAACTTGTTTGGCTCTATTTTGTATTAAACCATTTTCTTTAAAGTATATTTCATCTCCTATGTTTTTCATGTTATTAAATATGTATTTTGCCGTTTCAATTGCGAGGTATCTATCTGACATAAATGGAGTATGGATAGCTTCAGTTAACATGCCTAGAAGTTGGATTCCTTGTTTAGTCCAAATTGAAATTACGTTGAACATTGCATCTTGAACTAGTCCTTTGAATATATTTCCTGTCATATATTTTGTTGGAGGCATGTATTTTAAAGGAGCTTTTGGAAATATTTCTCTTGCCATTTGAGCTTGTGCAAGCTCGTATAAAAAGCCATTTTCAAGATCAGGATTCATTTCAAATGCGTGGCCTAAACCCATTTGTTCTTCGGGAAGATTTGCTATTAATGCAAGTTGTTCGTTTATAAATTGTGAGGCAAGAACGGTATGTGCTTCTTGATATGCATCGGCCGTTGTAAGATAATTGTCCTCACCTGTGTTTATTATTATCCCAGCAAATCCATTTATTACTCTTGAAAAATGCTGATCAATTATAGTTCTTTGCATATTAATATCCCGAAATAGAATGCCGTAAAGGGCATCGTTTAACATCATATCTAATCTTTCAATAGCTCCCATTGCGGCTATTTCTGGCATACAAAGGCCTGATGCATAATTTACTTGTCTGATATATCTTCCGACTTCGCGGGAAACCTCATCTAGTGCTTTCCTCATTATTTTAAAGTTTTCCTGAGTAGCATAAGTTCCCCCAAAACCTTCTGTAGTTGGGCCATATGGTACATAGTCAAGTAAACTTTGTGCAGTAGAACGAATTACCGCAATTATATCTGCACCTTGTCGTGCGGCAGCCTGTGCCTGAACGACATCTTCGTATATATTTCCCGTGGCAACTATTACATAAAGATATGGTTGCTTTCCATCACCAATTTCATTTATCATTTTTTCTCGTATGTTTTTATTTTCTTTTATGCGGTTTATTGTACTTTCAACTAATGGATTTAGAATATCCAATACATTTTCTATGGAATGTGTTTTTACTTTGCTTAAATCCAATTCTTTTTTAGCTATTTTTTCTGCTATTTCTTGTGGGGAGAGTTCTGTTTCTATCATTGCGTTTCCAATAAAATATGCTGCACCTTGTTCTAAAATTCCTTTTTCTTTTAAGTGATCAACAACGACATTTGGAAGAGGAACTTTTTCATTATTTGTTCCATCTATACCTAAAAATCTGCATATTGTTCTTTCGATAGAAGTTGTGGAGCGAGGTTCTACGAATTCTTTTATATCTTTGGCTATTTTTTGGGCAAGTTTTTTTGCGTAGTCTACTTTTTTGAAATCAAGTCCTAGTTTACTCTCCATTTTCCAATACCTCCTCTATTTTTTCCACTATATTGTTGTCTATATCTAGTAATTTTAATATTTTTATTGCTTCTTTTGGAGAATTTTTTTGCGTTATTTCTTCAAGTGAATAGTCAAAATAATCTTGTAATTCTTTGTTTTTGTCTATTTTTTCTATATCTTTTAATCCCTTAACTCTTAAATGACGCATATTTGAAGATAGTACATTGTCAAAATGTGTAGTTATTGCGCATACTATATTTGGTTTGTTAAATAACTTTGCAATTGCTTTAACTATAGCTTTTCCTTCTAATGGGTTTGTCGTACGTGCAGGTTCATCAAGTAAAATCAAAAATTTTTTGTTACTTTTGATTTGTTTAAATATGTTATTTAAAATTTTCATTTCAGCGGCAAATGAAGAAAGTCCAAGTTTTTCATCTTGAAAATCTCCTGAAATAAAGAAGATATCATCAAAAATTGGCAAAAAGGCGTTTTCCGCTGGAATATAAAATCCTTTTTGAAATAGAATTTGAGAAAGTGCTATTGTTTTTAAAAGAATAGTTTTTCCACCCATATTTGCACCGGTTATAATTTGTGTGCCGTTTTTTAAGGTTATATCTACTTTTTGAAAATGTTTTCCGGTATTTTCGAGTATTTCTTTTACTTCAGGGTTAAAAAGTTTAGAAAGCTTTATAGTAAGTTGCTCCGATATATTGGGTTTTTTTAGATCCAGTTTTTTGGAAAGTTCCATTTTTGATATGGAAAGATCCAAAAATCCAATAGTTTCATAGTTTTTTAAAAAATTATGTGAATGTCTGGATAATCTTTCGGAAAGATTTTTGCATATTTTTTCCTCTATTTCTTTTTCTTTTATAGATAGCTTGAGTAATTTTTCCTCATCTTTTATTTTAGCTTTTTCTTTTCTTATATTTTCAAGTTCTTTGTCATAGCTACTGTATATGTAAAAGGTTGGAAGATTTTGGTTTTCTGGATCTAGAATTTGGAAAGGTTTATGTAATTTTTCAAGCTTAAAGCAATCCAGAAGATTTAAATCTTTGAGAATTTCAAATAATTCGTTTGAAAAGTATGAGAATTGTTTTAATTGAAACAGTTCAATTTCATCAAGTGTTGTTCCAGTTGTTAATTTATTTATAGTTTTAAGTATATCCTGAAAGTGTGAGAGAATGTTTTTGATTTTATCAATTGGTATATCAAACAATTTTTCCATAGCTTTTAGATGTAATTGTATTGTATCTTTATCCGATAAAAGATTTAGATTTTCAAGGTATCTTTTGCCAATTTGCGAGGAAAAGTCCAAATTTTGTTTGATGTAATCAAAGCCTATATCCATTCACCTTCAACCTTTCTAACGTTTAATATGGGTAATTTTATTTTACTTGATAGTTTTTCGATTAGTAGTTTGTCGTCTATTACAAAGCCATTTGGGGAATATGGGTTTACCGTAACTAAACACAAATTTGGCTTGTGTAGCACCAATATCTTTCCACCTTTTTTTTGATAGAGTTTTAAATAAAAACTATTTACAAATATTTTTGAAAAATCCTTAACTACCAAAGTTGGATAGGTATTATTATTTATCAATTTCCTTAAAAATTTTTCCGTTAATGCCCCGCCTATTAGAATTTCCTTTTGGTCTTTTATTAAACTTAAATCATTGATATTTAAAGATGAACGTGCTATTAGTTTTAAATCTTTTGTAAATATACCTGATTTTATATCCAACTTTTCAGGGTATAAAGGGAGATTTATTTTGTAAAATAAATCCAATGTTTTTTCAACTATTTTTTCTATATCCAAACTTACTGCAGCACCAGTTGAAAGTACTACTGCATCGCTTAATGTTGAACTACTTATTCTAGACAAAGCCCCGTCTATTAGTATTTTTTCCACTCCAAATGTTTGAAGTATTGAATTTATTTCTTTGAGCCATTGGATTGTAGTGGGGCCTGATAAAATTATTTTTCCTTTTTCAAGTGCCTTTGCAATTATTACTCTTCCCGTTGATGTGCTTCTGTCTGAAACATATAGTATTTCTGAAAGAAAATTTTTCCTTTTGTAAAAATTTTCTGTAGTTACAAATAAGATCCCATTGTCGACTAATATGTTTGGTTTTTTTGTGAAAGTTACTTGATCTGTATCTTCACCATCAATCCCAATTGATGTGACTCCCAATACGAAATCTTTCTGCAAATGCTTTAGCAGAAAATTAAACGTTTCTGTTTTTCCTGTGTTTTTTTCCAATCCTACAATTGCTATTGTTTTGAATTTTTTAAACAAATTTATCAAAGGAATTTTAACGAAAGTAGAGCATCTCCTTCCACACATAATTCGTCTTTTTCGTTAAAAATTAACGTGGAAACTTTTATCCTCTTTTTTTCATCATGCTTTTCCAATACTTTTATTTTTATTTTTATGTTTTTTCCTACGTATACAGGCCTTAAAAATTTTGCGTTTTGTGACATGTATATTGTTCCAGGACCTGGAAACTCCATTCCCAAAACATATGAAATATAACCAAGGAGAAGAATGCCATGGGCAATTCTTCCTCCAAAAATAGATTTTTTGGCATATTCTTCATCAATATGTACAGGATTTTTGTCTCCCGTAATTTCTGCAAATTGAAATACATGTTTTTCTTCTACCTTTATAACCTTTTCATATGTTTGGCCGACGCTTAATTCTTCATATTTCATCTTTTTTCTCCCCTTTTTTCTTTCCAGTTTTTGATTCTTTCATGTCTTTCAAGGTGTGTGGGTTCGATGGATATTTTTTTGCTTTCATAAAGAGAGGCAATGCCTGTAAACTCATATTTTCTTCTGTATTCACTATCGTCTACATCTGATTTTGTTTCTTCTGGTTCGTGATATGCAACGATAACACCTTCATAATTACGTAAAATTGCGGTGTTATTTGAATAAGAGATTAGATATTGAGGCATTAGCCTAATTTTCCCACCACCTGCTGGTGCATCGACAACGTATGTTGGAACACAAAAACCTGAAGTATGTCCAATTAAGCTTTCTATTATTCTCAATCCAGTTCCAATGGATGTTCTAAAGTGAGAAATTCCCTGTGAAAGATCACATTGGTAAATATAGTACGGTCTTACCCTTATTTTTACAAGTTGGTGGACAAGTTCCATCATGATATATGGACTGTCGTTTATTCCACGTAAAAGTACAGATTGATTTCCCAATGGAATACCGGAATCTGCAAGCATTTCACAAGCTTTCGAACTTTCAGGTGTTATTTCTTTTGGATGGTTAAATTGCATATTAATCCATATTGGATGATATTTTTTTAGCATATTGGTGAGTTCTTTTGTAACGATTTGTGGAATGACTACAGGTGCCCTTGTTCCTATTCTAATTATCTCCACATGTTTTATCTTTCTCAATTCTTTTAATATGTATTCAAGCATATCGATTCCAGCAAGTAATGCGTCTCCACCGGAAAGTAATACATCTCTAACTTCAGGAGTTTCCCTTATGTATTCGATAGCTGCATCTATTTCACTTTTTGTTCTAGCTCTATCATGTTGACCTGCAAATCTTCTTCTTGTACAGTGTCTACAATACATAGCACACATATCGGTAATTAAAAACAAAACCCTATCTGGATATCTGTGTGTTAATCCTGGAACTGGAGAATCTTCATCCTCGTGTAGTGGATCAACCATATCCCAAGGTTTTAGTTCAAGTTCTTTTATTGTAGGTACTGCTTGTCTTCTAATGGGGCATTTTGGATTATCAGGATCCATAAGTGAGGCGTAATAAGGTGTTATTGCCATTCTCAAAGTTTTAAGGCTTTGTCTTATTCCCTCTTCTTCTTCCTTGGTAAGGTTGATTACTTTTTTTAAAGTGTCTACGTCTGTTATTCTGTTTCTTATTTGCCATTTCCAATCATTCCATTCTTCTTCTGTTACATCTTTCCAAAGTGGTATATCTTTATAATGTCTCATCCTATCCCCCCATTAACAATATTTTGATTCAAATAGCTTTCTTATTTCATTAGATTCTCTGATAATATTCAAACTTAGTTGTGCGTGACCCTTAGTATATCCATTTCCAATTATCATAGTTACGTCTTTTCCCACACCTTCAGCTCCCAAGGCTGCCCGAGTGAAAGATGTGGCCATACTAAAGAAATAAATTATTCCTTCATCTTTAGTAATTAATATAGAAGACATTTCAGTACCTTCGACGTTAACGTTGTTAATAGTTACATCTGCAAGTTCACTAACTTCTGTGAATTTTTGGTATACTTCCACAGGTTTTGTGGCATCTGCGACTATTACGTGGTGTGCAAGGTTTAAATCAATTATTTTTTGAGCATTTTCCTTAGAATATTCTATTACAATAACTTTACCATTTTTTCCAACATTTTTCATTGCTTGATAGGTGCAGAGTATTCCAGATTTTCCACCACCACCTATTATTGCAACTGTCATTCCAGGTTTTACAAGTTTATTTACTTGCGCTGGTGCACCTGCAACATCTAAAACGGCAAGTGCGAGTTTTTCTGGAATGTCATCTGGAAGTTTTGCGTAAATTCCCGTTTCGAATAATATTGCTTTTCCCTTTATATCCACTTGTTCCGCATCAATTTTTATATCTAAAATTTCGTCAATTTTTAGTGGGGTAAGGGAAAGGGATACAAGGGTTGCAATTTTGTCCCCTACCTTTAGGTCTGTTTTTAAATCTTTTCCTATTTCTTTAACAGTCCCTATTAACATACCACCACTACCAGTTAAGGGATTTTGAAGCTTTCCCTTTTCTTTTACTATTGAGAGAATTGTTTTTTTTATGCATTCGATATTGTTGTTGCACGAATTTTTTATCTGAGTAAAGCTTGCAGAGTCCACGTTTAAAGTCTTTACATCTATTAGTATTTCGTTGGAATAGATTTCCATGTTGTTATCTATTTTTTTTGCAGCTTGTGGTAAAAAACCTTCTGGTTCAATAACCCTGTGCGTTCCATATGGACATCCCTTCTTATTTATCATCTTACTCCTCCTTTTTTATTTCCAAAATTTTTCTTGCCTCATCTGGGGTTGCAATTTCCCTTCCCAACTCCTTTGCAATTCTTACAATTCTTTCCACAAGTTGGGCATTCGATTTTGCAAGCACCCCTTTTTTATAATAGATGTTATCTTCAAATCCCACTCTGACGTGTCCACCCATAAGTATGGCGTGAACTGCCAATGGAAGTTCATATTTTCCTATACCGGCAACACTCCATGTAGAACCTTCTGGAAGTTTTGAAACTAGATAAACGAGATCATCTATCGTTGCTGGTATTGCCCCAGGCACTCCCATAACAAAATCAAAATGGAGGGGTAAATCAAGTATTCCTTTTTTTACTAGATTTAATGCATTTTGAATCATTCCACGTTCGAAAACTTCAATTTCTGGTTTTATATTTCTTTTTTTCATTTCAATAGCAAACTTTTCTATGTATTCCATTGGATTTAAAAAGACATCATTTCCAAAATTGCAAGTTCCTGCACTAAGTGTTGCCATTTCTGGATTTGTTAGTAATGGTTGCATTCTTTCTTCGAAGGTGTGCCACGTTGCTCCACCTGTGGAAGGTTGGAAGATTATGTTGCACTTTTTTTCTATCTTTTCCTTTATTTCTTTGTAGATTTCGTATGATTGTGTAGGTGTTCCATCATTTTTCCGTGCGTGGATATGCGCAATAGATGCACCTGCAAGGTAACATTCGTATACTTCATCTGCAATTTCATCTGGTGTAATGGGAAGATTGGGTTGTTTTTCTTTTGTAACTTCTGCACCTGTTACGGCAACGGTGATAATAAGTTTTTCCATGTTATCCCCTTCTTTGTTTGTCGAGTGGAACTACACATGTCCCTATAGCTTTACAAACGATTATTGGTTCTTCCAGCACATCTGCTGCACTATCGTTTATATCCGGTCTTGCAGTTATAATCTTTTTTGCTATAAATTCCATTTTTCTAGAAGTTTTACCAACTTTAATTATTTCACCTGTTATTTCTATAAAGTCTCCTGCATAAACTGGTGCTAAAAATTCAATATTTTCATATGCGCGAAACAATCCTTCGTCTCCATCATGACGAATGAGTAATTCCGTTGCAACATCACCAAAAAGCTGCAAAATTTTTGCACCATCAACTAAATTGCCACCATAATGGGCATCTGCACTACTCATTCGTACTTTTAATGTGGTTTTCACATAATCCCCCCTTTATTTTTACATTACAGTTTTAATATTAACAGAACAGGGGGTATTAAGCAAAATTTGTAAAATATTATTAAAAATGATTAACTTAATTTAGCTTTTTTAATGTGTTTTTTATTTATTTTTTCAAAGATACTTTTAAATTTTTATTTTTTATTTGATTTTATGAGTTTTTGTATGGTAAAATAATTTTGTCTTTAATGAGAGGAGCGTATTAAACTATGAAGAAGATTTCATTTATTATTTTGCTTGTCTCAGTTTTTGTATTTCCCAGTTATTTTATTTTAAGCTATTATGTACAACCTGGGGATACTATATATAAGCTATCCCAGGTATTTGGGGTTTCACCGTCTGTCATCCTTGATTGGAATGATATTGATCCGTATAATTTGAAGGTCGGTGAAGTTTTAAAGATACCTCAACCTTCTGGTATTATATACGAGGTTCAACAAGGAGATAGTCTTTATTCGATTGCGTTAAGATTTTTTACAACGGTAGATGATATAAAAGTTTCAAATGATTTGAAGAGCACCTATATTTATGTAGGACAGAAATTATTTGTCCCTCTAGATTATGTTGGAAAAGCTTTTAATGTATATGATAAAGATTTCATTTGGCCGGTTTTTGGAAAGATTTCTTCTACATATGGGTGGAGAATGCACCCTATTTATCATAGAAAAAGTTTTCACACAGGGGTAGATATTTCTGCACCAATGGGGACTCCTATCTTTTCTGCTACAAATGGAGTTGTGAAATTTGCAGGTGAATATGGGGGTTATGGACTTGCAGTTATAGTTGATTATGGTAGTTACGACATAGTTTATGGTCATATGTCGAAAATATGTGTGTATAAAGGACAGAGTTTAAGAAGAGGAGAATTAATTGGAAGAGTAGGTTCGACAGGGGTGAGTACCGGTCCACATTTGCATTTTGAAGTGAGAAGAAATGGAAGGCATACAAATCCCATGGCTTTTCTTCCTTCGTACGGAAGGATGTATGTGTTGAAGGATGAAGGTTTGTATTTAGGTGGTGAATAAAAAATGGAATTTTTTGAGAGAGTTTATAGGATATCTAATGAAAATGTAGAAAAATTGGAAGAATATTTTTTTGATAAACAAATTAACAATTATTATTTTTATGAAACAAAAGAGGGAATTTTTTTAGTTGTAGTTAGTGAGAAAAAGGATTTTGATTTTGATTTTTCATTTGACATTGTTGAAGAAAGGGTAACATCATCAGATGATTGGGTGAAGAATTTAATTTCTCGTCCTTTTGAATTCATTGAAGGGGTATGGATAGATCCAGATTTTCACGATATAAAAAAGGGAGTAGTTATAAAGATAACACCAGGACTTGCGTTTGGTACAGGACTTCACGATACAACGAAACTTGCCGCGTCTTTTTTGAAGGAGTATTTAAGACCAGGTATGGATGTTTTGGACTTAGGTTGTGGTAGCGGTATATTAAGTATTTTATCTAAAAAATTAGGTGCAAATAGAGTTTTAGGTGTTGATAATGATCCACTTGCCGTTGAATCTGCTCTTGAAAATGTAAAAAAGAATAATGGAGATGTTGAAATTAGAAAGTCAGATTTATTTAAAAATGTAGATGGAAAGTACGATTTGATTGTATCGAATATAATTGCCGAAATTTTAATAGAAGCATTGGAGGATATGCCTAAATATTTAAAAAAGGATGGAATAGTTATTTTATCCGGGATTATAGATTCAAAATTAGATTTGTTTAAGCATTTAAATATTATAGAACATCGGAGGAAAAACGAATGGAATGCACTGGTGATAAAGTTTTAAATAAAATAGTTGCCAAACAACTTGGACGGGAGATTACTAACTTTTGCAATGTTACACGTTTTTGTTCTTATGGATTTCCACAGGTTGTTGTTAGTTTGCCTGTTAAAGATGGAAAACCTTTTCCCACATTGTATTATTTAACGTGTCCTTTTCTTGTAAAAGAGGTATCTCGATTGGAAGAAAAGGGAATGATAAAAGAAATTGAAAGAATAATAAGCAAAGATGAAAGGTTTAGAGAGCGTCTATTTTTAGCACACAAGAAAGTTATAGATTTAAGAGATAAGTTTTTCTTAAAAAAAGAGTTCTTAGATTTTAAACGCTGGAGAGAAGAATTAAAAAAAGTAGGAACAGGTGGGATTTCAAATTTTTCAAAGGTAAAGTGTTTGCATCTGCATTTAGCAGATTTTTTATCTGGGATAGAAAATCCAGTTGGAGAGATTATCTTTAAAAAACTAGAAAGATTGGAATGTGAAGATAAATATTGTGAGGGATTGTAGTGTACATAGAAATAATTATTCCTGGAAAACTTTCTAAGCATCTTCGAGATGCTTTTGATTTTTATTTGGGAAAGATAAAAAGATTTGCAAAGGTAAAAGTAACTTTTATTAAATTGGGTGGAGATCTTAACAAACTTTCGAGAGGTGTTATACTTAAAAATGAAGCAAAGGAGATTTTAAGTAAAATAAAGGGGAGGAAATTTGTTTTACTTGATCTTTTTGGGAAACAAATTGATAGTTTGGAATTTTCTAAATTTTTGGATATGCAGATGCTTGAAGGGGAGATTGTTTTTGTTATAGGAGGGCCATTAGGGGTAGATGAGCAATTAAGGAGGTTATCTTTAAAGAGGATATCGTTATCAAAATTTACTTTTACACATGAAATGGTACTAATATTGCTATTAGAACAGATTTTTAGGGGATTTAAAATAATAAATAACGAAAAATATCACTATTAGGGGTGTGAAAATGATTTACATTGCAACTTCAAACCCGCACAAGGTTGAAGAGATTAGGATTATTTTAGAAGGTATAGAAGTTGAAAGGTCTCCTAAAAATGTAGAGGTTATTGAAGATGGAAAGTCTTTTTACGAGAATTCCATGAAAAAAGCCTATTATTATGGACTTGCTTTAAATACACCGGTTATTGCAGATGATTCCGGACTTGAAATTAATGCGTTGGGAAAATTTCCCGGAGTTGAAAGTGCAAGATTTATGGAAGGAAAACCTTATGTTTTAAAGATGGAGAAAATTCTTAAAATGTTAGAGAGCAAGGTTGATAGATCTGCACAATTTGTTTGTGTTGCAACTTATTTTAATCCCAAAAAGGGAGTGCTGATTTCTGTGGAAGGAAAAGTTGAAGGTGAAATTTCAAGAGAAATAAAAGGGAATTTTGGATTTGGATATGATCCATTTTTTATTCCGCACGGATATGAAAAAACTTTTGGGGAATTGGGAGACGAGATTAAAAGAAAGATAAGTCACAGAAGCCGTGCATTTAGAAAGTTGTTTAAAATTTTAAAAGAGGTGGAGGAATTTTGAGAATTCTTTTATCTAAAAGTTTTTTAGTGGAAGAATTTGATCCGGATATTTGGATTACAACTGATTTTGAAAGTTATAACGTTCCGTATACGATTTTTTATAACGGTGAGCATGTGTTTATCCACGGACAGTACAGGCTTGTTGATGTAGTCTTGAGAAATACTAAAAGGAAAATTAGATTGGAAAATTACGTTGTCTCAATAATTAATGGAACTCAGATTGGAATTGCCGAAAATTATTTAGAGGATGTGGATTTTTTCTTTTTGTTTGACAAGACAGTATATACATCTAAATTTCTTTTGAGAAAAGCACAGATAATGGTTGCAAGTGATATTTCGAAAAGGATGTGTTTTGCAATATTGCTCTTCAAAGATAGACCAAATTATATTCGAGTATTTCCAGAGAATGGAATAGTAGATGATAGTATGTCTTATGTTTTATACGAAAAGCTTGAAAGAAGTGAAATATCGTGAAGATAGTTTATATAGCTTTGGGTGGAGCATTGGGTGCATTATCAAGATATTTTGTTTCAAAATTTGTTAATTCCCACCTTCCTTTTGGTTATATCCCCTTTGGAACTGTTATTGTTAATGTTGTTGGTGCCTTTTTATTATCTTTTCTAATGTTTTTAAATATCGAAAGGTTGGAGATTTCAAGGAGTTTTTTGATGTTTTTTGGAACGGGTTTTCTAGGATCATTTACTACTTTTTCAACGTTTACATATGAATCTTTATCTTTATTTTTAACAAGTCCGTTTAGGGCTTTTTGTTATTTTTCTTCAAATGTAGTTTTGGGATTTTTGGCCGCATTTTTGGGGATGGTACTTGGAAGGGGGAGAGTTTTATGAAGTTGCTCAGAATTTATTTGGGGGAAAAAGATGTACATTTTGGAAAACCTGTTTTTGAATATATTGTAAAACTTGCATACGATGAAGGATTAAGAGGAATAACTGTTATGAAAGGAATAATTGGCTTTGGACACAAGAGGCATATACATAGGAGTGATTTTTTTTCTCTATCTGAAGATTTACCAATAGTTATTGATATAGTAGATGAAAAGAATAAAATTGATATGTTTTTACAAAAAGTAAAGGAGTTAAATTTTGACGGATTGATAGTTGAAATGCCGGTAAACGCGTATTATATGGAGAAGAAAATATGACTTTTTTACTTACTTGTACAACAGGTCTTGAGGCAGCTGTAGCACTTGAATTGAGAAAGATGGGGTATAAGATATTGGAATCGGTTTCAGGACGTGTGTATATTAAGGGAGAGCTAAAGGATATACCTTTCCTCAACATTAACCTTAGGACAGCCGAGAGAGTTTTAATATTGCTTGAGCGAAAAAAGGTAACAAGCTTTGAAGAACTTTACAAGGCAATATACAATATTAATTGGTCGGATTTTGTGGATGGTAAAGTTTATATTTCGGATATTTCATCTGTAAAGTCAAAACTTTCCGCAAAAGGTGCGATAATTTCCGTTGCGTATGCTGCTATAAAGAAAAAGATAAAACAAAGAAAAAATACGATATTTCCCGTTAGGTTAGTTTTAAAAAGAGATGAACTTCAAGTACTTTTAGATACAACTGGAGAAAAAGCGTTAAGTAAAAGAGGTTATAGATTAAAGACATCTAAAGCTCCTTTAAGGGAAACAATAGCGGCTTCGATGATTTTGCTTTCAAGGTGGAATAAAAATATGTTGGTTGATCCATTTTGTGGAAGTGGAACAATTCCCATAGAGGCTGCTTTGATAAAATCTAATACTCCGCCGGGGATTTTTAGAGATTTTGTTTCTGAAAATTGGGGATTTTTAAAGTGGCCTAAAAGAATAAAAAGAAATATAAATGTTTCTGGAATATATGGATACGATATTGATAATTCTATTTTAAAGGTTGCAAGAGCTAACGCAGAAAGGTTTGGAATATCGGGTTTAATTTTTGGGAATAAATCTTTTGGAGATTATACCTTTGATAATGTGTGGGTTGTTACCAATCCTCCGTATGGTGAAAGGATAAAAACAGATGTGGATTTTTCTTTATTCTTGAAAAAATTTAAAAATTCCAAGTTTTACATTCTTTCACCGGATAATCAATTTGAAAAATTTTTTGGTAGAAGGGCAACAAAGAAGATAAGATTTCAAAATAGCGGAATTTGGGTTTGGTTTTATATGTTTTATTGAGGAGGTAGTATATGATCTTAAGGTTTTTAAATGAGGAGCTTTTGAATGTTCAAAAACCCGCAAGATATATTGGAGGAGAGTTTAATCAGGTTAGGAAAGATGTTGAGAATAAATTTAGAATTGCACTTGCCTTTCCAGATGTGTATGAAGTAGGAATGTCACACTATGGTCTTGAATTATTGTACCATTACATTAATTCATTTGAAGAATTTTACGCAGAACGGGTGTTTTTGCCATGGGTTGATATGATAGAGCTGATGGAAAAAAAAGATATACCACTATTTACTCTTGAAACAAAAACTCCAGTCTTTAACATGAATGTTTTGGGAATATCAATAGAATATGAGTTGTCTTATACAAATGTATTAAAACTTTTGGAACTTTCCAAAATAAATGTTGAATCTGAAAAAAGAAAAGATGGTGATCCAATAGTTATTGCAGGAGGCCCTGTTGTTTTTAATATTGAGCCTATAGCCGGTGTTTTTGATATAGTCTATATAGGAGATGGAGAGAAGAATTTAAGGCAATTGTTAGATCTTTTATGCGAAACAAAAGGGGCAAGAAGGTTAGATAGGTTAAAAGAGGCAGCAAAGATTCCGGGGATATATATTCCCCAGTTTTACAGGCAAAGGGGAAAAAAGGTTGTTCCAATTAAAGATGTTCCAAAAAAGATTAAAAAGAATGCTATAGGTGATCTTGATGAATGCTTTGTCCCAATAAGACAGATCATTCCAAATGTACAAAGTATTCACGATAGGGGAGTTATTGAAATTAGTAGGGGTTGTACTAGAGGATGTAGATTTTGTCATGCAGGTTATGTATATAGACCTGTAAGAGAAAGAAGCAAGAAAAATGTTGTTGAAAATGCAAAAAAAATTTTGAAAGAAACAGGATATGAAGAAATTTCGCTTTTATCATTATCTGCTATGGATCATACAACTTTAAATGAGATTGTAGATGGACTTTTACCTTACATTAAAGAGAAAAAAATTTCAATGTCTATTCCTTCTACAAGGGTTGATGCGTTTAACATTGAGTTGCTTTCAAAAATAGCTTCGGTTAGAAAAAGAGGAATTACCCTTGCACCAGAGGCTGGTTCACAAACGATGAGAAATAAAATAAACAAAAATATAGATTTTAATGAAATTTACAACAGTGCTTTGGAAGCAAAAAAGGCAGGTTGGAATAAAATAAAGCTTTATTTTATGGTAGGATTTCCAGATGAAACAGAGGGTGATATAAAGGAAATAGGTGAGTTGTTAAGAGAAATAAAAAGGATGAAGTTTAAACTTGTTACTGCATCTGTTAATTTACTTGTTCCAAAACCTCACACGGCTTTTCAATTTGTTAAAATTAGAGAACCAGAATATATGGAGTATGTTTATAGTATTTTGAAAAATTACAAAAGATATGCAAAAATTGATGTAAATGATGGAAAAAAAAGTTTTGTTGAGGGAATTTTATCAAGAGGTGATAGGCATTTATTTAGGGTAATTATGAAAAAATATAAGATGTCTTATTATGATGAATGGACAGAGTTTTTTAATTTTGATGAGTGGATAGAGTCGTTTAAAGATATAGATTTAGACAAATACAAAGGACCATATAGTTTAAAAGATGATTTTCCATGGGACCATATAGATTCAGGGGTTACAAAATACTTTCATTGGAAAGAGTATGAAAGATTCTTCAAAGGCGAGAGTACAAAAGATTGTAGAAATGTTTGTAGTTATTGTGGAGTATGCCAGATTTTAAATGTGGAAAATAACCTTAAGATTTGATTTGGATATTTTGATATGTTATAATAAAGCTTAGAAAAAACTTGGATGGAGGTGTGTCTAGTGGACAAGGTGATGCTAATAGTACATGGAATTATTAGTGTTATTTTGATTTATCTTTCTTTAAAACAGATGGGAAAATTTGCGGAACTTGGTGGAGCGTTTGGTTCGGGATCTATGAATACGATATTTGGAAGAGAAAAGGGGTTAGATACAGAGGGAAAAATTACCGTTTTGTTTGGTATTTTGTTCTTTGTCTCGAGCATTTTGACAGCTTTCTTTATTTCCAGATAGGGGTGGTTTTTTTTGCAGAGTCAACTTGAAATACTCAAAAGAAATGTAGTAGATTTAATTTCAGAGGAAGAGTTAGTAGAAAGATTGAAAGAAAATAGACCACTTAGAATAAAGTTGGGAGTTGATCCGTCTAGGCCAGACCTTCACTTGGGACATGCCGTTGTTTTGAAAAAATTAAAGGAATTTCAAGATTTAGGTCATCATGTTATTTTGATTATTGGCGATTTTACCGCTATGATTGGGGATCCTACTGGAAGAAACACAACAAGGCCCATGCTGTCTGCTGAGGAAGTCAGAAAAAATGCCGAAACTTACGCAAATCAAGCATTTAAGATATTGGACAAAGATAAGACGGAAGTTAGATTTAATAATGAATGGCTTGGGAAGATGGATTTTGCCGATGTAGTCAAACTTGCTGGAAAGTATACAGTTGCAAGGATGTTAGAAAGGGATGATTTCTCTAAGCGTTTATCAGAAGGGCAACCTATAAGTATTGCCGAGTTTTTATATCCTTTAGCGCAAGCATATGATTCTGTTGCGATAGAGGCCGATGTGGAAATTGGCGGGACTGATCAACTTTTTAACTTCTTAGTCGGAAGGAAAATTCAAGAGGAATTTGGACTAAAACCTCAGATAGTAATGACAATGCCTATTATTGAAGGAACGGATGGAAAATTAAAGATGAGTAAAAGCTACGATAACTACATTGCATTTACCGATGAACCGAATAATATGTACGGTAAAGTAATGTCTATACCTGATGAACTAATAATAAAGTATATGAGGCTTGTGACAAATATTCCAGAAAACGAAATAGATGAATACGAAAAGTTGATGAAAGCAGCAAAGATAAATCCAAGAGATGTAAAAATGAGACTTGCAAGGGAAATAGTGGCATTTTTTTACGATGAGAACATTGCAAAAGAAGCTGAAGAAAATTTTGTAAAAGTATTTAGGAAAAAAGAATTACCAGATGAAATGCCTGAAATTGAAATAAAGGAGGGAGAGTACAACATAGTAGATTTGATGATTTTGGTTGAAGCAACATCAAGTAGGAGTGAGGCAAAAAGGATTGTTAACCAAGGTGGCGTGAAGTTCGATGGAAATAAAGTAAAAAGTTTTAAAGATTTTGTTACGGTCGAAAAAGAGCATGTATTAAAAGTTGGCAAAAGAAAATTCTTTAGATTGGTTGTAAAAGATTAAATTTAATTAAAAAAAGGCTTGAAATATCTTAACAAAAAATGTTATAATAAACCTGTATGGTAATTTAAATGTAACACAAAATAGGAAGGGAGGTATTTTCATGAAAAGATTGTTAGTTATTGTTGCTATGGTTTTAGTTTCAGCGTTTATTTTTGCAGAACTAAAAGACGTACCAGAGAATCATTGGGCATACGATTCAGTAATGATGTTAGAGAAAGCGGGTATTGTAACAGGTTATCCAGATGGAACATTTAGGGGGGCTAGTAACATAACAAGGTATGAACTTGCGGTGTTTTTGGCACGTGTAATGAATTTACTTGAAAAAGAGATTCAAAAGGTTTCTGTAACAGTTGATGTTCATGAAAACGACATAAATGCTTTATATGAAATTTCCGGAAGCTTAAAAAAAGCACTTAAAGATGTAGCAAAAAAGGAAGATGTTGAGGTTTTATCAAAGAGGTTAGATGTTATTGATAAAGATGTTATTAGGATTTATGAATCTTTAACAAAGAAAGTTTCATCTGAAGATGTAGAAAAAATGATTAATAAATCTTTGGATTCAATAAACGATCAAATTAATTTCTTGTACAAAAAAGCAACATTAGCTGAAGAAAATGCCGCTAAATATACAGATGAAAAATATACAGAGCTATCTGCTAAATTATTGAATGTTGAAACAAATGTTAATAATGCAATTCCAATGTTGAGAAATCTTGTTTATCAAAATTCAGAGAGTATAAAATCTCTTGATGCAAGGTTGGTTAAATACATAAACGTAAAGATAAAAGGTGTAGATAGAAAATTAAGTGAGATAAAAGATATAGCACAATTTAATTCGGATACTTTAAATGGTCTTGCCGCAAAACTTGGAGAAGTAGAATATGCTTTAAGGAAACAGATTGAAAAGACTAATAAGAATGTTGAAGGGTTAAAAACAGAGGTAACTAATGTAAAGGCAGCAGTAGATGAAAATAAATCCGCAATTGAAACAAAAGCAGCAAAGGAAGATTTAGATGCTGTATCTAAGAAAGTGGATTCAACAAATATGCTTTCGATATTTGGTTTAATTTTAGGTGTCGTTGGTGTTGGTTTGGGTGTATATGCAGCATTTATTAAATAAAATAAGTAATTGTTATTAATTATATTAAAAAGGGAGGTTTGTGCGTATGAAGAAGCTTTTGGTATTATTAGTATCGTTGTTTGTTTTAACGGCAGTTTTTGCAGCAGAAGCTACACCTGTAGTTTCTTGGAGTGGTAGTGCAAGTTTTACATTGGGTGTAGATGAAAAAGGTTTGGATGTTTCAGGTGCATTAATTAAGCCAAAGGTAAGTTGGTCACCATCTTCTGACTCACAATTTGGAGTAAGCTTTGGAATCGATTTAATCGGAAAATCTTTAACACTTTCTAGCATTAGCTTTGAAAACAGCATTTTTGCTCTTACATATGCAAATGGTGCAAGTGCATTCCAATATTTCGTTGGTACGGATAATGATGGAAATCCATTGATGAGTGCTGAAGGAAACATTGCAGTAACACTTAGTGGAGTTGAAGGACTTACCTTGGTATACCAAGACATTTTAAGAACAGTTGATTACAACACTGGTGTGTTAACTGGAGAAAAATGGTTCAACGATTTTGTAGGTGTAAAGTATAGCGTTGCAGGTGTTGATTTAGCAGCGGCATTTTACGATGCAGACACAGTTGCGACAGCAAATACGTTCGAATATGGTCTAAATGCAAAGACATCGTTAGATCTTGGTATTGCTACAGTAGATCTTGATGGTGTGTTTGGTATGGTGGATGGTACAAACACAACGGCATATGGTATTTCCGAAAGTATCAAGGCAGAATTTTCTATCGTAACACTTACCCAAACATTTGCATGGAAAGAAAACGTTTCTATGTTCGAATATGCAGGAGATAGTGATGCAAAGAAACTCACAGTTGGTGCGGAAGTATCCTATGAAATTTCTCCTGTAACATTAGGCGCAAAAGCAACATTAAAAATTGCTGATCTTTCTACACCAACAGAATTTACAGTTCCAGTTAGTGTAAACGCATCATTTGAAAATGATATGGTAAATGCGGATGTATCTGCAGCATGGAATGATGTAGTTTCAGCAGCAACAAATTTGACGGTTGATGCAAATGCAAGTGTAACACCAGTTGATAAATTTACACTTTCTACTTCTGTAAAATACTTAACAGATGGAAATGAGTTTGGATACAATGCAAAGGTGAGCTATGCACTTGATGATAACACAACAATATGCGCATTCTATGGAACACTTTATGATAAAGATGGAAATGGTTCAGCAGATATCAATAAAGACGATGCACAATGGTATGCAAAACTTAGCTGGAGTGTAAGTTTCTAATATAAGGTTTGTTTGAAATTGCCCCCGCATTGTGCGGGGGTTTTTATTTGTAATATTTATATATATAAATTGAAACATTTTTTAGGTATAATATAATTGTGAAATAAAAAACTTGGAGGTGAGTTTATGTACATTGAAATTATTGATGTTTTTGCGAGAGAAGTGCTCGATTCCCGCGGAAATCCTACTGTTGAAGTTGAAGTTATGCTTGAAGATGGTTCTATTGGAAGGGCAATTGTACCTTCAGGGGCATCTACTGGAAAATTTGAAGCGTTAGAATTAAGAGATGGTGATAAAAGATACGGAGGAAAAGGAGTATTAAAGGCAGTTGAAAATGTGAACGAAAAAATTGCCCCTAAATTGTTAGGATTAAACGCATATGATCAAACCTTTATTGATAAAACATTACTTGAAATTGATGGAACGGAAAATAAAAGTAATATAGGTGCAAATGCAATTTTAGGTGTATCAATGGCAGTTGCAAGAGCAGCAGCAAATTCATTAGATTTGCCACTTTATAAATATCTTGGTGGAGTTAGCGCAAAAGTATTACCTGTGCCATTAATGAATGTTATTAATGGTGGAGCTCACGCGGACAATAATTTGGATATTCAAGAATTTATGATAGTACCAGCAGGTGCACCAAGCTTTAGAGAAGCCCTAAGATATGGAGCAGAAACCTTCCATGCATTAAAGAAAATTTTAAAAGAAGCAGGTCATGTTACGGCCGTTGGTGATGAAGGAGGATTTGCACCAAATCTTAATAGTAATGAAGAAGCAATACAAGTTTTAATTAAAGCAATTGAAACAGCAGGATATGTTCCTGGAAAAGATATATTCATTGCGCTGGATGTTGCTGCAAGTGAGTTTTACAATGAGGAGACAAAAAAATACTTTATTGATGGTTCTGAAAAAACGTCAGACGAATTAATAGAATATTACGAATCTCTTGTGAACAAATATCCTATTATTTCAATTGAAGATCCATTTGATCAAGAGGATTGGGAATCATATAGTAAATTTAATGAAAGATTAGGAAAGAAAGTTCAGATTGTCGGAGACGATTTATACGTTACTAACGTAAAAAGACTAGCAAAAGGAATAGAAGTAAAAGCAACAAATTCGATATTAATTAAATTAAACCAAATAGGTTCAGTTACAGAAACACTTAATGCAATAGAAATGGCAAAAACAAATAACATGACTAATGTTATTTCACATAGGTCTGGAGAAACAGAAGATACATTTATTGCGGATTTAGCAGTTGCCACAAATGCGGGACAAATTAAGACGGGTTCTCTTTCAAGAAGTGAAAGAATTGCAAAATACAACCAATTGTTGAGAATCGAAGAAGAACTTGGAGAAGTTGCTGAATACAAAGGATTAAAAGCGTTTTATTCGATAGATAAATAAAATTATAGCCCTCCATTTGGAGGGCTATAATTTTCTTACTGCGTCAAATTTTTCTTGGTCTGCAACATGTAGGTATATGCTGGTTGTATTTAAATTTGTATGTCCCAAAAGTTCTTGAACAACCTTTATGTTGACTCCTTTTCTGATTAAATGTGTGGCATATGAATGTCTTAAAGTATGTGGATGTACATCTTTTTTTATTTGGGCTTTTTTTACCCCTTCTTTAATCCATCTGAATACTGTAGAAGGATGTACGTGTTTTTTTCCGTTTTCAAATACGTATATTTTTGGATTAAATGTGTCAATGTATTTTTGTAATAGTGGAACTACCTTATCTGGAAGAGGTACTAATCTATCTTTTCTTCCCTTTCCCATTTCCACTCTTAAAAAAGGTGGAATAAAAGAAATATCCGATACCCTTAGATTACAAAGTTCACTTATACGAAGACCTGCAAAGTATAAAAGAGAGATAGCAGTTTTTTGCCGTAACTTATTTTCCTCAGAAAATGAAGAAATTAATTTTTGCACTTCATCTTCGGTCAAAAAATCTGGGATTTTTCTTCTAATTCTTGGATGTTTAATTCTTTCCATTGGGTTTGAAGAGATTACACCGGATAATTCAAGATAGCTAAAAAATGAATTTAAACTGGATATGTATCTTGATATAGTAGTTTCTCTAGGGCTATCACCAGTAATTTGTCCTTTGGATAGTGCTTTTAAAAAAGATTCAATGTCACTTCTCTCAATATCTGAAATATTTTTTTTTGTAAATTCAAAAAATTTCCTTACATCTTTTATGTAGGCTTTTAGGGTATTTTCCGAATGTCTTCTAACGTGTGCAAGATAATCTCTAAAATTTTCCAGGTAATCCATCCTTATCCTCCTAGGATTTTTTTTAGATATTTTCCAGTTAATGATTTTTTGGAATGTGCTATTTGTTCAGGTGTGCCTTTTGCAACTATATATCCTCCATCATCTCCACCTGTTGGGCCTAAATCTATTATGTAGTCTGCTGTTTTAATTACATCCAAGTTATGTTCTATAACTATTACAGTATTACCTTTATCAACAAGTTTATTTAGTACATGGATTAATTTTTTGACATCGTCAAAGTGTAAACCGACTGTTGGTTCATCAAGTATGTAGATTGTTTTTCCAGTAGCTTTTTTCTTAAGTTCAGATGCAAGTTTTACACGCTGTGCTTCACCGCCTGATAAAGTAGGTGCCGGTTGCCCAAGTTTTATATATGAAAGTCCCACTTCGTTTAATACACTTAGTGTAGAGTAGATGCTGGGAATGTTTTTAAAAAACTCCAGTGCTTCTTCTACAGTCATGTCTAATATTTCCGAAATATTTTTTTCTTTGTATGTAACTTCTAAAGTTTCACTGTTGTATCTTTTCCCTTTACATACTTCACATTCAACGTATACGTCTGGTAAAAATAACATTTCAACCTTTATTACACCCTGCCCTTTGCAATGTTCACACCTTCCACCTTTTACGTTGAAACTAAAGCGTCCTGAGTTATATCCTCTTGCTTTTGCAAGAGGGGTCATTGAAAATAGTTTTCTAATTTCATCAAATACTTTTGTATAAGTAGCGGGATTACTTCTTGGTGTTCTACCTATTGGAGATTGATCAATTGCAATAACTTTGTCTATATACTCTAAACCTTCTATATAATCATATGCACCTGTTTGTAATTTTGAGTTATGGAGATGGTTCATTAATGTTGGGTATAGTGTATCTAAAATTAAAGAACTTTTTCCAGAACCAGATACCCCTGTAATGCATATAAATGTTCCTAATGGAAATGTAACTGTGAGGTTTTTTAAATTGTTGTGTTTAGCACCTACAAGCACGAGTTCTTTTCCATTTCCTTTTCTTCTCTTATCTGGAACTTCTATTTTTAATTTTCCAGTTAGATACTTTGCAGTAATTGAATTTTTTGCGTTTTTAATTTTAGATATTGGCCCTTGAAATACAACTTTTCCACCATTTACTCCGGCTTTAGGGCCAATGTCTATAAGGTAATCTGCGTTTTTAATCACATCTTCATCATGTTCAACTACTATTACAGTATTACCCAAATCTCTGAGCTTTTTTAGAGTGCCGATTAATTTTTCGTTATCACTTTGGTGTAATCCAATAGTTGGTTCATCAAGTACATACGTAACACCTGTTAAACCTGATCCAATTTGAGTTGCAAGTCTTATTCTTTGTGCTTCTCCTCCGGATAGAGTTTTTACATTCCTTGAAAGGGTAAGATAACCAAGCCCTACTTCATTCAAGAATAAAAGCCTTTTTTCTAGTTCTTCTATTAATTCTTTTACTATCTCCATCTTCTTGGAGGGTAATTTTTCCTTTAGTGATTTGATAAATTCGTATTCTTGTGAAATGGGAAGTTCTGTAAAATCAGTTATATTTATTTTTTCTATCAAAACTGATAGTGCTTCTTTTCTTAACCTTTTTCCGTTACATGCATGACAGGTGTTTTCTATGAAAAATTTGTTTAGTATCCATTGTCTCCCTTCTTCGGAAGATGCGTATTCGTATCTTTGGCGGACAATTGGGATAAGTCCATCAAAGAAAGTGGTACCATACAAGATAGCTTCTTGTGTGTCTTCGGAAAGTTCTCTGAATGGTTTTTTGGGAGATCCACCATAAATTTTTAATATCTTTTTGATCTTTCGTGGGATCCATCCATCTTCTTTGTGCCCAATTTGGATAGCTTCAAAAACAGGTTTGTCAAAATCAATAACCTTTTCAGGATCAACTTCTAATGTGAATCCCAGGCCATGACACCTTTGACATGCCCCGTATGGGCTATTGAACGAAAAAAGTTTTGGAGTAATTTCCGGCATGGATATTCCACAAGTAGGGCACATCATTTTTTCAGAGTATATTTTTGTAGTGTTATCATCCATATTTTTTATATATATAACGCCATTTCCTTCCTTTAGAGCTAGTTCTATAGAATCGAAAACTCTGTATTTTGTATCTTTGTCAGCTTTTAATTTTAATCTATCCACTACTAAGAAAATATTGTGTCTTATGTTTTTGTTTAATTCAGGTACCTCTTCAATTCTGTATATTTTGTTGTCTACTTCTACTCTTACATAACCTTTTTCTAAAAGTTTTTCAAATACATCTTTGAATGTTCCTTTTTTTTCAATTGCAATAGGAGATTCTACGTATATTCTTTTTCCGTCAAAATTTTTGTATACGTCTTTTACTATTTCATCAATACTCATTTTTTCAAGTTTTCTACCACATTTATAACAGTGGGGTTCTCCAATTTTTGCATACAACACACGTAGGAGATCATAAATTTCTGTGATCGTTCCTACTGTGGAACGTGGATTGTGAGATACACTCTTTTGATCAATGGCTATGGAAGGAGAAAGGCCTTCTATACTTTCTACATCTGGTTTTTTTAAGTTTCCGATAAATTGACGTGCATATGATGAAAGACTTTCAAGATATCTTCTCTGTCCTTCTATGTAAATGGTATCAAGGGCTAAAGAACTTTTTCCTGAGCCTGATAAACCAGTTATAACTGTCAATTTATTTTTTGGAATTTTAACAGTTATGTTTTTTAGATTATGAACTTTTGCGCCTTTTACTACAATATAATCCATTTTATACCCCTTGTATATTTTTGTTTACATATTCTATTATAATTCTAACACATTCATCAATATTGTGAAGTGATGTATTGATTTCAAGATCAAAGTCATCTGATATCTCGTATATTGAATCTACATATTTTGAAAATGGGGTGTTTTTTTCTTTCAATTTTGAAGAGATATAGATTTCAAAAAATTTTACAGGAGAATTTTTTGAAATTTGTTTTCTTATTTTTTTTAATGGAGATACAGAAGGGACTATTACTATAAATTTTTTAGAAAGCAGATACGAAATATTTCCAAGAATTAGCATTCTTGCTTTTATATCGAGATTTATATTCTCAAAAATTTCATATCCTTCTAATATTATTGAATTTTGATAATATTCATTTAGTTTCTTTGCAAGAGTAGACTTTCCCGTACCACTTTTTCCCGTAAGCCAAATTATAAAATTACTCATTTACGATTCTCTCCAAATTATCTAGTGCTTTGTTGATTTCTATTTTATCAAGTAATATTAGTTTTAGTATATCACTTACATTTTTGTGAAAGTTAACGTATCTTAAATCAAATGGTATAGATTTTCCAGGCATTGTTTCGTCAAAAAATTTATAATATTTTTCTGAAAAAAACTTTTTAAACCTTGGGGATTTTAATAGCAGTGTTAACCACTTTGTGAAATCTTCATTTCCATCTTTTGTTGTAACGAATACTTTGTAATCTTTAAATGGGATTAATGGTTTTGGTAGTGGTTTCACAATAAACTTATTTGGCATTAGTTTTTTTAGGGTAGGATATAAAAATGTCCCTTGAAACATAAATATTGATTCCTCGCTGTTGAATGATGCTATTTGTGCTTGTTTATTTAGAAAATCAAAGTATCCATTTTTATACCAACTTTTAATCTTGAGGATTGCTTTTTTTGTTATTTCATCGTTTAAAACAAATTTTTCACCAATTAGTGGGATTTTTCCGTACCCCATTAAAAATGTAGAAAACCAATATGCACTAATTGGATTTATTGCAATTTTTTTACCGGTTGTTTTTAGTATTTTTTCTATCTCCTTTATGTCCCAATTTTTTATCATACCTTCAAATTTTTTATTTACATAAACAACCTGTGTGTCAAAATAGAAGTTGTATGCATTACCTTTTATTATATTTAACTTTTTGTATGTGGGATAATTAAATGCGCTTGCCATTATTACATCTGGAAGTTTGATATTACTTTTACTTTGTGGGATAATTTTAGAAGAAATTTTGGGTATAGACAAAACTTTAATTTTTACATCATTTAACTTTGTATAATTTTCAATAAATGTTTTTATGTCATCTGTTCCTTCCCAAGAAAGCCAAATTTCCCAATTTTTTTCTTTAAGGTATTTACCATCTACTTTTATTTCTTTTATTTTTTCACCTTTAAAATAGTAAGAGTTTGAATCTTTTAAGACTGTATCATAAAGATCTACATTATAGATATTTTTTTCCGTGTAAATTGTGATTTTTCTTATTTCTTTAAATGGCTTTATTAATTCAATTACGTGGTATTCGGGTAAATCAGTTGAAAAATACAATATGGAAAAAAATAAAAATATAAATCCAAATAATTTCTTCACAACAACCCCTCCTTAGTAATTTAGTAATATTGTAGATGGGAAATATCTGTTATTTTTATTAATATTATTGAAAGAAAGATTAATATTAATAGATTTATTATACTTATTGCTGAAAACACATTCCATTGTGGATAGTGATTGCTTATTGTTCCAACGTAGTTGTAAAGAAGTAGACTCAACGGGTATTTTTTGGCATCGTATAAAAATAAAAGTGGAGGAAGAAAAGAGTTAAAACTATTTAAAGTAGAGAGCAAGAATAGTGAAGAGATTAATGGAAAATTGTTTGGGATTAGTATTTTAAAAAAGAATTTGTTGTTTGAAAGGCCATCTAGCTTCGAAAGATAGAATAATTCTTCTGGAAAATCTTTAAATGTGTAAAATGAAAGTAATGTTAGAAAAGGCAAATTTTTTGACGTTATAACAAGTATTACAGAAAAGAATGTATTTAATATGTGGATTTTTGAAAATATGTAAAATATGAATATCAATGAGTGTAATCCAAAAAATATTTTTGAAAAATTAAAAAAGGCGAGAAAAGATTTTCCAAAACGAAAATGTAGAAGTTTAAATGCAAAATATGTAGATAGGAAAATTCCAAGAAAAGATACTGAAAATGAAATAATAAAAGTGTTGAAAAAAGAATTGAAAAAATCTTTGCTAAACACTTTTTGAAAGTTATCGAGTGTAAAATGACCTTTTAAATATATACTTGGGGAACTTGAAAATGAAAGGTTGATTATTATTAGGAAAAAAGCAATTATTGTAAATATCCATATGTAAGCTAAAATTTTGTTAAATATTGAAATATTAAACTTTATACGTATCTTTTTTCTAAAAAAATAAAAAGAACTTAAAAACGTAATTGTAAGTGTAAAGATAGCCGCTATTTTTGATGTATCAATATTTTGATTGAAGAATTTGTAAATAAGAACCTCAAGATTTGTAGTTGCACCTATAATTCCTTTATTAGTAATTCCTATTTTCATAGGTGCACCGCCTTCTAAAAGAAGCCATGGTACTTGAAAATCTTTAAAGGCGGATATGAAATTTAAAAACAATACTGCACTTATTGCTCCTTTGATATTTGGAATTACTATTTTGTTGTAGTATAAGCTTATATTATTTGAATCTAACAAAAATGCTTCAAGATATTTTTGATTGATATTTTTGATATACGAATACAAAAAGAATGCGGAAAAAGGTATTAAAAACCACGAGGAAATTAGTATTGATACAATAAACGACAAAACCGGATTTACGGTAATATCCGTATATTTTTCAAAAAATGTCCTAAATATTGGGACGCCAATGTAAGGTGGAATGACCCATCCAATTATTAAAAAAATGAGTATTTTTTTTAGTACCTTTGATAGGTAGAGTGCAATGTATGTGGATAAAATGCTTGAAAGGATAGCATATAATACAGAAATGATAAGGCTCAAGTAAAAATATTTGGCCTTTAACGTGGCAAGCAGCACTGATAAAGTGAATGAATTGTTATGTATAAATGCAAAAAAAGTACCGTAAAATAACGGTAAAAAATTTAAAAAGAATACGAATATTATTATGGCTATCATGTCAAGAAGATTATAACATTTTATAGGTGGGAAAAACAAATTTACTCTTGATTGCTCAAATTATCAATTTGTTCTTTTATTTTTTTGGCAATATTATATTGTTCACTTTTTAAAGCTTTGTTGAGTTTTTGCTTTAAGAAAAATAATTGTCTTTGTTGTATGTCTTTTATTAATCGTTTTTTTGTTAATTCATCATGTTTGAATAATGCGCTTTGTACAGCAAGAGGCATTAAAGTTAAAATCTCAACATTGTTTACTATAAATTTAGTGGACTCAGAGAATATATCCTCTGCATACTCTATATGTGCAGCAATTAATTCTACTCCAGCTTTTGTGTATTTTGTTGTGTCATATTTTATTGTTTCTTCAAGACAACTTTTGCAAAATGCTATTTCTTTTTTTGCAATATCTATATCAACTATTAAAAAGAAATCGGCTTTTCTTCCACATCTATTACACTTTTTCACACTTTCACCTCTTTTGAGTTGAAGAGGCTCATGGCTTTATCAATCCCATCATTGATTATAGATTTTAAAGCTTCAATGGATAGTATTAATACTTTGTCTAATATTTTCAATTCCGTATTTGAAAATTCTCCCAATACGAAATTCACCAACTCAGTATTTTCAGGTAAAGGTCCAATGCCTATTCGAATTCTTTTAAAATTGGTTCCAAGATACGATATTAGCGATTTTATACCGTTATGTCCACCATGTGAACCTTTTTTTCTTATTCTTATTTTTCCAAGTGGTAAACTTACATCATCGTACACTATAATTATATCATCAAAATCATCTGGGTTTAAATAGTTAAATATATCGCCACTAAGATTCATATATGTCAAAGGTTTAACCATGTATAGGTTATCTTTTATAGAATATTCGAAATTATATTTTTTTTTCCATGAACTTGCTATTTTATCTAGAAACATAAAACCCACGTTATGCCTAGTGAAGGCATAACGTGGACCGGGATTTCCAAGACCAACAACTAAAATTATATTATTCTTCCTCCTTTTTACCTTTTTCAATAACTTCAGGTTCTACTGGTTCTTCTGCTGTTTCTTCTCCTTCAACTTCCATGCCTCTTGGAACGGCAACTGTAATTATGGGTTCATTTTCTGGAAGTTCAGCTTCCATACCTTCTGGAAGTTTCAAATCTGAAACGTGCAATGATTCACCAAGATTTAAGTTGCTAATATCAATTTCCAATTTTTCAATTATTACAGATGGCAATGTTTCAACTGGAAGTTCGTGGTGAATTACTTCAATAACTCCGCCTTTTTCCACACCTTTTGGCTTTCCTACAAATTCAATAGGTATGTTAATGTTCATTTTATGTCCTTTTTCTGGTACGTAGAAATCAATATGTTTAACTTCGTCGGTTAATTTATCATATTGTACGTTTTTAATAAATGCTACGTGGGAAAATACTTCTTTTCCAGAGTCATCCTTAACGTTAAGTGTAATAGCACTTGCTTCTGTTACTTCGTGAAGAAGTTTAATCAAATTTGTCTTTCTAATGGAAATAGATAGTGGTTCAATATCTGGCCCATAAACAACACCAGGTACAAAACCTTGTTTTCTCAATCTTCTGACAGCCCTTTTGTTTCCAATAACACTTCTTACCAGGGCCTCAAGTTTGTGCTCTGCCATACTAAAACCTCCTCTTTTTATTTTTATGGGTTTTATTATTGTCTAAAAAGTATGCTCACCGATAAGTTCTTTCTTACTCGCATGATCGCTTCACCGAGTAGTGGTGCAAGTGAAACGACTGAAAATTTATCCGGTAAATTCTCGTGACTAATCGAGTCTGAAACGTATATCTTCTCTATTACAGATTTTTGAATCCTTTCGATTGCACCGTCTGAAAGAACGGGGTGAGTAATACATGCAATAACTTTCTTTGCACCATTTTCTTTTATTATCTTTGCGGCATTTACTAAAGACCTTGCCGTATCGGCAATATCATCAACAATAACTGCAGTTTTATCTTTTACATCACCTATTATATTTAAAATTTCTGCAACATTATCCTTTGGTCTTCTTTTGTCTAAGATTGCAAGTGGACCACCCAATCTTTCTGCAAATTGTCGTGCCCTTTTTACGCCACCAACATCTGGTGATACTATAACGTAATCATCTTCTAATATTTTATCGCTTTTTAATTTTTTTGCAAATATGGGAAAACTCCACAAATTATCAAGTGGTATATCAAAAAAGCCTTGAATTTGCTCTGAATGTAAATCAACAGTCATTACCCTAGTTGCCCCTGCAACTGTAAGTAAATTCGCCACTAGCTTTGCGGTTATTGGATCACGGCCTTTAGCTTTTCTATCTTGTCTTGCATAACCGTAGTATGGTATAACAACAGCTATACTATTTGCTGACGCCCTTTTAAGTGCATCTATCATTATTAAAAGTTCCATTAAATTTTCATTTACCGGAGGACATGTGGGTTGAATAATAAATGTATCATGTCCTCTAACAGTTTCACCAATTTTTACATTTATTTCTCCATCAGCAAATTTACCGACTTCACAATCTGCAAGTCTTGTGCCTATATACTCTGAAACCTTTATTGCAAGTTCTCTATTTGCATTTCCCGTAAAAATTTTCATTTCATTTTTTGTTATTTGCATTTTTATTTCCCCCTTTTTTTAAAACCCAATTTTCTTTGTTAATCTGTCTTTCCCTTGCGATAGCAAGGCTATTTTCGGGAACATTGTTTGTAATTGTTGAACCTGCAGCAGTAATGGAATTTTTTCCGATTTTCACAGGTGCAACTAGTGAGCTGTTGCTTCCAATAAATACATTATCTTCAATAAACGTGGGATGTTTCTTTTTTCCATCGTAATTACACGTTATAGTCCCAGCACCAATGTTGACATTTTTTCCAATAGTTGCGTCACCTAAGTAAGTTAAATGTTGTGCTTTGCTATTTTGCCCCATAACTGTTTTTTTCGTTTCAACAAAATTTCCTATCTTAACGTTTGTGTCTAATGTTGTTCCTTCCCTCAATCTCGCATATGGACCGACAGATACGTTATCTTTTACTTCTGCTTTTTCAACTTCGGATCTATTTATAATTACATTATTTCCTATTTTGGAATTTTTAATTCTTGTCATGGGACCTATGATACAATCTTCACCTATTGTCGTATCCCCTTCTATAAATGTAAAAGGGTAAATAATGGTGTCTTTTCCAATCTTTACTTGAGGATCTATATAAACTACATCAGGGTCAATTATCCTTACCCCTTCTTTCATTAATTTTTCATTGATTTTTTTTCTTATTCTTTTTTCTAACCTTGCAAGTTGTATTCTATCATTAATACCTGTTATTTCATCTATATTTTCGGTTATAACAGTTGAAATTTTTTCCGTAAATTTCAAAATATCTGTGAGATAATACTCACCTTGTGCGTTATTGTTATTGATTTTATTTATATTTTCTATTAAATATCTACCTTTTATAATATAAATTCCCGTATTTATTTCTTTGATCTTTTTGACTTCATCGTCTGCGTCTTTGTCTTCTATTATCTTTATTTTATCATCTCTTACAATCCTACCATATCCGCTAGGATTTTCCAATATTGCCGTTAGTATAGTAACATCACTGTTACTTTCCAAATGTACTTTTTCAAGTCTTTTTAAAGTTTCATATGATATAAATGGTACATCTCCGTATAATATCAATAAATTATCATCTTTAGATACAAATTCAATTGCGGACATTACCGCATGTGCTGTCCCCAGTTGCTTTTTTTGGATGTAAATTCTCACATCACTTGATAGTTTATCTTCTACCATTTCATATTTGTGACCTAAAACAACTGCAACCTCTCCAAATTTTTTTGCAGTTTCAATTACCCACAAAATCATGGGTTTTCCAAAAATTTCATGTATAACTTTTGGATATTTTGAATTCATTCTTTTTCCCATACCTGCCGCTAAAATAAGGGTTTTCAACTTTTTTCACCCCTTTTTCTAAACTCTCTTAGAAATATTGGAATTATCAAAAGTCCAAAAAAATACCCTAGATTTCCGTATTTTATAGAACCAATCATTGAAATTGATATACCCAAAAGCGAGAAAAAAGGTATACTCCAAATAGGCTTTTTAAGTATATCATACAATATTGAAGAAAATGTTGCAATAAGTAGAAGAATTAGACCTTTTGGTTCATAACCACGAATAGTTGAAAAAAAAGCCAACGCTATCATTAAAATAAGCGTTAAGCTTAATAGACTTTGTAATTTTAAATTGTCTTTTTTGAAATAATAAATTCCCAGAAAAATTAGGGAAAAATAAAGATAAGATTTTGTAAAAAAGTATAGAATAATTGAAGATGCGATTGAAAATAATAGAAATGACACACTAACACCTCCAAATACTAATGGGCCCATATGGGCCCATTAGTGTATAATGAATGTTATTTTCTATTTTTAATTGTTGCTTGAGCTGCTGCTATTCTTGCAACTGGTACCCTGTATGGAGAACAGCTTACATAATCAAGACCTGCTGCGTCAAAGAATAGAATGGATCTTGGATCACCACCGTGTTCGCCACAAACTCCAACTTTAAGGTCTTTTCTTGTGCTTTTGCCCTTTTCGGTTCCCATCTTAACCAATTGACCTACGCCATCCCAATCAAGACTCTTGAATGGATCATGTTCGAGTATACCTTTTTCAAGGTATTCTGGCATGAATTTTCCAACATCGTCACGGCTGAACCCAAATGTCATTTGTGTTAAGTCGTTTGTTCCAAAACTGAAAAATTCCGCTTCTTGTGCTATTTGATCAGCTGTCACGGCAGCTCTTGGGATTTCAATCATTGTACCTACTTTGTACGTTAATTCTATACCAGATTCTTTTATAAGTGAGTCGGCCGTTTCAACTACTATTTTCTTTACGTATTTTAACTCGTTGATATGTCCTACAAGAGGTATCATTATTTCTGGAATTACATCGATATTTTCTTCTTTCTTTAGTTCAATTGCAGCGCCGATTATAGCTTTAGTTTGCATTACTGCAATTTCTGGATAAGTGATTGTAAGCCTACAACCTCTATGTCCAAGCATTGGATTCAATTCGTGAAGTTGTTCAACTACCGTTTTTAATTCTTCAACAGTAATACCTATTTGTTCAGCTACTTCTTTCATCTGTTCTTCATCGTGTGGTAAAAATTCATGTAGAGGAGGATCTATAAGCCTTATGGTTACAGGTAATCCTTTCATTGTTCTAAACAATCCCTTAAAGTCATCTTTTTGAAGAGGTAATAATTCCGCAAGTGCTGCTTCTCTCTGTTCTTTTGTTTTGGCAACGATCATTCTTCTTACTTTGGGAATTCTATCTTTTTCAAAGAACATATGCTCTGTTCTGCAAAGCCCTATACCTTCTGCACCAAAATCTCTTGCAACTTTTGCATCTCTTGGTACATCCGCGTTAGTTCTTACACCGAGTCTTCTAATTTCATCGGCCCAGGTTAGAAGTTCAGCAACGGGTCCTTCAAGACCTTGTGGTTTTACTGTCTTAACTTTTCCAAGATAAACACTGCCCGTTGTACCATCTATTGAGATCCAATCTCCTTCTTTTACGACGACGTCGTTAACCTTAAATTCCAAGTTTTCTTCATCTACGAAGATGTCTTCTGCACCAACTACTGCTGGTTTTCCCATTCCTCTTGCAACCACTGCTGCGTGCGAAGTCATACCGCCTCTAGCAGTAAGTATACCTTCTGCTGCGTTCATTCCACCAACATCTTCAGGACTTGTTTCAGGTCTTACAAGGATAACTGGTTCTCCTTTTTTTGCCATTTCTTCAACTTTTGCAGCATCAAAGTAAACCTTACCGGTTGCTGCACCTGGAGATGCGGGAAGCCCTTTGGCAATTAATTTTGTGTTTTTAATTTCATTTTCATCGAATTTTGCGTGGAGAACCCTTTCCACATCTTCGGGTTTGACACGTATAACTGCCGTTTCTTTATCAATAAGTCCTTCATGGACAAGATCTACGGCTATTTTAATAGCAGCTTGACTTGTTCTTTTGCCATTTCTCGTTTGAAGAATGTAAAGTTTACCTTTTTCAATTGTAAATTCTATATCTTGCATGTCTTTATAATGTTTTTCAAGATTTTTCATGATGCTGAGAAGTTCGTTGTATACATTTTCGTTGATTTTCTTGAGCTCATCTAGTGGAACGGGAGTTCTTATACCTGCAACAACATCTTCACCTTGTGCATTTTGTAAGAATTCACCATATGGTTTCTTCTCTCCTGTGTTTGGGTCTCTTGTAAAACAAACACCTGTACCGCAATCTTCTCCCATGTTACCAAAGACCATTGTAACAATATTAACAGCAGTACCGAGTAATTCTCCTTCTTTTATGTTGTTAATTTGTCTGTATTTTATTGCCCTTTCGTTCATCCAAGAACCAAAAACTGCGTCAATCGCAGCCCAAAGTTGTTTGTATGTATCTTGTGGAAATTCTTTTCCAAATTTTTCGTAGATTTTTTTGTAATCTTCAACTAATGCTTTAAGGTCTTCTGCATCAAGTTCAACATCCAATTTAACACCTTTGGCTTTTTTTCTTGCTTCTAACGCTTTTTCAAATTCTGCATGTGAAATTCCAAGTGCTGTATCACCAAACATTTGCAAAAATCTTCTGTATGCATCGTATGCAAATCTTTCATTATTTGTAAGTCTTGCAAGCCCTTTTACGGTTTCATCGTTGAGTCCAAGATTTAAAATTGTGTCCATCATACCAGGCATGGAAACAGCTGCTCCTGACCTGACTGAGACAAGCAAAGGTTTCTCTGGGTCACCTAGTTTTTTCCCTGTAACTTCTTCTAATCTTTTTAATGCTTCATCTACTTGTGTTTTTAAATCTTCTGGGTATGTTTTTCCATGGTCATAGTAATATTTACAAACTTCGGTTGAAATAGTAAATCCTGGTGGTACAGGAATACCAATGTTAGTCATTTCGGCGAGATTTGCGCCCTTTCCTCCAAGAATCTCTTTCATATCTGCACGGCCTTCTGCTTGGCCATTGGCAAAGAAATAAACCCATTTCTTTGACATTATTACACCTCCTTGAAAATCTAAGTCTAACTTTATTTTATCATATCGTATAGGTTAATACGGTTAATATTTTATGATTGTATTTTTCTATTTTGTAACAATTGAAAATTTTAAAATTTTTTGATGTGTGGTATAATACTAACAAAGTTAGATAAAATTAATAATTTGGGGGTAAAGTATGAGTAAAGAAGAGTTAATGAAAGTTATAATTGAAAGGATAAAGAAATGTAAATCATGTTCGTTACATGAAAATCGAACCAATGTAGTACCTGGTGAAGGAAATTTAAATAGTCCCATTGTTTTTGTTGGAGAAGGGCCAGGTGAAGAAGAGGATATTCAAGGTAAACCGTTTGTTGGAAGGGCAGGTCAGTTATTAACCAAGATTTTGGAATCCGTTAATATTAAAAGAGAAGATGTGTATATAACTAATATTGTTAAATGCAGACCCCCGAATAACAGGACGCCTACAAAGGAAGAGGCAAGGGTGTGTTCTCACTTTTTATTTGCTCAATTAGAAATAATAAATCCAAAGATGATTGTCACATTGGGAAAGCCTGCTTTGGAATTATTTTTAGGAAAAAATGTTGCAATTACTAAAGTTAGGGGAAATGAGTTTATATGGAAGGGTGGAGTAATAATATTTCCTATGTTTCATCCAAGTTATTTGTTGAGAAATCCTTCAAAGGCAAAAGGTTCACCTAAAGACCTTACGTGGCAGGATATTAAAAGAGTTAGAAAGTATTATGACCAATTTTTAAAGGAGAGAGAAAATGGCGATTAAAAAGTTAACTCCTGCTCTTGAAAACTACCTTGTAACTATATACAAGTTGTCAAAAGAAAAAGGGGTTACAAGAATTTCAGAAGTTGCAAAGATAAAAAATGTTAGTTATCCTAGTGTTACTACTGCTGTGAAAAAGTTGGTTAATTTAGGTTATGTAGAACACGAAAGATATGGATTTATAAGATTAACCAATAAAGGAAGAAGAATTGCGATCACTATTTACAATGGAGAACTTAGAGTGAAGTATTTCTTTATGTACGTTATAGGTTTTTCAGAATCTAGGGCACAGCAAGTTGCCGAACTTATGATATACGGTTTAGATAATGAAACAAGAAAACAATTAAGACGTTTTTATGCTATAATGATTGATTTTGATGAAACAAAGGCAGAAGGACTTATAAAGTTTTTGAAAGAACAAAGGAAAAAATTGGGTGTGAAAAATGTCCCAAAAGAAGCGCTAAAACTTAAATTAAGGTTAAAGGAGGATGACTAATGAAAGTTTTAGTTACAGGTGGAGCAGGATTTATTGGATCTCACGTAGTTGATAAACTTGTAGACAATGGTTATGATGTTGTCGTTGTGGACAATTTATCAAAGGGAAAAAGAGAAAATGTAAACAAAAATGCAACGTTAATAGTAGCAGATATAAGAGATGAAAATAAAATGCGTGAAATTTTTAATGAATATAAATTTGATTATGTCTTCCATCTTGCAGCCCAAGCAAGTGTTTCTGTTTCTGTGAAAAATCCAGTGGAAGATGCAAATGTAAACATAGTAGGTAGTTTAAATCTCATAAAGCTTTCCATAGATTTAGATGTGAAAAAATTTATTTTTTCTTCAACGGGTGGGGCGATATATGGTGATGATGTTGATATTTACCCCACACCTGAAGCTATTTGTCCCAAGCCTATTTCACCATATGGTATTGCAAAGTTTTCCGTTGAAAATTATTTAAGATTTGCAAAGCACGAATTTGGATTAAATTACACAGTTTTACGCTATGCAAATGTATATGGTCCAAGACAAAATCCATTTGGAGAAGCAGGAGTAGTAGCGATATTTGTGTCTCGTATGTTAAAAGGTGAAAATGTAACTATAAATGGTGATGGAGAATATATTAGAGATTATGTGTATGTAGAAGATGTGGCAAATGCCAATTTACGTGCAGTAAAAGCAAGAAGCGGTCTTGAAATAAACATAGGAACTTCCGTTGAAACAAGTGTTAATCAACTTTTTGGGTACTTAAAAAAGATTATAAAGTATGAAAAAGATCCCATTTACGGTCCACCAAGAAAGGGGGACATTAGAAAAAGTGTATTGTGTTATACAAAGGCACTTGAAGAATTAAGATGGAAACCTACAGTTGATATTGAAAAGGGGTTGAGACTTACAGTTGAATGGTTTAAACGAAATTTTAAGGCCTAAAAGTTTGGGGGATATAGTTGGGCAAAACCATTTGTTTGGAAAAGCTGGTATATTAAAGATTGCCATTGAAAGGAACAATTTATTTTCCTCTATTTTTTATGGTCCACCAGGGTGTGGTAAAACTTCTACATTAGATGTTATAAAAAAACATACTGATTACGAAATCTATCATTTTAATGCTGCGATAACTTCAACGTTGGATATAAAGAAGATTTTGGATTACGCAGAAAAGGTAAAAGATGTCAAAAAAATACTGCTTTTTGTAGATGAAATACATAGGTTTAATAAGAAACAACAGGATATCTTTTTACCTGGTATAGAAAAGGGAAGTTACATCTTTATTGGGGCAACTACTGAAAATCCATTTAAAATGATTAACCCTGCCCTTTTATCCAGAGTAAAGGTAATTGCTTTTAAAAGGTTGAGCGAATCTGATTTAAAGAAGATAATTGAACGTGCCATAAATAAAAAAAAGGTTAGTGTAGAAGAGGAAGTAATGGAATTTATAGTAAAAAATTCAGCAGGCGATGCACGCTTTGCCATAAATTTATACGATGTATTAAGTGAAATAGCACTTTCTTTAGAAAAAGACGTTGTTGATGAGGAAATAATAAAAATTTATAGTGGAGAGGGAAAAAAGTTTTATACAAAAAAAGAACATTATAACCTTGCATCTGCATTTATTAAGAGTATAAGAGGTAGCGATCCAGATGCTGCTTTATATTACATGGCTCGTATGCTTGAAGGTGGTGAGGATCCTCGATTCATAGCAAGGAGATTAGTTATACTTGCAAGTGAAGATATAGGTCTTGCAGATCCTATGGCCATTTTAATTGCTACCGCTACGGCGCAAGCCGTGGAATTAGTGGGACTTCCAGAGTGTGTTTTAAACCTTTCAGAATGTGTAATTTATCTTTCCTTAGCGCCAAAAAGTAATTCATCAACTATTGCTATTTCAAAAGCTATGGAACTAGCTAAAAAAACACCTGATTTAAAAGTTCCATTTAATTTACTCAACGTGGAAAAAAGTGGTTATAAAAATCCACATTATTATGGGGGATTTATTAAGAGATCTTACCTTCCAGATAAAATTTCAGATAGTATTTTTTACACACCAAAGTCTATTGGAAAAGAAAAGCGGTTTAAAGAGATAGTTGACAAGCTGTGGAAAGGGGTGAAAAGATATGGAAGTGAGGGTTAATAATGTTTTGGTAAAGTTGATAAACGGAGATATTACAAAAGAAAAAGTTGATGTGATTGTTAATGCGGCAAATACTTGGTTGAAACATGGTGGAGGGGTTGCTGGTGCAATTTTGAAAAAAGGAGGTTATTCAATACAAAAAGAAAGCGATGAATATGTTCAAAAATATGGGCCTGTGAATACAGGTGATGTAGCGGTGACCTTTGCGGGAAATTTAGAAGCAAAATATATAATCCACGCAGTAGGGCCAATTTGGCATGGTGGAAAAAATAAAGAAGAAGAAAAATTGAAAAGTGCAATTTTAAGTGCTTTAAAAAAAGCGTGTGAACTTGGGGTAAAAACCATAGCATTTCCCGCAATTAGCAGTGGTATATATGGTTTTCCAGTGAAAAGGTGTGCGGAAATTTTTAAAGAAAGTATAGAAAAGTTTACGAAGAATAACACTTGTCTTGACGAAATAAGAATTGTAAACATTGACAAAGAAGATCACGAAATTTTTGTTGAGGTATTTTCAAATGATTAATCTTATAAAAGCGTTGTTTTTAGAATCTTTTAGAAATAAGATATCTTTTTTCTTTGGGATTCTTTTACCAGTTGTGTTTTTTATAATGTTTGCTCAAGTTTTTTCAAATGAAAAAGAAGTTTCATTTGCATACTTTAGTGATAAGCCTTTGGATATACCTGGAAAGTACTATAGTAATAAAAATGCGTTGATGAAGGATAGATATAATTACGCAGCATCGGCATTTGTAGAAAGCAAAAAAATTGTAGTTTACAAAAATTATAACGATTATACCGTTGACTTGTGGATCGATGACTTGAAACGTAAAGTAGATACTATTGATTTCAGAGAAATTGTAAAAATAAACGAAAGGATTTTAGATTATAAAGTTTTAAATGAAAAAGAAAGTATTTACTTGGGTTCTTTTGTTTTGTCATTGGTTTCAATTGGTATGTTTTCAGCCATAAATTTATTTGAAAGATATAGAAAAATTGGAATAATAAGGAGATTTAGAGTATTACCTCTAAGTGCATTTTTGTTTGTACTTTCGTTTTCTCTTTCTCAATTTATAGTAAGTCTAATTTCTTTTGTTGTTGTAAGACTTGTTGGAATTTTTCTTTTCAATATAAACTTAAAGGTTGATTATCTATTTTTTGCGTTTTCATTTATTTCGGCTGTCTTGGGGATGCTGGGTATTGGAATACTTTTGAGTATTTTGTTTGAAAAATTTGCAAATTCTGTTGCGCAATTTTTGTATACCATTTTTATATTTTTTTCTGGAATATACTTTCCCATAGATTTTCTTCCAAAATTTTTAAAAAACATTACTTATTTTTTACCCATAATGTATATATTTGATAATTTTAAGCATTCTATATTTAAGCAGGATTCTTTTGGGAAATTTTTACTACAAAATATATCTTTAATAATTTTTGGGGTTGTTTTATTGTATTTTGGTGGGAAAATTCTTTTTGCACCAGAAGAGTAGGTGAAATAATGATAAAAGTGGTTAATTTAAAAAAGAAATATGGAGATTTTGAAGCACTTAAGGGAATAAGTTTTTCCATAGAAAGGGGAATTATATTTTCGTTTTTAGGCCCAAATGGTGCTGGAAAGACTACAACTTTGGAAATATTAGTGGGACTTAGAAAGAAGACTTCAGGTGAAATATATTTTTTTGGCCAAAAAGTAGATGATATTGATAAGAAAATAAAGGAAAGAATAGGGGTACTTCTTCAAAAAACAGAACTTTTTAGAGAACTTACCGTGTATGAAACGCTAAAACTTTTTAGAAGTTTTTACAAAAAAGGATACGACCCTAAAAAAGTGTTAGAGATGATTGGACTTGTTGAGAAGAAAAATGAAAGGGTTAAGACACTTTCTGGTGGACAATTTCAAAGGCTTAGCTTTGGATTATCTTTTATTAATGATCCTGAAATTTTGTTTTTGGATGAACCAACTACGGGGTTAGATCCACAATCTCGAAGACATATTTGGGATATTATAAGAGAATTTAAGAGGGGTGGTAAAACTATCTTTTTAACGACGCATTATATGGAAGAAGCGCAAACATTATCTAATAAAGTGTGTATTATAGATAACGGATTAATTATAGCTGAAGGTAGTCCAGATGAATTGATCAAACATTCAGGGTTAAGTACAATTGTTGAAGTAGATGGAGAATACAACTTTGGAAAAGTGGTGGAAGGGAAAACTATAATTGAGACTAAAAATATGAGTGAAGTGATAAATAAGCTTTTAAACGATGGCGTAGAAAAATTCATTGTGCGACATCCAACACTTGAAGATGTATTCTTAAAGCTTACTGGAAAGGAATTGAGGGATTAATATGTTTAAAGCGCTTTTGAAAATAGAGTTTTTAAGAAGTAAAGAGGCGACTTTTTGGTTTGTATTATTTCCCATTTTGCTTACTTTACTTTTGACGTCTATTTTTGGAGGTTTAGAAAAAAGGATACGTTTTAAAATAGGTGTTATTGGTAACTCGAGTGTATTAGATGTTTTTAAGGACTATTTTAATATTGTAAGAATAGAAAAAATAGAGCAATTTATCGAAAAGAACCTGGATATAGTTGTAGTTTTGGAAGAAAATTTTGATCAAAAGTTTCAAAAGGCACTTTTTTTATCGAAAACAAAGCTTTTTGAGCCACTTGAAGTAGATGTTTACTATATTCCTGGAAAATTAGATTCAAAGATTGCCAAAGATGTTTTTATAAGTGCATTTTCAAAGGTTAATTATTTAATGGGAAGAGATATTCCAATTAAGATAATAGAGAAAAACAAAAATATAAGATACCAAGAATTTCTATATGGGGCTATTTTAGTTATGAACATTATGTCTGTTGTTTTTTTTGGATATTTAACTAATATTTCTTTCTATGAGCGAAGAGGTGTCTTAAAGAGGTTATCTGTTACACCTTATAACAGGTTTTACCTTACTTTTACTATGGTAGCCTTTTTACAAATTCTATTATCGTGTGTAATATTCTCCATTTTTGATTATTTTGTATATGGAGTGAATATTTTTAATTACAACGTATGGTTTTACGTTTTGTTTGGAAGTATGGTTTTTCTTTCCTTTGGTTATATGCTTTCAAAGATGTTCAAAAATCCAGAAACAACAATTGTATTAGGTAACATATTTTTTCAGGTATTTATGTTCGTAGGCGGTTTTTATTTTAATGTAGATAACGTAAAATTCATTTCAACCATTTCAAAAATAATCCCATCTACCTATTTGGTAGATGGGATACGTGCGTCGTATGGATATTCTATATATAACAACCACATATTTGTTCCATTGGCATGGTTTGTTTTGTCTGTAGTTATAAGTTTGGTATTGTAAATAAACCATTTTTCATTATTTGGACTTTTTCCGTGCCTTTAACTCCCCAAACGTTCATTTTTTCATTGCCTATCATGAAGTCAACATGTGTAAGACTACTATTAAGTCCAACTTCTTTTAATTGTTCGTCTGATAATTTTTCCCCGTTTTTTACACAACTTGGGTATGCTCTACCAAATGCAAAGTGTGAAGCTGCATTTTCATCAAATAGCGTGTTGTAGAAGATTTTTTTCATCTGATAAATGGGGGATTCAACGGATACAAGTGCAACTTCACCTAATCTTCTTGCACCTTCATCTGTGTTTAAAATGGTTTCTAGTATATCTTTGCCTATTTTTGCATCGTAATTTATTATTTTTCCGTCTTTAAAGGTAAGTGTAAATTTGTCTATAATGTTTCCACCATATACTAGTGGCAAACTATTTGAAACCACACCGTTTATTTTATCTTTATGTGGGGCTGTAAATACCTCTTCTGTTGGAATATTTGGAACAAAAACGATATCTTGTTTGTTTTTTTGGCTTCCTGATATCCAAATGTGCTCTTTGGGAAGACCAACTTGTAGATTTGTACCAGGACCTTCGTATATTAAATAGTCGAATTGTTTTTCATTTAGATATTTTGTAATGTGTGTTAATTTTTCTATGTGTTTTTTCCAGTTTTCAACGGGATTTCCTTCTATTCTACTGGCTTTTAAAATGTATTCAAGAAGTTTTTCCGTGTTTTCTTCACCTAATACCTTTTTTGCCCATTTTTTTGAAGGGTATGCAACAACACACCAAGAAATTTCATTAGACATCATTCTTTTCATGATTTCTTTATTTGCGATGTTTACCGTTTTTGTGTAAATGCCTATTCTTTCAGGTGGAATGTCTTTTAATGCGTCTGGATCTGCACCAGTTATACTCAACATCGCTCCCTTTTTATCAAGTAAATATTGAGAGGCCATTATTTCCCATTTTGGATATTCTTTTAACGCATCAATAGGTGCATTTTTTAAACGATATTTTGTGACTACTTCATCATTCCATCTTACGTATACATCATGTGCACCTAGATTAAAGGCTTCATTTACTACTTCTTCTACAAATTCTCTTGCATCAAGCGGTGCTTTTATAAATAAAATTTGTCCTTCTTGAAGATTAAGTCCAATTTGAAGTGCAACTTTTGCATATTTGTTTAACATCATATCATTCCTCCAAAATTTTTCTTATTTCTTTTTCTATATCCTCTGTTATTTTTTCCTTAATTTCTATTGCTTTAAGATTCTCATGTAATTGTTCAATCTTTGATACCCCCAGGATAACACTACTTACATTTGGATTCAACAAACACCATGCGATGGCAAGTTGCGAGAGCTTTGCATTCAATTCATCTGCAATTTTTTGTAATTTTTGTAGTTTTTCAAATGTTTTTTCCGTTAATATACCGTTTTCTTCAAGGTGTTTTTTTAGGTTTGGAAATCTTGCAAGTCTTGAATCTTCTGGGATGCCGTTGTTATATTTTCCAGTTAGAATCCCAGAAGCAAGAGGACTCCAAATTGTTAACCCCATGCCGTATTTTTCGTATATAGGTTGATATTCTTTTTCTACCCTGTCCCTTACAAGCATGTTGTATTGCGGTTGTTCTACAATAGGTGGTATGCAGTTTAATTCTTTGCATGCTATGTGGGCTTTTTCAAGTTGGTCCCCACTCCATTCGGAAGTACCCCAATAGAGTGCATAACCGTTTCTCACTAAATAATCCATTGCAAGAACGGTCTCTTCAATAGGTGTTTCTGGATCAGGGCGGTGGCAGTAGACAATGTCAACGTAGTCTAGTTGTAACCTTTTAAGTGAAGCAAATGTTCCTTCTAAAATGTGTTTTCTTGAAAGCCCTCTGTCATTTGGTCCGTTTCCACCCCAAAATATTTTCGTGGAAACCACAATGTCACTTCTTTTGAATTCCTTTAAGACTTCACCTAACATGGATTCAGCCATACCATTTGCGTATGCTTCTGCCGTGTCAAAGAAGTTTATTCCATTTTTGAAAGCTTCTCTTACTATTTCTTTGGCTTTTTGAATGTCTAGTTGATTTCCGAAAGTGAGCCATGATCCAAGTGAAACTTCACTTATCTTTAATCCCCATTTTCCCACTTTTCTGTAATTCATATCTTTCACCTCCTTACGAAAAAATTATATCATAAAATATTCGCTTTGCGAAATATATTGTTTTTGGTTGAAATATGTTATAATTAGCATAGCGAATAATTGGAGGGGGAATTTTTGAAAAATAGGGTTGATTTATTCAAGCAAAGTATAATAAAATCGCTTTTTTTGCTGAGTTGGCCTTTAGTTATATCAAATTTAATGCAGACATTTTACAATGCAGTTGATGCTTATTTTTTGGGAAAGTTGGGAAAGATAGAGTTTTCTGCTCCTACAATAGTATGGCCACTTATATTTGTTTTTATTTCACTTTCTATAGGTTTTGCACAAGCTGGAGTAACGTTAGTGGCACAATTTACAGGAGCTTCAAATAAGAAGGCTGCAAGAAAAGCTGCAGGTCAAACTGTTGTAATTTCCACACTTTTGGGTATTTCTTTAGCGATAATAGCTATTATAATTTCACGTCATGTAATTACTTTAATTGCTGGTGAAAATAGTAAAGAAGTAATAAATTATGCGGTTAATTATTTTAACATAATAATGATAGGGTTGCCATTTGGTTTTATCTTTAACTCAATTTCTTCTATTTTAAGAGGTTGGGGAGATTCAAAATTTACAATGAAATTGATGTTTATTTCAACTGTGGTTAATATAATTTTGGATCCAATATTTATTTTTGGTTTTTGGTTTATTCCAAAAATGGGGGTAATTGGTGCAGCTTGGGCTACAACAATTGCAAGAGTTGTTGCAGCTGTAATTTCAATTGAACACTTATTTGCAGGGAAAAGAGGGTTTAAGATAGGTTTTGAAGATTTAAAACCGGATTTTTCATTGGTAAAAAAGGTATTTCGTATTGGACTACCAAGTTCTTTGAGTATGTCTATAACTTCTTTGGGATTTGTGGTTATAATGAGGTTCGTTTCTAGTTTTGGCCCTACAGTTGTTAGTGCATATGGTGTGGGAAATAGAATTATAAACTTTATTACGATGATATCATTTGGTATTGGTAATTCTGTTACCACTATGGTGGGGCAATTTTTAGGTGCGGGAGATTTGAAAAGTGCTGAAAAAACGGTAAAAGTTGCGTTTATTTCAAATTTTTTAATCGTATTTTCCTTAAGTACTTTGACCTTTTTCTTTGGTGGAGAACTTACCAGGTTTTTTATAAATGATCAAGAGGTCATAAGAGTGGGATATATATTCTTTAAATACGTTTCTTTCTCTTTGCCGTTTTTTACTTCTATGTCTGTTTTTATCAACACACTTGTGGGTGCTGGAAGAACGGAATTGTCAATGATAGTTGATATAACAAGATTATGGGGAATTAGGGTGCCGTTAATAGCAATTTTTTCCTCTACTTTTGGCTTTACAGGATTGTTTTTTGCTATGATAATTAGTAATGTGGCAGCAATGATTTTGGCATATCTTTTTGTTAAATTTTCAGATTGGAAAAAAACAATTGTGCAGAAAAAAGGGGGTAAATGTGATGATATTTACTGACAAAAAGATTGAAAAAAAGAAAAGAAAGTATTTTATGGGGCTAGATTCAACAGATGCCAGTAAGATTATTGAGATTTTAAATAGTCTGCTTGAAGAGAAAGTTGAAACGGAAGAGGAAGTTGTAAAGTTAGTAGAAAAATTTACAGAACTTTCCGATATTGTATCTGAGGAAATGGGTTGGAGATATATTAACATGACGAGGTTTTCGGATAAAAAGGAATATGCCGAAAAATTTAACGACTATTTTCAAAACGTTGTTTCAAAATTAAAACCCTATTATATAAAACTTGAAAAAAAGATATATGATAGTAAAGTAGAATTTTCAAGAGAATATGTACATATGCTGAATATAATTTCAAATAACATTGAATTATTTAGAGAAGAAAATATACCTTTACAGATAGAAGAAAGAAAACTTTCAAATAAATATGGTGCTATCTTTGGTTCTATAACTGTAAATTTTAGGGGCGAGGAAAAGACCCTCCAACAACTTATACCATATTTAAAATCACCTGATAGGGTAATAAGGGAGGAAGCATGGAGAAAAAGGTATGAAGGATTGTTAGAAAAAAGAGAAGAGCTTGATAACCTTTTTGATGAGTTAAAAGAAATTAGAATAAAGCAAGCAAAAAATGCAGGTTTTGAAAATTATAGAGATTATATGCATAAAGCAAAAGGAAGATTTGAATATACGGTAGAAGATGTTTACAAATTTCACGAGGCAGTGGAAAAGGAAGTTATGCCATTTTTTAGAAAAAGAATGCAAAAACGTGCGAAAAAATTAGGAGTTGATACATTAAGACCGTGGGATACAGCTGTTGATGTTGATGGAAAAGTACTTAAACCGTATAAAACGGTAGATGAATTTGTTGAAAAGGCGATAAAAGTACTTGGAAAAGTTAAACCACTTTTTGGTGAAAGGTTAGAAATGATGAAAAACACTGGATTGCTTGACCTTGAAAATAGAAAGGGAAAGGCACCAGGTGGATACAACTATCCATTACCGGAAACAGGTGCACCGTTTATTTTTATGAACGCAACGGGACAGAGTGGGGATGTAAGGACCTTGCTGCATGAATCAGGACATGCTATGCATACCTTTGAAACGGTAGACATACCTGTTACATATTATAGACCAAATCGTATGGAAATAGCAGAACTTGCTTCGATGAGTATGGAATTGTTAACTATGCACCATTGGAATGAGTATTATAAAGATAATGAAGAGTTAAAAAAGGCAATGATAGAAGAGCTTGAAAGTGCTATTTTATTCCTGCCTTGGTGTATGACAGTTGATGCATTCCAACAGTGGATCTACAGCAATCCAGGACACTCTGCTGAAGAAAGAGCAGAATATTTTGGAAAATTGATGGATAGATTTAATCAAGGAGTGGATTGGACAAATCTTGAACTTGAAAAGAAATACAGATGGTTATTCCAATTGCATATATTTGAAGTACCTTTCTACTATATAGAATATGGAATTGCACAACTTGGAGCATTGTCAATATATAGAAATTACGTCGAAAACTCAGAAAAAGCTATAGAGAGTTATCACAACTTTTTAAAGGTTGGATATAAAGTACCAATTGATAAGGTCTATGAAGTTGCAGGTATAAAATTAGATTTTTCAGAAGAGTATATTGGAGAGATTGTAGATTTTGTCGAAGATAGATTAAAAACTTTGGAAGGGGATTAATTTGTTTTTTGAAGATTTTAACGAAGAGTTTGAAAGTTTAGACGAATTTGTTGAAAGTGTAAGAAAAAAGACGAATTGTCCAGAATGTGTACAATGTGGATATTGTTGTAAGATAACACCTTGTTATTATGGAAAATGGAATAGTAAAAAGAAGCAATGTGAATATTTAACAGATGATAATAAGTGCGATATCTATGACAAGATAGTTGAATTGGAAAAGGATAAAGAAGTGAAAATGTTTGGAAGCGGCTGTTGTTTAAACTATATGAATCCGGAAAGATTGAAAAAATTATCCCAAAAGTAGATTTATAATTGCTCATTAGCTTCGGCATATGCCGAAGCTTTTTTTGTCAAATAGTTAGTTATTAAAAAGTTTGTAAGGTATAATTAATTTACTTTGGTAAGAATATGTTATAATAAAACTGATTGATAAAAAAATCACAAGGAGGGATATAAATGAAAGTTGCGATTATAGGGTGTACTCATGCAGGCACTGCTGCAGCCATAAATACGGTGAATCTATATGAAGATGCAGAAGTGACGGTCTATGAAAGAAATGATACCATTTCGTTTTTATCTTGTGGAATTGCATTGCATGTTGAAGGTGTAGTTAAAGAGCCAAAGAAACTTTTTTATTCATCGCCAGAGCATCTAAAAAGTTTTGGTGTGAAAACAAAGATGAAACATAATGTAAAAGAAGTAGATTTCAAAAATAAGACTTTGGTAGTTGAAGATATTAAAAGTGGCAAGTTTTTTGAGGAAACATTTGATAAGTTGATTATTGCTACGGGTTCATGGCCGGTTATTCCTGAAATTGAGGGAATTGATTTAAAAAATATTTTGCTTTCAAAAAATTTTTATCATGCAAATGATATAGTGAAAAGTGTAAAGAATGTAAATGATGTAGCGATTATTGGTGCGGGATACATTGGAGTTGAACTTGCTGAGGCAATTAGAGAAAATGGTAAAAAAGTAACTTTAATAGATATTGAAACAAGAATTTTAGCCAAATACTTAGATGAAGAGATAACAGATGTTGCAGAGAAAAAATTAAGGGAAAAAGGTATAAAACTTGCGCTTGGTGAAAGGGTAATAAAATTTGAAGGAACTGAAAAAGTTGAGAAGGTAATAACTACAAAGGGTGAATACAAGGCTGATTTGGTAATTCTTTCTATGGGATTTAAACCAAATACAAAGTTATTTAGAGGAAAACTAAACATGCTTGATAATGGTGCAATAATTGTTGATAAGCATATGCAAACAAGTGAAAAAGATGTTTTTGCTGCTGGGGATTGTTGTGCGGTATTTTACAATCCATTGGAAAGATATGAATATATACCTCTTGCTACAAATGCGATTAGAATGGGAACAATAGCTGCGTATAATTTAAAGAAAAAGAGGTTAATGCATTTGGGGACTCAAGCTACATCTGGAATAAAGATATACAATTTAAATATTGCGGCAACTGGAATTACAGAGCATATGGCAAGAGTAAATAATTTAAATGTAGGATCAATTTTCATTGTGGAAAATCATAGACCGGAATTTATGCCATATTTTGAAAAAGTATTTTTTAAAGTAGTTTACGATAAAAACACAAAACGTATATTAGGTGCTCAAATAATGTCAAAAATTGATTTAACTCAATCTATGAATACAATGTCTGTTTTGATTCAAAATAAGATGAGAATAGATGAACTTGCGTTTGTTGACTTTTTCTTCCAGCCGCATTTTAATAAACCGTGGAATTTTTTGAATGTTGCTGGTTTGGAATATTTGAAAAATCATTTCTAATTCAGGAAAATTTATCGTGAAAAAATTAACATAAAATTTATGTGAAATTAACCACTTTAACCTGTTTTCGGTGTACAATATTTGTGAAAATATTCACAGGAGGTGAAATTATGTGGGAAAGCAAAATGGATATTTACAATGTATTTGAATTAAGGTGTAAAACAACGTGTTATTTTGGTGTAGGTGCAATAAACAAAATTGGTGATATATTTGACAATTTGAAAGAACAAGGAATTAACAGTGTGATTTTTGTGACAGATAAAGTAGCTTATAAGGTAACGGGTGCATGGGATGTTATAAAACCTGAACTTGAAAAAAGAAACATAAAGTATGTTATATACGAAGATGTATCTCCAAATCCAACAACCACTCAGATTAATGAAGCAACAAGGATTGCAATTGAAAATGATGCAAAGGCTGTTATAGGTATAGGTGGAGGAAGTCCTATTGATGCAGCAAAAAGTGTAGCTGTTTTACTTGAATATACAGACAAAACAGCAGAAGAATTATACGAAGGAAAATTTATACCAACTAAAGCAAAACCAATAATTGCAATTAATACAACACATGGTACAGGTACTGAAGTAGATAGGTTTGCAGTTGCAACTATTCTAGAGAAAGAATATAAACCTGCACTTGCATATGATTGTATATATCCAACATATGCAATTGATGATCCTCAGTTGATGAAGACATTACCAAAGAGTCAAACAGTTTTTACATCTATTGATGCTGTTAATCACGTAACCGAAGCAGCTACAACTCTTGTAGCAAGTCCTTATTCAATACTTCTTGCAAAAGAAACAATAAGGCTTATTGCAAGATATTTACCTCAAGCAGTTGCTCATCCAGATGATTTGACGGCGAGATATTATCTTTTGTATGCTTCTACAATAGCTGGAATTTCTTTTGATAATGGGTTGTTGCACTTTACACACGCACTTGAACATCCATTGAGTGCAGTAAAACCTGATCTTGCTCATGGACTTGGGCTTGCAATGCTTCTTCCAGCCGTTGTAAAACATATTTACACCTCAAAACCAGAGGTTTTAGCGGATATTTACAGCCCAATTGTTCCAGATTTAAAAGGTGTTCCAGGCGAAGCAGAGAAGATAGCAATTGGTATTGAAAAGTGGCTGTTCAACTTAGGAGTTACAGAAAAATTAGAAGATATGGGATTTAGTGAAAATGACATTCCAAAACTTACAAAACTTGCACTTGAAACACCTTCTTTGGGATTGTTGTTGAGTATGGCACCAATTAATGCAGATGAAAAAACAATTTCTTCAATATACATGGATTCATTAAAACCTTTGTCAAAATGATAGTTGTTTTTTAGTTTCGTGGGGCCTTTTGGCCCCACTTTTTTGACAAAAAAATAGTTTGATGTATAATAGTTTTACGTAAATGTATTGGAGGTGAGAAAATTGAAAAGTGAAAATTTTGAAAATGCTTTTTTACTTTTTTCAGAAATTGAAAAGCTAAAGTTTCAGATTTTAAGAGCAGATATGGAAAAATATGGAATTCATCCTGGACAAATTCCACTTTTTTTTATTATTAAAAAATTTCCTGGAATAACACAAAAGAAATTGGCTGAAAGAATAATGGTTAATACTTCTACAGTGGCAATAATGTTAAAAAGAATGGAAAAGGCAGGGTTTGTAAAAAAGGTTGTGGATGAAAAGGATAGGAGATATTTTCATGTTTATCTTACAGATAAGGCAGAAGAAATACACGAAAAGTTACTAATGAGTATGAAAAAGTTTGAAAGTGCGTGTTTTAAAGATTTTTCGAAAGGGGAATTAAATCATTTGGAAAAACTTTTGGGAAAAGTTGTTAAAAATTTGGAGGCGATGAAAGATGGGAAAAATTTTTAAGTATCTAAAGAAATATACCTTTTTGATTATTTTAACATTGTTTTTTGTCACTTTGCAAGCTATTTTAAATTTGTACCTTCCAAATTTGATGGCGGATATAGTTAATAAAGGTGTTGCAAGGGGAAATGTCGATTATATCTGGAGTGTAGGTTGGAAAATGCTTGGTATTACTTTGTTAAATGTTGCTGCTGCTGTTATTTCAACATTTTTTGCCGCAAGAATTTCTATGGGATTTGGAAAAGATCTTAGGAGTATGGTTTTTAAAAAGGTAATGAATTTTTCTTTAAGCGAGGTAGATAAGTATGGTGTTTCAACGCTTATAAATAGAAATACAAATGATATTACACAAATTCAAAGTGTTTTGTTTATGATGTTACGTATAGTTGCACTTGCTCCTGTTATGGCTATTGGTGGAACAATAATGGCTGTTTCAAAAAGTGCAAAGCTTTCTATGGTTTTGCTTGTTTCGTTGCCTGTTATGTTTGTTGCTATGTATTTTATTTTGAAATATTCAATTCCATTGTTTAAATCAATGCAAAAAAAACTTGATAAGTTAAATAGAGTTTTAAGAGAAAATCTTACAGGTGTTAGGGTCATTAGGGCATTTGCAAAAACAGAGTATGAAAAACAAAGGTTTGAAGATGCCAATGAGGATTTAACGAGTACAGCTCTTAAAGTTAACAGGATTTTTTCCTTAGTTTTTCCTTTGATTTTATTGATTATGAATATAACTATTGTCTTTTTGATTTGGGTTGGTGCTTTACAGGTTGATAAAGGCACGTTGGAAATAGGTAACATGATGGCAGTTATGCAATACATTATGCAAATTATGTTTTCATTTATAATGATATCCGTTATTTTTATCTTTCTTCCAAGGGCATCTGCTTCAGCAGAAAGAATTAGTAGTGTTTTAGAAGAAAAAATAAGGATAAAAGATCTAGAACAACCGAAGAAGATCGATATCGTGGAAAAGATAGAATTTAAAGATGTTACATTTTATTATGAAGGAGGAAAAGAACCTGCAGTATCAAATGCAAGTTTTACGATAAATCCAGGAGAAGTAGTTGGAATTATTGGAAGTTCTGGTTCTGGAAAGAGTACTCTTGTCAAATTACTCATGAGATTTTATGATGTTACTAAAGGAGAGATTTTAGTTAATGGAATTAATATTAATGAAGTTTCTCAAAAAGATTTGAGGGAAAGGATTTCATTAACCCCCTCGCGTCCGGTTATTTTTTCTGGAACAATTGAAGAAAATGTAAGAATAGGTAAAAAAGATGCCAATGAGGAAGAAATTATAGAGGCCTTAAAGATTGCACAAGCTTGGGAATTTGTTTCAAAGTTTCCTGATGGTATAAAGACGAAAGTTTCGCAAGGTGGGACAAATCTTTCAGGTGGGCAAAAACAAAGACTTGCAATTGCAAGGGCAATTGTGGGGAATAAAGATGTTTATATTTTTGATGATAGTTTCTCAGCTCTTGATTTCAAAACTGATGCAAAATTGAGAAAGGCTTTGCGTGAAAACTTATCGAATGCAACTAAAATAATAGTTTCTCTAAGGGTAGCCACAGTTATGAATGCAGATAAGATTATAGTTTTAGAAAATGGGAAAATAGTGGGTATTGGAACACATAAAGAACTCATTAGAAATTGTCCGGTATATAAGGAAATAGTTTCTTCTCAACTTTCAGAGGAGGAGATAGCATGAGTATGGGAAAACCTGTGCGTAGAGGAGGACCTGGAGGACCAATAAGGGGAGCTGTTGAAAAGCCGAAAAATTTCAAAAAAACACTGAAAAGATTGTTAGGGTATTTAAAACCATACGCAATTCCTTTGATAATTGTATTTGCACTTGCAATAACTGGAACAATATTTAGTATTATTGCTCCAAAAGTTTTGGGGAAGGCAACAACTAAGTTGTTTCAGGGATTTCTTGCAAGAAAAATATTTCCTAGGGCAAAAATAGATCTCCAAGGTATACTAAAAATTTTGATTGAAGTGGGAATTTTGTATGGATTATTTGCGTTATTTATGTATATACAGCAATATATAATGGCAGGTGTGTCACAAAAGGTTGTAAAAAAATTAAGGACGGAAGTTATGGAAAAACTTTCAAAACTTCCATTGAGGTTTTATGATTCAAGAACACATGGTGAAATTTTAAGTAGAGTAACAAATGATGTGGATTTAATTAGTAACACTTTAAATCAAAGTTTGACGCAACTTATTACTTCTATAGTTACAATAGTTGGTGTTATTATAATGATGCTTACTATTAGTCCTTTGCTTACTTTTGTTACAATGGTTACACTACCTATCAGCATATCATTGATAGTACTTATAGTAAAGAAATCTCAGAAATATTTTAAAAATCAGCAAAAATTTCTTGGAAATGTAAACGGACATGTCGAAGAGATGTTTGGCGGATTAATTGTTGTAAAAGGATATAACATGGAAGAAGAAAGTATTAAAAGGTTTGAGGAGTATAACGAAAAGTTATATGGTTCTGCATGGAAGGCACAATTTGTTTCTGGAATAACTATGCCTATTATGAGATTTGTTGGTAATTTGGGGTATGTTATAGTTTCGATAATGGGTGGAATAATGGTGACGAAACGCATTATCCAACTTGGTGATGTGCAGGCATTTATTCAATACTCTCAACAATTTAATCAACCTATTTCTCAAGTTGCAAATATAATGAACATGATTCAGTCAACTCTTGCAGCATCGGAAAGAGTTTTTGAAATTTTAGATGAGAAAGAAGAAGAACCTGATCCAGAGAATGCCATAGAATTGAAGTCTGTTGAAGAAAATGTGAAATTTGAAAATGTTTATTTTAGTTATAGTAAAGACAAAAAATTAATTGAAGACTTAAATATTGATGTGAAAAGTGGTCAGACTATTGCCATTGTTGGACCAACAGGTGCCGGAAAAACAACTCTTGTGAATTTATTGATGAGGTTTTACGAGATACAAAAGGGAAGAATTACCATAGATGGTGTGGATATAAGGAAATTGAGAAAAAATAATTTGAGAAGGTTCTTTGGGATGGTTTTACAAGACACTTGGTTGTTTAATGGTACTATTAGGGAAAATATTGCATATGGTAAAGATAATGCCACTGAAGAAGAAATAATAAATGCTGCAAAGTTAGCACATGCTCATCACTTTATAATGGCATTACCTGGAGGGTATGATGCCGTTATTAATGAAGAAGCTTCAAATATTTCTCAAGGGGAGAAACAGCTTATAACGATAGCAAGGGCTTTTGTAGTGGATCCAGATATTTTAATTTTAGACGAAGCTACTAGTAATGTGGATACGTTGACTGAGAAATATATTCAGAGTGCTATGAAAAGATTGATGCATAGTAGAACTAATTTTGTTATTGCACATAGATTATCGACTATTAAAGATGCGGATATGATTTTGGTAATGAATGAAGGAAAAATAATCGAAAAAGGCACACATGAGCAGCTGATGAATAAAAATGGTTTTTATGCAGAATTGTATAAAAGTCAATTTTTAGGTGCTTATGTGTAAAACTCTCTGCGAATGCAGAGAGTTTTTTTCATGGTATAATTTAAGGGAAGGAGGTTGGTTATGTGAAGCATAAGGATGCGTTAAGAACATTGAAGAATGCCAAAGGGCAAGTTGAGGCGGTAATAAAGATGGTAGAAGATAACAGATATTGTATAGATATTTCAAAGCAAATTCTTGCAACGATTGCCCTTTTGAAAAAAGCAAATGTTCAGGTTTTAAATTCACATCTTGAGACATGTGTAAAAAGTGCGATTTTTTCAGAAGACGTAGAAGAAGTGGATAGGAAAATACAAGAATTGGAAGAAGTTATAAGTTACTTAAACAAAATCGTTTAGATGTGATAGAATATTACCAGAAAGGAGGCTTCAAATGGAGCCAGTAGTTGTAGTAAGGTATTCTGAAATAGGATTAAAAGGGAAAAATAGGGGATATTTTGAAAAAAAACTTATTGATAATATAAGAAAGATTGCAAGACCGCCTGAAATAAGTAAAAGGTATGGAAGAATAATTATAAGGTTAAAAAATATGTCATTTTTGGAAATAAAAGAAAGATTAAAATATGTGTTTGGGATACAAAATTTTAGTTATGCATATGCGGTAAGTCATGACATTGATGAAATAAAAGAGGCTGTAAAAAAATTGTTGAGTTTGAATATAAAAGGGAAGAAAACTTTTAAGGTTCAAACGAAAAGGTCTTTTAAAGAATTTCCAATGACTTCTAATGAGTTGAGTGCATATATTGGTGCTTACGTACTTGAAGAATTTGACAATTTAAATGTTGATGTTCATAATCCCGATATAACAGTTGGAATTGAGATAAAAGAAAAGGAAGCTTTTATCTTTGTTGGTAAGGAAAGATTGTATGGAGGACTCCCGGTTGGTGTTTCGGGTAAGGCAATTTTACTTTTAAGTGGAGGAATAGATAGCCCTGTGGCAGGTTGGTATATGCTAAAGCGTGGGTTAAAACTTGAAACGTTAAGCTTTTTAAGTCCACCATTTACGAGTGAAAAATCTGTAAAGAAGATATTAGATTTGGCTGATGTTTTATCAAAATATACCCCTGATACCTTAAGAACTCATATCGTTCCTTTTACGGAAGTTCAGCAGTACATAAAGTCAAATGTGCCAGATAGATATTCTTTGATTATTCAAAGAAGAAGTATGATAAGAATAGCAAACAAACTTTCAAAGAAAAGAAAAGCCAGTGCAATTATAACGGGTGAGAATATTGCGCAAGTTGCAAGTCAAACACTTTCTAATTTAAGAACTATTGAAGATGTTTCTGATATTCCAATTCTACGACCATTAATTGGCTTTGAAAAGCTAGATATTATTGAAAAAGCAAAGGAGATAGAAACATATGGAATTTCAATATTACCTTATATAGACAGTTGTGTGGCTTTTGCACCTAAAAATCCCGCAACTAAATCTTCGATTGGAGAGTTAAAGGAAATTGAACAAAAACTTGACAAACTATTTGAATTGGAAGAAAAGGTATTTAATAAGATGGAAAGTTATACGTTAGGGAGGGAGTCATGAGAAAAATATTTGAGTTTTTTTATACGTTATATTTTTTGATTGGGGCCTTTGTTTATATTGTAATATACGGTGCGATAGTTTTATTTGTAGGATTTGTTATAGGTTTATTTAACAAAGAAGTATCTAGAAGATTTGTTGTAAAGCAGATTGAAATTTTCGGTAGGATGACTTTTAAATTACTTGGGATTAAGGTGCACGTATTTGGTAAAAAGCCAAAAATAGATGAAAATTATATTGTCGTGTCTAATCATCAAAGTGCTCTTGATATTCCTTTAATTATTGGATTTGTTGAACCTGTTGCGTTTATTGCCAAAAAGGAATTGGGAAAGGTGCCGGGAATAAATTGGTTTTTAAAATATCTTAGAAGTGTTTTAATAGATAGAGGGAATGTGAGAAAGACGGCAATGTCTTTGAAAGAAGTGATAATGAAACTAAATGAAGGAGTTCATTTTGTTTTGTTTCCAGAAGGTACGAGAAGTTTTGATGGGAAGGTTCTAGATTTTAAAAATAGAAGTTTGGAGATAGCTTACAAGTATAAGATTAAGATTTTGCCGATTTCCATTTGGGGAGCGCATAAAGTACTTAGAAAAAAGAGTTTGTTTATAAAAAGGCATCCTATATATATTAAAATCCATGATTTAGTGGATCCCAACATTTTTGATAGTGAGAAAGCTTTAAGAGAATATGTAAAAAGTGTAGTTTCAAAAGGCGTTGAGGATTTTGAAAGGGGGATTTGGGATGAAAAGGGCGACAATTAAAGCATTGGCATTGGATAAAGTAAATAATTCACCCGTTGTGATTTTATCTATTGAAGGTACTAAAAAGATACTTCCAATATGGATAGGTGCATGCGAAGCAAGTGTACTTGCTATGATTTTGGAAAATGTAACTTTTGAAAGACCGTTAACTCATGATCTTTTACTTTCAATGGTTGAAGGACTTGATGCACAGATGGAGAAGATATTAATAAACAAAATTGAAGATAATACTTTTTATGCAAAAGTAATATTAAAAGATTTGACTGCAAACGACGAAGAGGATGATGGATTGATAGAATTTGACGCAAGACCATCTGATGCTATTATTCTTGCTTTAAAGACATCTTCGCCGATATATGTTTCAAATGAGTTAGTATTGGATTATTCAATTGATTATCCTAATGAGGATTATGATAAAGAAGATGACGAGTTTAAAAAATTTGTTGAAAATTTGGACTTAGACGAATTTAGAAAAAAATTTGGGAAAGGTTCACAGGGGGATAATTAATGGATTTTTTAAAGAATATTTTAGGGAGAGCAAAAGAACTATTTGGAAAATTATTTGGTAGAGTAATTGAGTTATTGAAAACTATATACAAAAGAAAGCTTTTGCTTTTGTTATCTATATCTATTGTGATAGTTGCAGTAGCTTTTGCTATATTAATTGGTCAGTTTTTAAAGAAAAAGTCTCAAATTGAGATAAAGGCGCAACAAGAAACAACTGTTGTGAAAAATCTTTATATAAATATTCCAAAAGGTGCCTTTCCGTATGAAAAATCTTTTAGGTTAAATCCTATTACACCGGATACTGATCCAGACTTATTTAAAAATTACCCGTTTATAGACACGGTGTACGATGTTATTCCAAAAGATGGAAAGGTTGATTTTGCATATAGACCAATTACTTTTAAATATTATTTTCCATCTGATTATTATTATGGTATAGATTATAACAATGTTGCACTTGCGTACATTCCCGATAAAGGTTCTGCCTATAGGATCTTTCCTGGAAGTTATATAGGAAAAGATGAAAAAGGATATTACGTTGAAACTCAATCTTTCCATAGTTCAAAGATAGGAATCGTGGCTTTAAACCCAAAAAAACAAGAATTGGGTATAAAGGTGCTTGTTGAAAAACTTACACCAAAACCCGCTATTTTGGTTATTCCAGGCTCAGATAGAAATTTCAAGGGATATTTTAAATCAGATGATAGTCCAGATTTAAATTTTTGGTCGGTTGTATTTTCCGATAGAACTATAATGATGTATAATTATCCACTTTACGAAGTAAGATCAAAGCTGTATAAAGATATGGTAGATGATTATTTTAAGCGTTCGGAGTTAAAAAGCTATATTGAATTTGAAGCTGAGAAGCTTGCATCTGAATTGAAAAGATTCAAGAATTTCAAATTTGATGTTATAGCTCAAGATATTGGGGGATTAATAATTTCTTATTGTTTATTGTTACATCCAGAAATTAACAATGTTAGAAAAATTGCATTTATTTCTGTGCCATTTAAGGGTACAAATATTTCAAATCCCGTATATTTTGGTTCACTTTTGTATGGAAAGACCCCAGAAGCGTTATCAAAGATTTATAACCTTGATGAAAACATGATTTCTTCAATTCAGACACATATTTATACTTTTATTGAGACAGTAAATACATATTGGAGTGAAATTTTACCGGATTCCAAACTTTTGGAAAAGATGAAGACGCTTTCAAGAAAAGATAATGTAAGCATGGTTTCATTTATTGGGACAACTCCTCCTTTTGGTATAGACGTTAAAAATAGTACTCTTGAAAAATTTTATCCTGAGCTTGTTAGTGGAAAAGGTGATGGAATTGTCTCAGTGGATTCTGCAAAAATAGATGGAATTGATCTTATTCAAATAAAAGGAGATGCTTATTCGTTTTATTCTTCTAACGAGTTTGTGGAAAAGTTAAAACAATTTTTAGAGTTTGGTGAAATTAAGATCCCCGAGTACAAAGATGATAACTATAGAGAGTATGTATCAAAGACTGAAAAAGAAAAAGAAGTGTATTTATCTAAGTTGAGACCATATAGATTTAATGGTGCAAGAATTTCAAATTCAATAGTTGTGGATTTTGACAAAAAATTGGATTTTCCTGGAAATCAAATTGCCATTTTTAAGTCAGTTATTTATACAGGAGGACCAAATGGATTGTATGGAAATGGTACGAAACTCATGGAAGGACCTATATTTAACTTAAAAAAGAGCTTTGGTGGGGTTTCCTTTAGAACGGCAAGTGAGATTTACTTTTATAGTCCAGCTATAAAGAAAAAATACAATGTTGTTTATGTGGCGGATTTTCTTGCAACACAAGAGGGAGTGTATACAGCGGTTAATTCCGGGGAAATTGTTAGTTTTTGGGATCCATTTGGTAAGAAAATAGTAGATTTAAAAGGACAGTATGGGAGAATTAAGGTGGTTGAAAATTATCTTATTTTATATACAAATAAACAAATTTATATACCAAGATTAAATCTGCTTTTAAGTGTACCTGAACTTAAAAATAAAAGTATTGATATTTCAGATGTAATAATTTATAGAAATGAAGTTTTGGGAGTTACAAGAAGCTATGGATTTTTATTTTATGATATAGGTTCGACTGTTGGAAATTATATAGGTGAAGGTTGGATAGGTAATATAGCTATTTTTAGAGTGGGAAATTATTTCTTAACTATTGGAAGAAATTTTATTACAATAATTGATATTCCAGAAAGAAGGGTTTTGAAGATTATAGAGAAACTTGACAATGAAGTTTTGACAGCGGATTCAGATGGTGAATATTTGTATCTTGTAACTAAAGATGGAATATTGAAATATAAAGTAAAAAAGGATTAGGAGTGAGATGATGCTGCACCTTTTTTTAGGACATTATGTAGCTGATCATGGATTTACCCACAACAGCAAATTGAGGCATTTAAAAGGATGGAATTTTATACAACATCTAATTTGGTCTGCCTTTGCAATTTTAGCTTTTACTTTTGATACACTACTTTATACCGTACCTGTGATTTTATTTACTTTCATAGCTATACATCTTTTTTTTGATTATCTACGTGTTAAAGTAAATAAAAAGGTGTATTATCATTTAATTGAAGTAGCCGGGATGATAATTGCTTTAATATTTAATTTTGTTGTTTCAGATTATTTTAAAACTTCGTATCTTTCAAAAGAATTCGTCTTATATATACTTGGTATGGCTTTGGTTACCACGGCACTTTCCTACTTTTTTAGAAATTTTTATCCCGCAATAGAGAATTACGAGGATTTGGAAGGTATTTCAGAGCGATTGGCATTCTTTATATTTTTTCTTGCTGGTAAACCATTTTTTGCATTCTTATCTTTGTTTTTTGGATTTTTATTTAGATTGTGGAAGGTGAAGAAATTTGATCATGTATGGTGGATAAGTCCTGTTTTTGCTATATTTTTTAGTATTATTTGGAAGGGGATTGTGTTTTAGGAGGGGTATATTTGGAAAATAAGAAAAAATCATATTTGTATTTACTATTTATAGTTTTAAGTATTGTAAGTATAGTATTAATTATTAAGTTCACCCAAGTTGAATCTCCAAGGGTTAATTTAATATTTCCAAAAGATAATTCTATTTTGAATAGTAGGAATGTGGAATTAAAATGGGACATTCAGTATAAAAGGGAACTTTCTTTAATTTCAGAGTTGTTTTTGGGTACAAATGAATTGGAAAAGGTGTATGATGGTATAGAAACAAAATATCCTATTTCATTAAAACCTGGAACTTATTTTTGGAAGGTTGGAATAAAATTTGGAAATGATTATATTGAAACACCTGTAAGTAGTTTTACTATTTTGAACGATATTCCTAAGATTTTAGATGCAAAAGCCACTGTAAATGGTAATAGAGTTACTTTTTCATGGGATGCAGAAGATGATGATAAGTTAAATTATACTTTGTATTTAAATAATAGAGAAATTAAATTAAAGGACAAAAAATACGAAATTGTGCTTCCCACTGGAAAATACAAATGGAGCGTTCAATGTGAAGATGAGTTTGGAGCAAAAGCGGTTTCTAATACCTTTGAATTTTACATTAATCCTGTATCTATCGATTTTGAAATTACAAATGAAGAGGGAAAGTATAAAGTAAAATATAATAAGTATGACGATTTTGATTATTATTTAGAAATCAACAACGAGGAAATAAAATTAGATTCTTCAGAGTATATTTTAAGTGTTAAACCAAATGTAAAATACAAATTACGACTGAAAGCCGTAAATTTAGCGGGAGAGTACGTATATAGTAGTTATAAAGAGATTTACGTAAAAAATGAAAAACCTAAAATTAGAATAATTTTTCCTAAAAATGGTTTAAAGGGTGTTGGGAAGAGTATAACCTTTAGATGGAATATAGAGGATGATGATGAAACGCTTTCAACTTTATATTTTGGTATTTCAAAAGATAAGTTGAAACCTGTTATAAAAAATTATAGAGCTAATGTATATGAAATTAAAGATTTATCATCTAATTCAAAGTATTTTTGGAAATTAAAGGTTACAGATGGATATAACACAATTGAAACTCCTGTTTTCGAATTTTACACCAATCCTGCCGTAAAGATTTTAGGTGTAATAGGTTCAAAGGAAGATGACCATGTCTATAACTATACGTATATAGATGGAAGTTACTATATTCTTGGAAAAGAAGGAAAAAGACCGTTTATTTTAAAAGACGGGGTTAAATTTTATTTTGATTTGGATGGTGAGTTGGTAGATTTAAAAAAGAAGGATGGTATTCTCTATGTATTGGCCAATGGTGTACAAGATATAATCCTTTATGCTTTGAAAGACGATGTAATTTTGTGGAAAAAGGTTTACGGCGGAAGGTACAAAGATAGGGGAAGAGAAATCATAGTTGAAAATGATGGATTATTAATTTTTGGAGATACTTGGTCTGATGATTTTGTTGATTTAAGCGGATGGTCTGATGTTTTTTTAATAAAAGTAGATTTTGATGGGAATATTATTTGGAAGAGGAATTTTGGTGGAAAGTATTTGGATGAAGCAGTATCAATTTCTAAAGGTGATGGTGGTTATGTTATCTTTGGAAATACTTTTAGAAAAAGTCGAGATTTAATGGTTATTTTTGTAGATTATTTTGGTAGATTAAGGTGGATAAGATTTTTTGGTGGGAAAGAAGATGATTTTGCAAGTAAGGCTTTGGTGTATAAAGACAAGATTTATTTAGTTTCAAATGTTTATTTTGATAGTAAAGGGAATATTACAGATGATTCTAATATCTATATTATGGTTTTAGACTCAAATGGCAATAGACTAAATGATTATATTTTAGAGGGTAGTAAAGATGATGTATGTAATGATATGTTAGTTGGTGACGATGGTATATATCTTTTTGGAAAAACAGCTTCCAAAGACGGTGATTTTTATTCATTAAATTACAAAAAAGGGCTTGTTGACTTTTTTGTGATACGTCTTAATCATTGGATTTTTGTGGGAGGAGGATATGGATTTGACGAAATAAAAAGGGCATTGAATGTATCTGGTAGGATAAAGTTTGTTGGTGAGACAAATTCTTTAAATGGACTTTTTGATAGACATCTTGGAGGCTTAGATATTTTTGTTGGTGAACTTGAGAGGTGATGTTTTTGATTAGAGAATTTATAAAAAAGAGATTTCTTTTTTACTTATCTGGGATTTTTACTTTGATAATTGTTGATACATTACAACTTATAGTTCCAAAATTTATATCAAAAGCTGTGGATAGTTTGAATGTAAAAACTCCAGATATCCATGTTGCAAAATTAATGGCTCTTGGAATAATAGGTATAGCACTAGGTATGTTTATTACCAGATTTCTTTGGCGATTTTTCATAATAGGTAGTGCAAGAAAATTTACCTATGAGGCAAGAAAGATTCTTTATGAAAAAATGCTGTCATTAGACATGTCATTTTTTGATAAACATAGAAGTGGAGATTTAATGGCGCATTTTACAAATGATATGAACAACCTTGAAAGGATGCTTGGACCTGGTATAGTTATGATGGTTGATGCATCTTTTATGTCAGTTGTTACAATATTTTTCATGGCAACTAGTGTTGGTTGGAAATTAACCCTTATTGCTTTAATTCCTTTGCCATTTATAATGTTAATTTCCCTCATCTTTGGTAAATTTATATACAAAAGGTCAAAAAAGGTTCAAGATACTTTTTCGGATTTAAGTGGTTTCACTGAGGAATCTGTAGATGGTATTAGAATACTCAAGTCATTTTCAATATTACCAAAGTTTGAAGATTTATTTTCAAAAAAGGCAAATAATAATTTTAGGGCAACATTATCTCTTGTTAAAGTTTGGGGTATAATGTGGCCGCTAATTCATTTTATAAGTTCTTTGTCGTATTTTATTACTATTGCATATGGCGGACCAATGGTTATAAATCAAAAGATAACACTTGGTATGTTTTTTGCCTTTAATAATTATATTGGTATGATTGTATGGCCACTGACTGCGTTTGGATGGGTAATTAATATAATTCAAAATGGTAGAGCTTCTTACAATAGAATTTTAAAGATTTTAAATACAAAATCAAAAGTAAAGGAACCAGAAAATTCCGTTGAAATAAACGAAATTGAAAATATTTTAATTAAAGAACTAGATTACAAATATCCTGATACAGATAGGTATGTTTTGAAAGGTGTTAATTTAGAAATAAAAAAAGGTCAGCTTGTTGGTATAGTTGGTACGGTTGGAAGTGGAAAATCTACTATAGTCAAGATAATAAGTAAACTTTATCCCGTAGACAAGGGGCATGTGTTTATAAATGGATATGATATTAACGATATACCATCTGAGGTAGTCAGGACAAAGATTTCTTACGTACCTCAAGAAACATTTTTGTTTTCGACTAGTGTGAAAAATAATATAGCATTTGGGTTGGAAGATTTGGATGAATGGCAGGTAAAAGAATATGCCATGTTGTCTGCTGTACATAGTGACATTGAAAAATTCCCAAAAAGCTATGATACGGTTGTAGGGGAAAGAGGAGTTACGTTATCAGGAGGGCAAAAGCAAAGAATAACTATAGCCCGAGCACTAATAAGAAATAGTGATGTGTTTATTTTTGATGATTGCCTTTCAGCTGTTGATCCGGAGACAGAAGAGAGAATAATTGAATCACTTAGAAAAAATATGGAAAGTAAAACTATGATTATTATAACGCACAGATTAAAGGTTTTGAAGGATGCAGATGTTATTTATGTCTTCGATAATGGTCAAATAGTTGAAAAAGGAAATCATGAGGAATTAATTCAAAAAGGCGGATTATATGCAAATATGTTCAAAAAGCAGTTAATTGAGGAAAGTTTGTGATAAAATATAATTGCAAACTATAAAACAGGGAGGTGTGTTATATGAGGAAACTTAGGTTGTTTATAACGCTTTTTGTAATATTAACAATTAGTTTGTTTGCCACAAAAATTTCTATTTTTCACATTAATGACACACATGGACATGCATGGGCATTTAGTGAGTACCATAATCCAAATATAGGTGGGTTTGCCGTTATTGCATCTATAATTGATGAAGAACGTGCAAAGAATCCAAATGTTTTGTTCTTACATGCGGGAGATATAAACACTGGTGTGCCTGAATCTGACCTTTTAAATGCATTACCAGATATCTTTGCCTTGAATAGAATGAAGCTTGATGCAGTTGCCGTTGGAAACCATGAATTTGACAAATCAAGGGATGTATTAATGTATCAAATGAGTATTGCAAAGTTTCCATTTTTATCTGCAAATATATATAAAGATGGCAAGCCTTTCTTTACACCATATATAATAAAAAATGTTGGTGGTATTAAAGTTGCAATATTTGGTTTGACAACTGAAGAAACGGCAATATTGGAACCACTTTTTAGCAAAGATTTGGAATTTAAAAATGCCGTTGAAGTTGCCAAACAACTTGTTCCTGAACTTAGAAAAAAGGCTGATATTGTAATTGCACTTACACATTTGGGAATGGGTCAAGCATACGAGGGAAATTATACTACGTCAGAAGAGTTGGCAAAAGAGGTGAATGGAATAGATATAATTATAGATGGGCATAGTCATACAAAACTTAATGAGGCAAAGGTTATCAACAATACAATTTTGATTCAAGCATGGGAATGGGGTAAGATTGTTGGAAAACTTGATTTGGATGTAGAAAACGGAAAGATAAAAGAGTGGTCATGGACACCTATTCCAGTTAATTTGAAAATTTATAAAGGTAAAGATGAAAATGGTAATTCAATGTACGAGTTTGTGGGAAAAGAATACAAACCGGCAGAATATGTAAAAGTTCCACTTGATTACTTTGCAAAGATTGGTTCTAAAAAACTTGATACTGTTATTGGAGAAACAAAGGTGTTATTAGATGGTGAAAGAAAGCATGTAAGATCTGGAGATACAAATCTTGGACACCTTATTACCGATGCCATGATGTGGAAAACAGGTGCGGATATTGCGTTCCAAAATGGAGGAGGAATAAGGGCGTCAATAAAACCAGGAAAGATAACTATAAGAAATATTTTAACGGTATTGCCATTTGGAAACACCGTTTATGTAATGAAGATGAAAGGTTCGGAAGTAATAAAAGTGTTGGAATATGCTGCAAAGCTTCCTGAAGGAAAAGGAGCATGGTTACATGTGGGAGGTTTAACCTTTAAGAGTGAAAATGGAAAAGTAACAGAAGTAATGGTAAATGGAAAACCACTTGAAATGGATAAAGTTTATACTGTTGTAACTAATAACTATATGGCAAGTGGTGGAGATGGATATTCAATGCTTGCAGAAAATAAAGCATCAGGATATGATACAGGTTTTGTTTTGGCGGATGTGGTTGTTGAATATATCCAAAAGGGATTAAATAGTTTGATTGAAAAGTACGATGATACTCCAAGATACATAAGGAAATGATTGGAAGGGAAGCTTCTTGGCTTCCCTTTTTTATTGGGGGTATAAAAGATGATTCGTAAGATAAATAAAGATGATGATTTGTTAAAAGTGGCCGAATTAATTTATGATACAGATGAGAGGTTGTTTTATTTTTTGTTTGGAAAAAGAGAAAAAGCGATTTTGAAACTTGCGGAATTAGTTAAGAGAGAAGGAAATCCTTTTTCATATAGAAATGTGTATGGCTATTTTGATGGAAAAGAAATAAAAGGTATATTAATAGCATATGATTTAGAAAAAAGATGTACAAAAGGTAAAATAAAGGATTTTTTTGAAGTGTTTTCGTTTTTTAAGTTGGTTGATCTTTTTGTAAAGAACATATTGATAAATAATATAATTAATCTAAAAGGATTAAAGGGTATATATATACAAAATATTAGTGTGGATAAAAAGTCGAGGGGAAAAGGAATTGGTACGAAACTTTTAGAATATTTTATAAAAGAAACTGAAAAAAAAGGTTATAGGGGTATCTATTTGGATGTTGAAAAAAATAATAGAGCAAAAAATCTTTATTTAAGAAAAGGTTTTAAAATTATTAAAGAAAAGAAAGCCTTAATGGGAAAATTTAAGATATATAGAATGAAAAAAGAATAAAAGGCACAGTCCTATACGGAACTGTGCCTCTCCTAATCAATTATTCTCTTGGAAAGACGATGAATTTTAAAGCAGTTCTAGATTCATTTTCGATACTTACATCGGTAAAAGCAGGTACACATACAAGATCAATACCACTTGGAGCAAGATAACCCCTTGCAATTGCAATGGCTTTGACAGCTTGATTTACTGCACCGGCACCAATTGCTTGAACTTCAGCTTTCCCTTTTTCTCTGATTACTCCTGCAAGAGCACCGGCGACTTTGTTAGGATTGGAACCTGATGCAACTTTAAGAACTTCCATACTAATACCTCCTTTACGGTGATGTTATTTAAAAGTTTGCTGAATCTAAGTGGAAGAGCTCAGATGGCGCGCCCGGCAGGATTTGAACCCGCAACCTTCGGATCCGAAGTCCGACGCTCTATCCTATTGAGCTACGGGCGCATTTTATCAAAAACATTATAATATGAAAAATGGGGTGGCTAGTGGGATTTGAACCCACGACCACCTGATCCACAGTCAGGCGCTCTACCACTGAGCTATAGCCACCACGCATAATAAAATATTAAATTTTGGCGCGCCCGGCGGGAGTCGAACCCACAACCCCCGGATTAGAAGTCCGGTGCTCTATCCTATTGAGCTACGGGCGCATTAGACCTCTTCGAGTCTGGAGCGGGCGACGGGACTCGAACCCGCAACCCTCGGCTTGGAAGGCCGATGCTCTACCAATTGAGCTACACCCGCTTGTGGTCGGGGCGACTGGACTCGAACCAGCGGCCTCCTGTTCCCAAGACAGGCGCGCTAGCCAACTGCGCTACGCCCCGTTTCCAGAGACCGTAAATGATTATAGCATATGTGTATTTCAATGTCAATACGTATTTAATGTAAATATTTTTGTATTTTTGTTTTAATATTATTCTAAAACTCCTGTTATTGCCTTTGTTGGGCATCTACTTTCACATAACCCGCAACCGAAACATTTTTTTATGTCTATGTTGACTTTTTTATCAATTGTTATTGCAAAGTAAGGGCATACTTTTTCACATAACTTACACAGTGTACATTTTTCATTGTTAACTTTAGGATGTTTTGGTATATATTTTACTTTGTGTGTAAGTTTTGTTTCTTTAACTTCTTTTACACTGTTGAATCCATATTTTTCAAGTTTTTTCGGTAGATCATTTATTATTTTTTCATATATGTCTTTACCGAATATTAGTGCTGATGAAAGAAGTTGGATTGAATCTGCTCCGGCCAACAAAAATTCAATTACATCATCTGCATTTTTTATTCCTCCAACACCAATAATTGTAATTTCAGGAAATGCATCTCGAAGTATTTTTATAATAGCGAGTGCTACAGGTTTGATGGCAGGACCTGAAAGCCATACTTGCCCCTTTTCATTTCCAATTAAGATTTTTCTATTTTGTATATCTATCTTCATTGTAGGACCAAGAGAGTTAATTGCGACTATACCGTTAGCTCCGTTTTTTAAAGCTACTTCTGTGAATTTAATTGGATCTGGAATATGTGGACTCATTTTCATAAATATAGGTTTATCTGTGTTATCCCTAATTGCTTTTACTATTTCACCAATAGTTTCATAAGTTTTTCCGACATAATGAGTGGATATTTCAAAGGCATTGGCAAATTCGTTTAATTTTGGTATTAATTGTTTCATGTCTTCTTTTGAATATCCTGCGCTTATGATCAAAGGTTTGGATAATTCCTCTTTTAAACGAGGTAGAAATTCCTCCAACCATTTTTTGGGAGGATATTCTGACCACAGTTCTGCGTTCATAGCAAAGTTGTTTTCTCCGTATATACATGGTCTTGGAACTTCGGCTGCTTTTGTAGAAATTGTTTTTGTAACAATGGCACCAACTCCAGTAGAATCAATGAATTTAATCTTTTCATAATCACCCACTAAAGGTCCTGAAGCTGGCATTACAGGATTTTGGATTTTTATGCCTGAAAGTTCTGTTGAAAGATCCACGATAATTCCCCCTTTAGTTGTTTTTAAGGTTAGATCTTAAAGAAATATCTAATACAACAGATTTGTCAATTATTAAGTACAATCATTGTTTGTTTTTTAGGTTGATTGTAGAATATAAATCATTTTGATAATAATTGTTTATCAGTAAAATGTTACTTTGTTTATCTAAGTTACCACTAATCATATATGTTAAATATAGATCACCATTTATTTTTAAATCGAAAATTAAGCACAAAGACATTGATTTTGAAATTAATAATATTCCTTCAAAGCCTTTTGTTATATAATAATGCTTCTAGATTGTTTTTTTCTGTTTGACACCACAAATTAAGTTGTGGATAATAAAAATACACATATTTTTCCTGAAAGGATTATTATTTATAATTTTTACTCAAATTTTCCCACAATCTTTGTGAGACTTTTCTGGCTTCTTTATAAATTTCATTGACATCATCTGTGGGAACCGTTATTTTGTAATTATCCATTAGCAATTTGCCGTTGACAATTACATGAGATGGTCTAAAGTTATCAAGCAAGCCAAAAACAACATGTCCATAAGCATTTTCCTTACTAATAGGTGTGGGAGGAATATATGGAACAATTATTAAATCAGAGACATACCCTGGTTGTATTTTTCCTAATTTGATTTTAAGTAGTTTACTTGCTATTTCGTATGTATTTGATATAGAGTATCTTAGGTCATCTAACGAAAATGCAAGAGGAGATTTACCTTTTAGCTTCATTGAAAAAAATAAATTTAGTAATTCTCTTGCTAAGTTAAATCCCAAACCATCATTGCCTACTATCGTTTTTACATTATGTTTCTTCATTTTTTGGTAATCTGGAAGACCAACTGCGTTATTCATATTGGAAGAAACGTTTAAAGCAATATAACAGTTATTTTGACTGATGAGTTTAAGTTCCTCCTCAGTAACGTGAACACAATGTGCAAGGATAGAATTCTCTCTAAGTAGGCCAAATTTATTCAAGCGATTTATAACTCGCATCCCATATTTTGAAAGTGAATCTTCTACATCATCTATACTTTCTGCTGCGTGAACATGAATAGGTCCTTTGTAAAGTTCGGATATCTTTTTTAAGGTTTCATCAGACAAGCTTAAAGATGCATGTAATCCAAATAATCCTGCATACATATCAGTATTATTTTCATTTAAAAATAAAAGATTTTCTTGGATACATTCTTCTACGTTGAATCTGTCACTTGTTTCAAAACAAAAAATTCCTCTTAATCCTATTTCATCGCACAATGCTTTCCTTAGTGTATTTAAACTTCCTTTAATTTGTTTTCCACTTGCATGATGGTCAATAACTGTTGTTACGCCATTTTTGATAAATTCAATCCCTGAAACAAGAGCGCTAAAATAATTTTCAGTTTTGCCAAGCTTTGAGTCAAGTTTCCACCATAGTTGATTTAATATATCTTTAAAGTTTATAGGATTAAATGGTAGACTCAATCCTCTTGCAAATGTTGAGTAAATGTGTGTATGTCCAATAACTAAACCTGGCATTACAAAATTTTCATGTGCATCAATCACATGTGATGCACCTGGAAATTTTTCCATACTACCAATTTCAATTATTTTTTTATCGAATAATATATAATAATTTTTGTAGAAATTATCAAAATCAAATATGTTAGCATTAATTATAGCTTTCATCAATATTACCTCCTGATAAATCTTCCGAGGGGTGAATTTAATAATTGATTATCTATCACTAAAATACCATCTTTAATTACTTTTTCTATTTTTCCTTTTATCTTTGTATTTAAGAAGAGATCATAGTCGGCTTTTGTATGACTTTCTACTATTTTTCCGTTGTAATTAGGATTGAAAATTACAATATCAGCATCGGATCCTGGGAGTAGTGCCCCTTTTTTAGGATATAGACCGAAAAATTTTGCCGGGTTTATTGTAAATTTATCGATTATTTTATCACCAAACAATGAGTACATTAATATGAATGAATGTTCAATTCCTCCAATTCCCATGGGAAGGTTTCCTGTTTTCTTTTTTCTTTTGTCTTTCTTGTTAAATGAACAATGATCAGTGCCAATCGAAAAGATATTGTCAATGTTTGCTTTTAGTTTTTCTTTTTCAATTTTACTTCTAAGGGGAGGTGTCATAGTGTATAGATAGGCATCTCTTCTACTGTATACTTCATCATCAAAATAAAAATAGTGCGGGCAACTTTCAAAAAATAAATTCTTGTTATGAATTTTTGCAAATCTATTTTTAACTTCTTCGATTGAAGTTCCACAAGTTGTATGCACAATATAAGCAATTCCTTTTGTTTGATAAATAAATTCGGATATTTTAATTATTTCAGAAATTTCTGAAATTTCTGGTCTTGCTTTTGAATGGAGGTTAATTGGGACATTTTCAACTATCATATCTTCATTTTCGGCGTGGATTAAGATTGGTACGTTATATTCTATTGATTTTTCAAATAATTTGTACAAAAGTTTATCAGATGTCCTTCTTTTACTAGTAGAATAAGCGGTAAATACTTTTATAGACCTTGTTCCCAGTTTTTTTGACATTTTAAATAGCGTATCTAAATCACCGTTAAACTGGCCAAGAGTAACGTGAAAAGAAAAATCTATTTTTGAATTTTGTGCTGCTTTTAATCTTTTATTAAATGCTTCTTTAAGTTGCTCATGAGAGTTTATTGGATCTAAAAAATCAATTATCGTAGTTACACCACCAAATAAAGCAGAAATACTTCCACTCTTAAAATCGTCAATAGATGTATATCTTCCAAGGTTTAGTTCAAAATGTACATGTGGATCAATAAAACCGGGAAGGATAATCTTTCCGGTTGCATCAATTTCTTTTTTGCATTTTTGATAATTTGTTGATAAATCAGATATTTTTCCTGCATTGATATATACATTTAGATGGATAAAAGTTCCATCTACAAATACTTTTCCGTTTACAATGCCAATATCATACATTATTAGAATCTTCCTCCCATTAGCAGTGTCATAACGGCTTTAGCTGTGTGAAGTCTGTTTTCCGCTTCGTCATAGACTACAGAATGAGGACCATCTATTACGCTATCAACCACTTCTTTTCCTCTGTCTGCGGGGAGTGCATGCATATAAATGGAATGTTTTTTAGTAAGTCGTATTAATTCTTCTGTACAGATCCAATTTTTATGCTTTGCTTGTTCTGCACGAATCTCATCTGGATTATCCGATACAAAGAAACCACCCCAATTTTTGGGGATTACTACGTCTGCATCTACAAATGCATCTTCCATCTTGTGAGAGATATTTAATTTTCCACCATACTTTTCCGCATTTTTATTTGCTTGTTCAATAATTTCTGGCATTAAATCAAATCCTTTCGGATAAGAAAGTGTAATGTCCATTCCGAATCTTGTAAATAATAAAATTTGAGATTGAGGGACTGATAGTGGTTTTAAATGACTCTCAGCATATGCCCAACTTATTCCTACCTTGAGACCTTTTAGATTTTTTCCAAATCTTTCTTGAATTGTTAAGATGTCGGCAAGTACTTGAAATGGGTGATATATATCGTCTTGGAGATTCATAACAGGAGCCTTTGAATGTTTGGCTATTTCGTTAAGGTATTTATTTCCTTCACCAAATTTACAATATCTTATTCCAATTCCATCTCCAAATCTGGATAGTATAATACCGGTATCTTTTGCGACTTCTCCATGTGCTATTTGCATTTTATCAGGTGTTAAGAATATTCCAGTACCTCCTAATTGTGCTATACCCGCTTGCATACTATTTCTTGTCCTTGTACTTTCATCGAAGAATATCAAAAATAACGTTTTGTAAAGTAAATATGGAGTTGGTTCACCGTAGCTGAATTTTATTTTTAATTCTCTTGCAAGATCTAACATTATATCTATTTCTTCATTTGTGAAATCTTGAGTTGTTATAAAGTGTCTTCCTCTGAAAAACGTAGACATAGTCATTCCCCCTTTAAGTTTTTGATTAACGTTTTTGGAAATGTAGCGTAAAATGCAGCAGCTTTTATAAGATGTTCAATTTCCACCTTTTCATTTGGTGCATGAGCATATTTTTCATCACCTGGTCCAAAGCCAACGGTTGGAATGTTGTAGACTCCTGCTGTGACCGTTCCATTAGTCGAGAATATCCATTTGTCTATTTTCGGAGAGGAATTGAATAGATATCCATAGTTTTTTACGGCACTTTGGACAATAGTGCTCTCTTCTGGATAAACCCATGCAGGAAAATATTTTTCCGTTGGATATGCCACACCAGTATACGATGGTTTTTTGTATTCCAATTCAATAATTTGAGCATCTTCAACACCAGCTCTTTTAAATACTTCTTTAATTTCATTAAATACCACTTCTTTTGTTTCGCCTTCAGTTATTCTTCTGTCTATCTGAATCTCACATTGATCAGGTACTGCATTGTGTGAAGGAGATTTAAAAAATATTTGTGAGACTACTATTGTCCCTTTTCCCAAAAATGAGGTGCTTTCCAACCTGTCATTTAGTTTTTCAATTTCGTTTATTATTTTTGCCATTTTGTATATGGCATTTATTCCTCTTTCTGGTGCACTGGCGTGTGCGGATATCCCATTTGTTCTGATTCTAAATTCTATTCTTCCTCTGTGACCCCTGTTTATTTTTAGAGATGTTGGTTCAGTAATGAGAACAAAATCTGGTTTTATCTTCTCTTTTTCAATGATGTATCTCCAGCAAAGACCATCACAGTCTTCTTCCATAACCGTACCTGTAACATAGAGTGTGAAGTCATCAAAAAGGTTTAGTTCTTTGAGTATTTTTGCTCCATACACCATTGAACACATTCCTGCTTTTTGATCAGATGCTCCCCTACCATATACGTATTTTTCATCAAAACTTCCGGAAAATGGGTCTCTTTCCCAAAGTGTTTCATTTCCAATATCTACAGTATCAATATGGGCGTCCATTGCAATTTTTGTGTTACCGTTTCCTATTTTTCCAATTATATTTCCCAGTCCATCAATTTTCACACTATCAAATCCGACCTTTTCCATTTCACTTTTGATAACTTGTATAACTTCTTTTTCATCACCAGAATAACTTTTTGCTTTAATTAATCTGCTCATGAAGTGTATAATGTCATTTTTGAATTTGTATGCAAGTTTTAATGCTTCGTTCAATTTAATCACCTCCGTTGTTTCACATTATAAAGGAAGTGTTAAAATTCAAAAATATGCGAAAATTAAAAAAAAAGAAAAGAAATTTAATTTTTTTTTAGATATTATTAAAAAATGGTCAAAAAATAAAAAAGTTGACTACATGGATTATATGTGATAAATTATTAAATGTAGTTGGGGCCGTAGCTCAGTTGGGAGAGCGCTACCTTCGCACGGTAGAAGCCGTGGGTTCAAATCCCATCGGCTCCACCAAAACAAAAACGGGTAATCTTTTAAGATTACCCGTTTTTGTTTTATTTTATTTTCATTTAAGTTCTTCTAGAATTTTATCTACAATAATCTGACCAACTCTTAGTTGTGCTTCAACTGTAGATGCGCCAATATGTGGTGTTGCTACAACATTGGGAAGTTCAAGAAGTTTTTTTCTAAGTTCATCTGTTGGTGGTTCAACTTCAAATACGTCCAAACCTGCTGCGTATACTTTTCTAGAGACAAGAGCATTGTAAAGTGCTTCTTCATCAACTATACCACCGCGAGCGGCGTTTACAATTATAACACCATCTTTCATTTTTTCGAAAGTTTCTTTGTTTATAAGATGTGTGGTTTCTGATGTTTTAGGTACATGAATTGTGATAATATCAGATTCCCTAAAAATAGTATCCAAATCGACTAGTTTTACATCTAAATCTGTTTCTTTTATAAATGGATCATATGCTAGGACATTCATATCAAAGGCAAGTAACCTTTTTGCTACTTCTTTTCCAATGTTTCCAAATCCTATTATTCCAACTGTTCTTTTGTATAATTCATGACCTTTTAATTGTTTTTTACTCCAAATACCGTTTTTTAAATCTTCTGTACCCTTTGCTATATGTCTTGAACAAGCGATTATTAAACCAATTGCAAGTTCAGCAACTGAAATACCATTTGCTCCTGGTGTATTTAATACCTTTATACCTTTTTCTTTGGCTTTTTCAACGTCTACGTTATCCAATCCTGTACCAGCTCTTGCTATTATTTTCAACTTTGAACCAGCTTCAATTACATCTGCTGTAACTTTAGTAGCGCTTCTTACTACCAAGACATCAATATTAGGCATTTCTTTTATAAGTTCTTCTTTTTCAAGATGTGTATCTGTTACTAAGTGTCCGGATTTTTTAAGCCTTTCCATTGCGCTTTTATCAAGGGGATCGTTCACGTGTATTCTCATTACTTATTTACCTCCTTGAATAGTACCTCTTGAGCGGCTTTTACACCGGTACCAAATTCAACTTTATAACCAAGTTCGTTTAATACAAATTCTAAAGCTGAAATTCCTATAATTGTATCAAAAATACTCAAATAACCAAGTGTGGATATTCTGAAAATCTTACCCTTAAGGTGTTCTTGTCCGCCTGCAATTGTGACTCCGTATTTATCCCTCATGATTTTTGTTAACTTTTTGCCATCTACTCCTTCAGGCACTTTAACTGCTGTTGCAACATTACCAGGACGTTTGGAGAATAGTTCAAGGCCTAGCGCTTTAACAGCAGCTCTTGTTGCATCTGCAAGCATTTGATGTCTTTTCCAAACATTTTCTATTCCTTCATCTTTGATCATTTTTATTGCTTTTCTTAACATATAGATTAAATTTACACCAGGTGTCCATGGGTTATCTGGATATTTTTTCGCGTATGCTTTAAGGTTGAAATAATAATTGGAGTTATTGGATTTTTCTACTAATTTCCATGCCTTATCGTTTAGAGCAATAAATGCAAGACCCGGTGGAAGCATAACTCCTTTTTGTGAACCACTTACCACAACGTCGATACCCCATTCATCCATTTTTAGTGGTTCTGCAAGCAAAGCGCTAACTGCATCGGTTACAAGTACAACGTCTGTGTCTCTCGTAACTTTTGCTATTCCTTCAAGATCTATAACAGTACCTGTGGAAGTTTCACTATATGTTGTAAATACCGCTTTTGCATCTGGATGTTTTTCTATTGCTTCTTTAATTTGTTCGGGAGTTACTGCTTCTCCCCATTCGAGTTTTATTGAAACTATATTTATGTTATACCTTTCTGCAATTTCTCTCCATCTTTCTCCAAATTTACCAGCTTCTACTATAATAGCTTTGTCATTTGGGTTTAAAAGATTGGTAATAGCAGCTTCAAGAGCACCAGTGCCAGAGGAGAGTAGAGTATAAACTTTATTTTCCGTTTGGAAGAGGTATTTTAATTCGTTTAAAGTTTCCTCTAAAATACTAACAAATTGTGGTGTTCTGTGGTGAATTGTTTCACGTGCTCCTTCAAGTAAGATATCAAAAGGTACTGGTGTTGGACCAGGTGCAAGTAAATAATTCTTCTTTATCATATTTCCACCTCCTAGAATTTTAATATGTTTCACACTTTAATTTTAAATAAAATAAATAAATTGTAAATACAGCATTTTAAGAGTTTTTTCTAATAAATTGCGAAAAACAAGAGATTTTAGCGTTAAACTTATCTATTTGGAGTTTTACTAATTGCTAATTATATTGTACACTTATTATAGAATTATTTCAATTCTGAAAAAATGCAAAAAATTGCATGCAAAAAATTGCAAACAAATTGAAAATAAAATATATTTTTGGAGGTGGAATTATGAATTACGATTCAAAGTATTCAAAATTAGGTAATAATTTAAGTTCCTCCTTAATTAGAGAGCTGTTAAAATATGCTTCTGTTGAAGGTGCTATTTCCTTTGGTGGAGGAGTACCAGATCCGGAAACCTTTCCTAGGCATGCTCTTTCCAAAATTGCTTCTGAAGTCATCGAAAATGAATATAAATATGTCTTACAATACAGTACTACAGAGGGAGATCCAGAACTTGCAAAGCAGATGATACGTCTTTTAAACAGAGTTTATGAAATAAACGATTTGGATGAATCCAATATAATGTTTACTACGGGATCGCAACAAGCATTGGAGCTCGCAGGTAAAGTTTTCTTAGATGAGGAAAGCATAGCCATTGTTGAAAATCCGTTTTACTTGGGAGCGGCTAGTGCGTTTAGAATGAGATTTTCGAAATTTGTTTCTGTACCTTTAGAAGATGATGGAATGAACGTTGAAGTGCTTGAAAAAAGATTAAAAGAACTCGATGAAAAAGGTGAAATAAAGAAAGTAAAATTTATGTATGTTATTCCAAATTTCCACAATCCTGCAGGTGCTACTTTATCTCTTGAAAAGAGAAAGAGGATAATAGAGCTTGCCGAAAAATACGACCTTTTAATTATAGAAGATGATCCATATGGTTTGTTAAGGTTTGAAGGAGAGCATCTACCACCATTGTTTAAACTTTCTGGAAAAGAAAGGGTTATTCTTTTGAATACATTCAGTAAGATACTTGCGCCTGGATTAAGAATTGGGGCAGTTATTGGAGATGAAAAACTTGTCAGAAAATTTGTACTTGCAAAACAAGGAACGGATTTGTGTAGTCCTGCTCTCACACAGAGAATTGCTGCAAGATATCTTGAGAAATATGACTTAATTGAACAAATTACCCCCACGATTAAATTGTATAAATCAAAGAAAGATACAATGATGCAGGCATTTGAAAATACATTTTCAGATATTAAAGGAATAAAATGGATTTATCCAGATGGAGGACTCTTTACATGGGTAACTTTACCAGAGGGATTTGATACGTTGGAGATGTTTGAAATAGCAAAGAAAAAGTTGGTATTTTATATTCCAGGTCAAGCTTTTACACCGGATGATAGTGTTTCTTCTTCTATGAGATTATCTTTCTGTTTACCACCACATGAAAAAATAATAGAAGGTGTAAATAGACTTAAGGAAGTGATTGTGGAGTATGGAAAGTCTAAGGGGTTGATATAGTGTTAATATTAGTTATTAACCCTGGTTCAACGAGCACAAAAGTTGCAATTTTTGATGATGATAAAAAGTTAGTTCAAAGGACATTAAGACATGATGTAAGTGAATTGGAAAAATTTAACGATATTATGGAACAAGAGGATTTTAGAAAAAAAGAGATTTTAAAGTTTCTTTCAGAGGAAGATTATAAAGTGGAAGATTTTTCTGCAATAGCGTGTAGGGGAGGTATTTTACCACCACTTGAAAGTGGAACTTATAGAGTAGATGAAAGTATGGTGGATTATTTAAAAAATAAAACCAAAGTCAAGCATGCTTCAAATTTAGCAGCTGTAATAGGGTATTCTTTGTCAAATGGAAAGATACCTGTATTTATAACTGATCCTGTTTCTGTTGATGAAATGATAGATGAAGCCAGAGTTTCTGGGATTCCGGAAATTGAAAGATTAAGCCTTGTTCATGCATTAAATATAAAAGCAGTTGCTAGAGAAGTGGCGGAACAATTGGGAAAAAAGTATGAGGATTTGAATATGGTAGTTGCGCATCTTGGAGGAGGAATTTCTGTAACTGCCCATAGAAAAGGAAAGATGATAGATGTTAACAATGCAAATGATGAAGGACCTTTTAGCCCGGAAAGAACAGGGGAGCTTCCAGTAGGAGATGTAGTTAAACTTGCTTTTTCTGGAAAATATTCAAAAAAAGAATTGAAGAAGATGTTTGTTGGAAGAGGAGGATTAGTTGCATATCTTGGAACAAATGATGTGAAAAAAGTATTAGAAACGGGAACGGATAAGGAAAAATTCTACGTTGATGCTATGATTTATCAAATCGCAAAGGAAATTGGAGGAATGTGTGCGGTATTGAAAGGAAAAGTGGATGCTATTGTTATCACAGGTGGTATAGCTAACAACCAAAATGTTGTTGAAAAAATTAAGTCATACGTATTTAAGTTTGCACCTGTTTTTTCTGTACCTGGTGAATTTGAAATGGAAGCTCTTGCAAAAGGTGCATTAAGAGTTTTAAAAGGCAAAGAAGAGGCAAAGATTTGGGGTGAGAAAAATGAATAAGTTAATGGAAATTCTTGAAAAGGCAAAAAAAGTAGGGAAAAAGACTGTAGCGGTTGCGGCAAGTGAAGATGAAGTTGTATTAAAGGCTTTGGATAGAGCGCATGAAGAAGGAATTATAAATGCAATACTTGTTGGAAATGTGGAAAAGACAAAAAAGATAGCGGAAAATATGGGAATAGATATTAATAAATTCGAATTCGTTCAAGCAGGTGATTATGTAGAAGCTGCTAACAAGGCGGTGCAGCTTGTTACTGATGGAAAAGCACATTTTTTAATGAAGGGAAAGATTAAAACGGGAGATTTAATGAAAGTAGTATTAAAGGAAGAATATGGGTTAAGAACGGGAAGAACTCTCTCTCTTGTAAGTATATTTGAAGTACCAAATTATCATAAACTTTTAGTTGTATCAGATGCCGGAATGACTATTGCACCAACTTTGGAACAAAAAGTCGATATTATAAATAATACGGTTTTAGTTGCAAAGAAGGCTTTAGATGTGGATAATCCTAAAGTTGCTATATTAGGAGCAGTTGAAATAGTCAACCCAAAAATGCCTGCAACTGTTGAAGCGGCAATTCTTTCGCAAATGAGCAAGAGAAATCAAATAAAGGGTTGTATAGTGGATGGACCATTTGCCCTTGATAATGCGGTATCAAAGGAAGCCGCGGAACACAAAGGTATTAAAAGTATAGTTGCCGGGGATGCTGATGTATTAATTATGCCGGATATTGAAGCGGGAAATATATTCTATAAAGCTATGGTATTTTTAGCAGGGGCCAATGTTGCCTCAACAATTGTTGGTGCTAAAGTTCCAGTTGCCTTAACTTCACGAGCTGATTCAGATGAAACGAAGTTGTTATCGCTTGCCCTTACTAATTTAATGGCAGGTGATGTAAATGTATAGAATTTTAGTTATAAATCCAGGTTCTACAAGTACAAAGCTTGCAATTTTTGAAGATGAGACACAGGTTGCATCAAAGACTTTGAGGCATACAGCAGAAGAACTTGCACCATTTAAAAAGTTAATAGAGCAATATGAATTTAGAGTCAATGTAATAGAGAATTTTTTAAAGTCTTTGGGATTTAAATATGAAGATTTTGATGCAATAGTTGGTAGGGGAGGACTTGTAAGACCAATCCCGAGTGGTACTTATAAGGTGGACGAGTTAATGGTAAATGAGCTAAAGGAAGGAAAGTACGGAGAACATGCATCAAATTTAGGTGCTGTTATTGCATATGAGATTTCAAAAAAACACGGAATTCCTGCGTTTATTGTAGATCCAGTAGTTGTAGATGAAATGGATGAAATAGCAAAGGTTTCAGGGCATCCTTTGTTTAAAAGAAAATCTATATTCCATGCTTTGAACCAGAAGGCGGTTGCTAGAAAGGCAGCAAGCGATTTGGGAAAGAACTACGAAGATGTAAATTTAATAGTTGTACATATGGGTGGAGGTATTTCCATAGGTGCACATAAGAGAGGAAAGGTTGTTGATGTTAATAATGCGTTGGATGGAGATGGCCCGTTTACACCTGAAAGGAGTGGGACGCTTCCGCTGACACAATTAGTAGATTTATGTTATTCAGGGGATTATACTTTGGATTTCATAAAGAAAAGGATAAAAGGTAAAGGAGGATTGGTTGCGTACCTTGGAACAAATGATGCAATGAAAGTTCAACAAATGATATCAGAAGGAAATAAAAAGGCAGAATTGATATATAGAGCAATGGCCTATCAAATTGCAAAATGGATTGGAAAGATGGCTGCAGCGCTAAGAGGAGAAGTAGATGCAATAGTGCTAACAGGTGGACTTGCATACGACAAAGAATACATAGTTAAGTGGCTTAAAGAATACGTTGGATTTATTGCTCAAATTTTGGTTTATCCGGGTGGTGATGAGGAAAAAGCACTTGCAATGGGTGCGTTAAGGGTTTTAAATGGTGTTGAAAAGCCAAAAGATTATAGTGAAGAGGTGCAAAAAAGTGTCTAAAAATTTTGTGTTTATAGGTTTATTTGGTAGTGGGAAAACAGAAGTAGCGATAAATTATGCCTTAAAATTAAGACAAGATTATGAAAAAGTTGCAATTGCAGATGTTGATACAATTTCTCCTTATTTTAGAACAAGAGATGTAGTAGATGAACTTACATTGAAGGGATTGAAGGTTATTACACCTCCGGGTGCACTAAAGCATGCAGATTTACCGATAGTTACTGGGGCGGTAGCTGGATATCTAAATAATCCGGATTATAAAACTGTTTTGGATGTTGGTGGAGAAGAAAATGGAGTAGTAGTTGTAGGCTATTTAAAACCGCATTTAAAGGATGCCGAAGTTTCCATGGTTATCAACACGAGAAGACCCTTTACTTCCAATGTAGATGGGATTGTAAAGACGTATGAACAGTTGAGTAAAGTTGCGAAAATAAAAATAGATTACCTTATTAACAACACTAATCTATCTGTGGAAACTACTAAGGAGATAATCTTAGAGGGTGAAAAGATTATAAAAGAGGCTTCTAAAATATTAAACGTTCCAGTAAAATATACAGTTATCCCAGATTTTCTTGAAGACTTTGAAACGGAGTTCCCAAAATTTTGGATAAAAAGGTTTATGAAAATGGATTTTTAAGGAGGGTGTTAAGATGCCTAAAGTAAAAGGATATATTGAAATTGATCAAGAAAGATGTAAAGGTTGTGGATTATGTATTGCCGCTTGTCCAACTAAAGTGATTGAGTTCTCAGAAGGATTTAATAGCAAAGGATACCACCCAGCTGAACCAAAACATTTAGAAAAATGTATAGCATGTGGTTTTTGTTATAGAATGTGTCCTGATGTATGTATAACAGTTTATAGGGAAGAGTGAGGAGGGAAAGATATGGAAAAAGTAATGGTAAAGGGAACAGAAGCAATTGGCGAAGCTGCTATCAGAGCAGGTTGTAGACATTTTTTTGGATATCCAATAACCCCTCAGAGTGAATTACCAGAGTATATGGCTAAAAGATTACCAGAAGTTGATGGAGTGTTTTTACAAACTGAAAGTGAAGTTGCAACGGTAAATATGTTGTATGGAGCAGCTTGTACTGGTAAGAGGGTGATGACTTCTACTTCATCACCTGGATTTAGTTTGATGATGGAAGGCGTCTCTTATATGGCATGTGCAAAGCTACCCGCAGTTTTTGTTAATGTTGTACGTGGTGGTCCGGGTCTTGGTGATATTCAACCAGCACAAGGTGATTATTGGCAAGCAACAAAAGGTGGAGGTCACGGAGATTATAGATTAATAGTGCTTGCACCTTCTACAGTTCAAGAAGCAGTAGATTTAACAGTACTTGCCTTTGATTTAGCGGATAAGTATAGAACTCCTGCGTTAATTTTGGCTGATGGTTTGTTGGGACAGATGATGGAGCCTGTTGAATTTCCAGAATTTAGGGATTTATCAACATTGCCAGACCATAGTGATTGGGCGTTAGTAGGGGCAAAAGGAAGGGAACCACATATAGTTACATCGTTTGATATTGATCCTTATAAATTGGAAAAGATGAACTTGGAATTAGTTGAAATATACAAGAAAATAGAAGAAAATGAAGTGAGATGGGAAGAATATAAAACAGAAGATGCAGAAATAATAATTACAGCGTTTGGAACAATTGGAAGAATAGCAAAGAGTGTTGTTGATATGGCGCGTAAAGATGGAATTAAGGTAGGATTATTTAGACCTATAACCGTATGGCCATTTCCATATAAACCTTTGGAGGAATTAGCAAATAAAGTGGATATGTTCTTTGATGTAGAAATGAACATGGGACAAATGTTAGAAGATGTAAAACTTGCCGTAAAGGACAAAAGACCTATAAAATTCTACTCGAGGATGGGTGGAGTAGTTCCAACACCAACTGAAATACTTAACGCACTTAAAGAGGAAATTAGGAGGTGATTGTAATGAAGAAAGTTCTTTATAAAATGCCGGAATCTCTGACGGGAAAAGAGTTTACATATTGTCCAGGATGTTATCATGGAATAATTCATAGATTAGTTGCAGAAGTTATCGATGAATTAGGTATACGTGAAAAAACACTTGTAGTATCCCCAATAGGATGTTCTGTATTTGCATATCAATTCTTTAATATGGATGGTACTATTGCACCACATGGAAGGGCACCAGCTGTTGCAACGGGCATGAAAAGGGCTAGACCGGATCTTTACGTTTTTACATACCAAGGTGATGGTGATTTAGCTGCTATAGGTACTGCTGAAATTATGCATGCAGCAAATAGAGGAGAAAAAATAACTACTATTTTTGTAAACAACGCTATCTATGGTATGACTGGTGGTCAGATGGCTCCAACAACATTGCTTGGTATGAAATCTACCACTACGCCATACGGTAGAAAGGCAGAAAATGATGGATATCCAATGCATATGTGTGAATTTTTAAAGGAAGCAAAAGGTGTAGCATATCTTGCAAGGACTAAAGTTAACACACCGCAAGATGTTGAAAAGACAAAAAAAGCAATAAAAAAGGCATTTTTGGCACAAGTAAAGGGACTTGGTTTTGGAATGGTGGAAGTATTGTCAACATGTCCAACCAACTGGGGAATTGATCCTATTTCCGCTGGAAAATGGTTAGAAGAGAATATGGTTCCAGAATATCCATTGGGAATTTTCGTGGATAAGGTTGGTGATGAAGAATGAGATTTATATTTGCTGGTTTTGGTGGACAGGGTGTAATGCTAATGGGACAAATTTTGGCATATGCTGGAATGATAGAGGGGAAAAATGTCACTTGGATGCCTTCATATGGTCCTGAAATGAGAGGTGGAACGGCAAATTGTACCGTTGTTGTTGAAGATAAAGAAGTTGCATCTCCGGTAGTTGATAAGTCTGAAGTTGTTGTAGCCATGAATATTCCATCTATGTTAAAGTTCCAAAACTTTGTTGAAAAAGATGGATATCTCTTTTTAAATGAATCTGTTATTGATAGAGAACCAGATAGAAAAGATGATATACATGTATTGAAAATTCCATGTAACGAGATAGCTGATAAATTGGGAAATTTAAAAGTGGCAAATATGGTTATGCTGGGTGCTGTTATTGGAGCAACGAATGTGGTTTCAAAAGAAAGCTTGTTTAAAGCACTTGAAAAGAAATTAACGGGAAAAAAAGCAAAATTAATAGATTTGAACATTAAGGCCATTGAAGAAGGTATTGCTATTTCTAAGCAACAGTAGGCGGATGAGATAAAGCCCTCATTATGGGACCCCAACGGGGTCCTGTCTTTTTTAATTTGGAATAAGATGGGTTGAAATAATAAAAAATCTTTTGAATTTTGTAAAAAATTGTGTATAATTATCTACAGGAGTGATTAAATTGAAAAGTATGACTGGTTATTCAAAATTGGAAAAAGTTTCTGAAAAATACAAGGTTTATTGTGAAATTAAAACCCTTAATTCAAAGGGGTTAGATATTTCGGTATCTATCCCTTATTATTTATCTTCAAAAGAAATAAGGATTAATCAGATAATTTCCAATTACTTGAAACGAGGAAAGGTACACTTGAGAATTGGTGTTAAATTTTTGGTCCCAATAAGTCTGAACGTGGATTTTGCCATGGCAAAATCTTATTTTGAAACCCTTGAGGGATTAAGGGAAAGTCTGGGAATACAAAATTTGTTGAGTTTGAGTGATTTGTTAATTTTCAGGGAGATTTTTAGAGGAGATCTAGATGATGAAGTTATAGAGGAATTGTGGGATTTTGTTAAAAATATTATTGTTGAAACTTTGGAAAAACTCGTTGAAGAGAGAAAAAAAGAAGGGGAAAAATTATTTGTTGATATCAATAAGATGGTATTGAGATTAAAGAAAATAGTGGAAAATATAAGCAAATTATCGCTTGATTTAAAAGAAGTAATTGCAAAAAAGATAAGGGAAAATGTTGAAGAAATTTTGCCCAATAATATAGAGATGGATGTGAATCAATTTGAAACAGCAGTTGCTCTTATAGCCGATAAAGCAGATATTAGGGAAGAAATATCGAGGTTAAATAGCCATATCGATAGAATGCAAGAGTTAATACTAAAAGATGAACCGGTCGGCACTCTATTGAATTTTTTAACACAAGAAGTACATAGGGAGTTTAATACTATACTTTCAAAGAGTAGAATGCTAGAAATAACGAACCTAGCTTTAGAAGGTAAATATGTTAACTCACAATTGAAAGAACAAATACAGAATATAGAATAATCTGGGAGGTGTAAATATGTTTGGTCTTATTAATATTGGTTTTGGAAATGTGATTGCTGGTGATAGGATAGTTGCTATAGTAAATCCAGAAAGTGCCCCTTTAAAAAGATTAAAAGAGGATGCAAAAGAAGAAGGAAAACTTATAGATGCAACGTATGGTAGAAAGACAAGGGCAATCCTTATATCAGATAGTAATCATATTATATTAAGTGCTATCCAACCAGAAACAATTGCACAAAGATTTATGCAATCTTTCTTTGAAATAGAAGAACAACTAGAAAGAATAAGAAGAAAGGGATAGTATGAAAGGAACTTTAATAGTTGTAAGTGGACCGTCAGGGGTCGGAAAAACAAGTATAATAAGTGCTTTGTTGAATAAATTGGATAAAGTGGTTTTTTCCGTATCATGTACGACACGGCCACCAAGGCCTGGAGAAATTGATGGTGTTGATTATTTTTTTATTTCAAAAGAAAAATTCATGGAAATGCGAGACAACGGAGAGTTTTTAGAATGGGCAAAAGTTCATGGGAATTTATACGGTACTCCTAAAGAATTTGTAGTTGAAAATATAAAAAAAGGTTATAGAATAATATTAGATATAGATGTACAAGGTGCATTGCAGGTAAAGAAAAATTTTGATGATGCGGTATTTGTTTTTGTAGCACCTCCTAGTTATGAGGTTTTAAGAGAGAGGTTGTTAAAGAGAGGTACGGAAAATAAGCAATCAATGTTAAAAAGACTTGAAAATGCGAAATGGGAAATGTCTCAAATCGATGCATTTGATTATTTGATTATAAATAACGACCTTGAAAAATCTATAGTTGCTATGAAGTCAATAGTTATAGCTGAATCCTATAAAACTAGGCGTATTTTAGACGAAAAATTAAGAATAAATTTGTTTAAAGGGGTGTTAAAAGATGAGACCAGTTATTAATTACGACAAGCTTTTGGAGAAAATACCGTATAAGTTTGCTATTCCCATTGCTGTTGCAAAAAGAGCGGAAAATTTAAAGGAATTTGCACATCCTTATGTTGAAACATGGGACAATAATTACGTGAGCATTGCCTTTAAGGAGCTAAGTGAAGGATATGTTAGAATCAAAAATGAAGAGATTTTGAAAGTGCTTATTCCAGAGGTGAAATAAATGGCTCCATTTGGAGCCATTTATTTTATAGGAGCATTCTCAAGGAATGTTTTTAATAATAAATACGTGTTTTTATAATCATTTAGATCAATGACTATTAATGGACTGTGTATATACCTTGAAGGTATAGAAATTACAGCTGCTGGTACACCATAGGCACTTCTTGCATATCTTGCGGCGTTAGTTCCTCCTGCTGTTCTTCTTTTGTATTGGAAGGGGATATTGTTTTCCTTTGCTGTATTTACCAATGTTTCAAATAATCTTTTATCTATTACATATCCAGAATGCATAAAAGTTAGAGCAGGACCATCTCCAATATGTGTAGCCCAAAGTTCTTTGTCAAGTTCTGGATTATCCCCTGCGGTAGTAGTCTCAATTGCTATTGCAAAGTCTGGTTTTATTTGTTCAACTACAACAGCAGCACCCCTTAACCCAGTTTCTTCCTGAACACTGAAGACAAAGTATAAGTCATATTCTGACTTTATGTTGTCTTCAATGAGATCTATTAATATACTACATCCACCTCTGTCATCAAATGCTTTTCCAGTTGCGAAATTGTTTATTTCTTTGTATTTTGTGGTAAATGATGCATAATCTCCTATTTTTACTTTTTTTTCAGCTTCCTTTTTTGACGAAAACCCCGCATCAATTCTTAATTGTGAAAATTCGGGGGTTTTTAGTGGATTATCTTGCAAATGTATGGCTTTAAATCCTATAACTCCTATTATTTCATCATTAATTATCACTTTTTTTCCAATTGCAACCCTGGGATCTATGCCGCCAACTGGCATAAAAGATAGAGTGCCATCTTCGTTTATATTTGTTATCATAAATCCTACTTCATCCATGTGTGCATCTAATACTACTTTTGTCTTTCCATTTCCCTTTTTTAAAGCAATGAGATTTCCAAGGTTATCAACCCAAAATTTATCAACTTTATCTTTTATCTTTTCAATTATAAATTCCCTAACTTTATGTTCATTACCAGATACTCCGTTAATTTCTGAAAGTTCTTTAAGATACATTATTGCACCTCCAATTCAGAGATAGTAAATGCCATGAGTTTTGATATTTTTTCTACATCATCTATGGAAATTTTTTCGTATGGTGTGTGCATATATTTAAGTGGTATAGATAGTAACTGTGTTTTTATACCCTTTCTGGTTAGTTGTACTTCGTCTGTATCTGTACCGCTTCTACGTGGGATAGGTTCAAATTGAATAGGAATTCCATATTCTTTTGCTGTATTTTGTACCAATTCGTTGAATTTTTTATCTACTACTGGTCCTATTGCAACTACTGGACCTTTGTTTATCTCTATTTTTTCAAAGCCAGGAATATTTTCATTACCGTGTGTTACATCAATTACAAATGCATAATCTAAATCCGAAAAATACGCTGCAGTAGGTGCACCTGGACCACCTATTTCTTCTTGAGTTGAAAAGATAAAATATACGTCAACTTCGTGTTTTATTTTTTGCAATAATGATGCTGTTTTGATTAGAGAAACACAACTTGCCCTGTTGTCGAGTGCTGGAGCAAATACGTAGTTATTTTGTTCAAAGCCTTCTATTTCATCCAAAACAACTAAGTCACCAACTGAGATCTCTTTCCAATCTTTATTGATACTTATATCTAAAAACAGATAATTAAATGTTGGTACTTTTCCTCTTTCTTCTTTTTTTTGCAAATGGGGTGCTAAAAAACCAAATATACCATCAAATGTTTTGTTTTTTCTAGATATAATCTTTGCACGTTGCCCAATTACCACTTTTGGATCCCAACCGCCTATTGGTGAAACATAGGCAAAACCTTTTTCATCTATTTTTGAAATAACAAATCCCAGTTGATCAACATGTGCAAATAATCCAACTTTTCCCTTTCCCTTTCCCTTTCCTTTTTTTACACATACTAAGCTTCCGAGTTTTGTTTTGAAGATTTCATCGGAAAAATCTTTCATTATTTCTTCAATAGTATTAACAGCATTTGATTCAAAGCCCGATGGTCCTGGAATTGATGTCAATTTTATAATTAATTCTTTTGTATCCACTTTATCCCTCCTTTAATTTTTCTAACAAGATTTTATCACAATTTTAAAGAATTTGGTATATACTAATAAAAAGAAAGGAGGAGAGATATGAGAAGACCAAAGATTGTTGAATTTGAACTTACCACAGCTTGTAACTATGCGTGTAAACATTGTTATTGTAATGCGGGGAAAAAGTCAAAAGTAGAACTTTCAATTGAACAGGTTAAACACGTACTTGATGAATTAAAAAGTGCACATGTAGAAACAGTAGATTTGATTGGTGGAGAACCTTTGGTAAGACCTGATATTTACGAAATAATTGAATATGCTGTTGGTATTGGACTAGATGTGATGTTAAATACAAATGCATCCCTTGCAAGTAAAGAAGTTGTAAAAAAAATAAAAAAGATTTATCCACAACTTAAAGTGGGAATTTCCTTTGATGGAAGTTTGCCAGATATACACGAATTTATACGTGGAAAAGGAACTTTTGATAAAACTTACAAAGGTTTTATGAACTTTGTAGAAGCAGGTTTTGACGTTACAATCTTGCATGTTATCAACAAAAAAAACTATTTGTACTTTGAAGATATGATAAATTTTGCTAAAAAGCATCGTGTTTCACTATATGTAGATAGATTTGTTCCAGTTGGAAGGGGACAATTGTACAAAAAAATTTTAACACCAAATAAGAAAGAGATAGAATATGTAAGACACTTGATTGAAAAGCACAAGAATAGTATTAATTTTTACGTTGAAGAAAATATTTCAGGAGGGTTATGTTCTGCTGGGAGGACTCATGCATCGGTATTGGTAGACGGTACTGTTGTACCTTGTGGGCATTTTAGATACGATAAAGAATATTACATGGGAAATTTGAATGAAAAATCTTTTGAAGAAATATGGAAAAGTTACGATCCAGATGTTTTATTGGATGCTTGTAAAGCATGTAGTATGTTTAAAAGGTGTTTTGGTGGTTGTAGGGCTTTTGCGAAAAATATGGATTTAAAATATGATCCTATTTTTTGCGAGGTTGAGAGTAATGATTAAAAAAGACAAACAATTTAGAAAATTTCAAGCGTATGGTTTTTTGAAGAATCTACGTTTCTTTGAACCGTTTTTTATATTGGCTTTTTTGTCTGCAGGTTTAAATTATTTTCAAATTGGTGTACTTTATACGATAAGGAGTTTAGCAACAAATATCTTGGAAGTTCCAACGGGAGTATTTGCAGATTTATACGGTAGAAGAAAATCCATGATTTTTTCCATGATTTCTTATATAATTTCATTTCTCGTATTTTACTTTTTTAAATCCTTTCTTCTTTTTGTTGTTGCTATGATTTTTTTCTCATTTGGTGAGGCATTTAGAACAGGGACACACAAGGCTATGATTTTCCAGTATTTGAAATTGAACAATATGGAGGATTTAAAAGTTCAGTATTATGGAGCAACTCGCGCTGCGTCACAATTGGGTTCTGCTTTAAACTCTTTGCTTGCGGCAGTTATTGTCTTTTTTAGTGGGGATTACAAATTAATTTTTCTTTTGGCAGTTATACCTTATGTTGTTAATCTCGTAAATCTCTCTACTTATCCTAAAGACCTTGATTTTTCATCTAAGAAGTCAAAAAAGGAAACTTTGAAGGATTTTTGGGGAGCTATCTCAAACTGGAAGACTCTAAAATTACTTTTAAATGCCACGAGTTACTCTGCAATATTTAAAAGTTTAAAGGATTATTTACAACCAGTTATTGAGTCATTTGCCTTAACTATTCCCATTTTTTTGGGAGTATCAAAGGAAAAGAGAACATCTGTTTTGGTGGGAATAATTTATTTTGGACTTTATATACTTACTTCAATGGCATCGAGAAATTCCTGGAAGTTTAAGAAGGGATTAAATTTAACGCTCTTTTTGGGTGCGATAACCGTGATTTTAATAGGTATTTCGTATGTATATAAATTGTATTTTCTCTCTATTATTTTCTTTTTCTTTTTGTACATTTTGGAGAATATCAGAAGACCTATTGCTGTGTCGTATATTAGTGAAAAATCGGAGGCCCTTGCATCTGTATTATCGGTTGAATCTCAAGTAAAAACATTTTTAAGTGCTATGTTTTCATTTTTGATGGGGTTTTTGAGTAATGAATATGGAATTGGAGTAGGAATAATGGTACTAGGAGCTATTTTATTAGTGTTCTCACAAATCTTTAAATGTAAAGATTTGTAAAATTTCTTTTGTGATGTATAATTAAGTAGTACTTTTAATTTTGTGAGGTGGTATTATGGGTATAAAAAAAGGAGATAAGGTATTGGTACATTATGTGGGAAGATTTGAAGATGGAGAAATTTTTGATAGTTCAGAAGGAAAAGAACCATTACAATTTGTAGTTGGGGAAAGACAGGTTATTCCTGGTTTTGAGGAACAAATTATTGGTATGGAGGTAGGCGAAAAAAAGACAATAAATGTTCCCTATGATAAGGCTTATGGAGAATATAGAGAAGATTTGGTTTTCCCCGTTGAAAAGGAAAAATTACCAGAAGATGTACAAGTGGGTCAATTTTTTGAAGTACATCAACCAGATGGTGGAACTTTTGTTGTTAGAGTTTCAGAAGTTAATGAAGATAAGATTATGCTCGATGCCAATCATCCTTTAGCGGGTAAAAATTTAATATTCGACATTGAAATAGTTTCCATATTATGAAAAATATAGAGAAATATTCATTGGGTGAGGAAATAGCAAATGCAATAACCCATGGAATAGGGACTTTGATAGCATTATTTGGGCTTGTTTGGTTGATAGTGTATGCTTCGATGAGTGGTGGAGTACTAAAAATTGTTTCTTTTACAATATTTGGCGTTACGCTGTTTTTGCTTTATTTAATTTCTACATTGTATCATGGGATAAGTTATAGGAAGGCTAAGGCTATATTTGAAATAATGGATCATTCTGCTATTTTTTTACTAATTGCTGGAACTTATACTCCATTTTTATTGCTGGTTATTAGTGGAAGACTTGGATGGATTTTGTTTTCAATAATGTGGGTGCTTGCAACTATTGGCATTGTATTTAAAGTATTTTTTGTTAGAGAATATATGGTAATTTCTACACTTATTTACATTGCAATGGGATGGATGATAGTGTTTTTTATAAAAAATTTATGGGTCAATTTTAATGAGCGAGGAATAATTTTGTTGGTCTTAGGTGGTTTGGCCTATACAATTGGTACTATTTTCTATATGTATAGAAAGATAAAATTTCATCATATGATATGGCATCTGTTTGTAATTTTAGGTAGTATTTTCCATTATTTTGCAGTACTTTCAATTTGAAATAATTTTAATATGTAGGTTTGGCAAAATCCAGGTAAATAGATTCAGGGTAACCTGGATTTTTTTTGTGTACTGTATTTGACATTTGCTGTGTAAAAATGTAAACTAATAATTGAGGTGATAAAATGAAAGAAAGATTAAAAAAGATTTTGGTGATTTTATCTGAATCAAAAGGTCCCGTTAAAGGTAAGGATTTGGCGGAAATGTTGGGAGTTAGTCGGCAGATAATAGTTCAAGATATATCCGTTTTAAAGACAAAAGGGCACAAGATTTTTTCAACAAGAGATGGTTATATTCTAGAAAAGAAAAAAGATTTTATCAGAAAGATGATTGCCGTAAAGCATTCTGAGGACGAGATTTACGATGAACTTTTGAAAGTTGTAAAAGCTGGAGGAAAGGTAATAGATGTTATAGTTGAGCATCCTCTTTACGGTGAAATTAATGGTAGGCTTGATATTGCAACACTGGATGACGTTGCAAAGTTTATGGCCCTTATGAAGAGTTCAAATGCAACTCCGCTTTTAAAATTATCCGGAGGTGTTCACATACATACTATAGAAGCTCCAAATAAAGAGGTTATGGAAAAGATATTAGAAGCTTTAAAGGATTATCTTTTGGAGGTGAAAAAGTGAAAATCGATCAAGTCATTGATAGTGTAGTTTCAAAAGAAAAACAAAGAAATCTCTTAATTTTGACTTCTTTAATATGGATAGTAGGCTCTGCTGGTGTTATGGTTATGCCATTTGTCCTTCCGAATTTAATTTCAGAATGGCAACTTTCAAAAACCATGGCAAGTTCTCTTGTTAGTGCAACCTTTTTAGGCATGCTTTTTGGTGCATTGTTGTCCGGTGTGATTTTGGATTACTTTGGCAGAAAGACCGGTACTATTTTTTACTTGTTAATTTCCGTGATTTTTACTGTATTGTTTGGTTTTTCAAAGGGATATTCAATAGCTTATTTATTGAGATTTTTATCTGGTTTTGGATATGGAGGACTTTTGCCTTCGGCGAATACTTATCTTTCTGAATTTACATCGATAAAACTTAGAGGAAGGTATTTAGTATATTTGGAAACCAGTTGGGCAATTGGAAGTATATTAATAGCACTTTTTGCGGTAACTTTTGGAGAAAGATTTGGATGGAGATGGAATTTTTATATTTTTTCATTAGGGTTGTTGATATTAATAGCACTTTTAAAAAATTCTGAAACTCCAAAGTATCTTTTTGAAAAAGATGGTATAAAAGCTTTAAAAGAGAGATATGGTGATGTTCCAGGTAGTATTGAAAGCGTGGAAAAGGTGAAAGTTACTTTTGGTGCTTTGTTTAGAAGTAGATACATTAAACAAACTATTTTGGTTATGATATCTTGGTTTGTCGTAAGCTTTGTGTATTACGCACTTTTTTCATGGGCACCTAGGGTTTTTGTGGAAAACCTTTCAATTACCATAACTAAAGCAAAATGGTATACATTTTTTGTATATCTTGCCCAATTGCCTGGGTATCTTTCTGTGGCGTATTTAATAGAAAAATGGGGAAGGAAAAAGACTTTATCCGTGTATTTTATAGGAATGGGACTTTCTTCGTTTTTCCTATTTCTTGCCTCTGGAAATATTACGTTTTTGTTTGTTGTTTTAGTTCTTTCGTTCTTTACTTTAGGAGTCTGGGGATTAGTATATGCGTACACCCCAGAGTTATTTCCCACCTCATTTAGAGGTACTGCAAATGGAGTAGCAGGTGTAATGGCAAGAGTTGCTGGAATAATAGCACCATACTTTACGGGATACTTTGTTGATAAATCCATAGTTGCCGCGCTTTCATATACTGCGATATTTTCAATTATTACAGGTCTATTAGTATTGATTCTTGGTGTGGAAACTAAAGATAAGCCAGTTGGATAATTTTGGGCATCTTATGATGCCCATTTTTTGTTTAATTGACTGTTCAATTTTTTTATGTTATACTATTATCAGACAAAGTATGAGAGTGATAATTCCTCTGATAAAGAGGTGAAAATATGAAAGATTTGTCCGATAGACAAAAGAAAATTCTATATTGTTTAGTTAGAGAGTATGTAAAATCTGGTATTCCAGTAAGTTCCCAAAAAGTTTTAGAAACAACGAATTTAGAGTGGAGTGGGGCAACTGTTAGAAACGACATGAGAAAGTTGGATTATTTAGGATATGTTTTTCAACCCCATACTTCTGCGGGACGTATTCCTACGGACAAGGGGTTGAAGTTTTATGTAAATGAAGTGTTAAAGGTGAGAAAGGAGACAAAAAAGGTAGGTTCTTCGATAGATGTTAGAACGGACTTTCCGATAGGTGATTTGGATAAAGTCATACGAGGTGCTGCAAAGCTTTTATCAAATACTTTAAAGGCCTTTGTTATTATAGAAAAACCTAATCCCATGAATCTCAGAATTAGAAGGATTGTCCTAACTCCAGTTACAAAGACATTTTCCATTGTGAACATTATTACTGAATTGGGACTTACTTCTGTTCTTCCTATACAACATTCCGAAATTTCTAATATATTGGAAATTGAAGAGTTTTTGAATAAAAGTCTTGATGGAATACTTTTGAGTGATTTTAAATTAAAATTAAAAGAAGTGGTTGAAAAGTTTTCATGGGTTGGTGGTAGATTAAAAGAATTTATAGAACTTTCTGAAAGAATTGCGTCTGAAAAATACGATGAATATATTATTGAAGGAGTATTTAATCTTGTGAATGCAAAGAAATTTGGTGAAGATAAATTAAGAGAAATTGTAAAAATTTCTACAAATTCTGAATTTTACCCGCAAATTTTTTCACTAGGTGAAGGAATATACGTAGGAAAGGAACATAATATAAGAAATTTTGAGCAATATGCAGTTTTGATAATGCCTTATTTTGTCTTTGAGCGAGAAGTGGGGAGAATTGCCGTAATTTTTGATAAATTTAGTGATTACTCTAAGGTATTTGATAGTGTGGAATATGTGGTAAACAGACTTACTGAATATTTTACTATTGTTGCAAGAAATGTTGAATAATTGGAGGTGATTGAAGTGGAAAAAGAAATGAAAAATGAAATAAAGAATGAAGAAAAGAAAGAAGAAAGGAAAGAAGTGGCAAAAGAGAAAAAAACACCAGAGAAAATTGTGGAAGAACAAAAAGAAAAAATAAAGAAATTAGAGTTACAGTTAAAAGAATTTGAAAATTATGCACGTGTATTAAAATCTCAATTTGAAAATTACAAAAAAGATGTACTCAAAGAAAAAGAACAAATAGCAGTTTCAACGATGGGAAGGATTTTGGAAAGATTTTTGCCAATTTTAGATGATTTTAAAAGATCATTTTCGAATGCAAATGATGAAGAAAGAAATACACAATTTTACAAGGCAATTGAATTGATTTATAAGAATTTATTTAAATTGTTGGAAGGTTTTGGACTTGAAGAAGTTAAAGTAGGTAATAAATTTGATCCATTTGAACATGAAGCAGTAGAAAGAGTTGAAGATGAGGAAAAAGAAGAATATTCTATTGTAGAAGTTGTGGAGGATGGGTATAAGTTTAAAGGAAGGATTTTAAAACCTGCAAAGGTTAAGGTCTCGGTAAAGCCTAGGAGGTGACTTTATGGCAAAAAAAGATTATTATGAAATTCTTGGCGTTTCAAGGAACGCATCCCAAGATGAAATAAGACAAGCGTATAAGAAGCTTATAAAAAAATGGCATCCTGATAGAAATTATGAAAATAAAAAGTTAGCAGAAGAAAAATTTAAGGAAATTCAGGAAGCATATGATGTGCTTTCTGACCCTGAAAAGCGAGCAATGTATGATAGATATGGTTATGTGGGAGATGTGCCACCAAATGCCGGGGGCGGATTTGGTGGATTCGGTGGTTTTGAGGATATTTTTAAAGACTTTGGTGATTTTATAAACAACGATATTTTCAATATTTTCTTTGGTGATCAAAGAACATCTTCAAGAAAGAGAGCAAAAAGACCAAAAAGAGGAGAAGATATAAATATTTCCGTTGATGTGTCTTTTGAGGAGTTGTTTACCGGAATAAGAATACCGCTTGAATATGATAGATACGAGGTTTGTGAACATTGTAATGGTGAAGGAGTTGAGCCTGGTAGTGGTTGGATTACTTGTCCAAAGTGTCATGGGACGGGTACAGTTAGAGAAGAAAGGAGAACATTTTTAGGTGTTATTGTAAACCAATATACGTGTAATCATTGTGGTGGAACAGGAAAAATTCCTGGGGAGAGTTGCCATACTTGTGGTGGAACAGGAAGGATAAAGAAAAGATATAAGGTTGAAGTTAACATTCCAGCTGGTATTGAAAATGGAACTATCTTGAGAATACAAAGAGGAGGGAATGCCGGGTATAATGGAGGAGAATATGGTGATTTGTATGTTCACGTAAGGGTTGTTGGATACTCTGATTTTGAAAGAAAGGGAAATGATTTAATTAAAGAGATTAAAATAGATTATTTGGAAGCAATTTTAGGTACAAAGGTAAAAATTAGAATGCCAAATGGTAAAATAAAAGAGGTAAAAATTCCAGCGGGTGTTCAACATGGACAAGAAATATATGTATATGGTGAAGGATTGCCTGATATGAGAACGGGGAAAAGAGGAGATTTAATTTTGAGGGTTAGAGTTGAGATTCCAAGTAGGGTATCAAGAACTGAAAAAAAGTTATTAAAAGAGATAGCAAAGTTGAGGGGAAAGGATGTTGAAGAGGGTTGAAGAATTTTTAAAGAATTTTTTTAAAGAGTATAGATTTTCAGGAGCTGTTTTGGGGGTAAGTGGGGGAGTTGATTCTGCGGTAGTCCTTGGTTTATTAGTGAGAGTGTTAGAAAAAAGTAGAATAAAATGTTTTATCCTTCCAGAGAGAGATAGTCCAAGAGATTCAATAAAAGATGCAAAGTTTGTTTGTGAGCATTTTAATGTTGATTATGAAGTTAAAAATATAAGTAGAATAGTTAGAAAATTTGGAGTTTATAAATATTATCCACCAGCTTTATTTGTTCCCTTTAAAGTAAAAGAAAGATATGCAAAAAGTAGATGGAATAAGTATAAGAACGAAGGTAATCCGTTTGAATTTGATGTCTTAGGGATAGAAGATGAAGAATTTCTAAAAGGAATAAGTTATTATAGAATAAAGCATAGGGTTAGAATGGTTTATTTGTATAAAGAAGCTGAAAAGAGAAACTATGCAGTGGTTGGTACAACTAACAAGACGGAATTTTTAACAGGTTTGTACGTAAAATGGGGGGATGATTCTACAGATGTTGAACCTTTACTTCATCTTTATAAAACGGAAGTGTACAAGTTGGGGAAAATTTTAAACGTTCCAGAAAGAATCCTTGAAAAACCTGCCTCACCAGATTTGATACCTGGCCTTAGTGATGAAGAAGTCTTTGAATTAGACTATCCCACTTTAGATAGGATCCTAAAGAAAATAGTAGAAAATAAAGACTTATCCGATGAAGATCCAGAAAAAGTAAAAAAAGTAAAGAAATTATATGAGATTGGGAAGTTTAGAAATAAAGTAAGAAATATTAGCATTGAGGGATAATATGAAGGATATAGCCAAGAAGATAATTTTAGAAACATTTGATCAAATAAGTCCAGAAAAGTTGGTTTTGGAAAAGTTAAAAAAGATGAACTTGAAAAAGGTTTATGTACTTTCTATTGGAAAAGCAGCGTGGCGTATGGCGAAAGCTGTATCTGAGTATTTGGATGTAGTATATGGGATTATAATTACAAAGTATGGATATTCATTTGGGGGTATAAAAAACTTCGATATTTTTGAAGCAGGACACCCCATACCGGATGAAAATTCACTAAAGTATACAAAGTTTGCCATTGAAAAATTGAGGAAATTAACGCAAGATGATGTTTTGTTGTTTTTGATTTCAGGAGGAGGTTCTTCTCTTTTTGAATATTTGGAAGAAGGTGTAACACTTGAAGATTTGAGAAACATAACAAATGATTTATTGAGAAAGGGTGCAAATATTGAGGAAATTAATATAATAAGGAAAAAAATTTCTAAGGTAAAGGGCGGAAAATTTCTTTCTTTAATTAATGCAAAGGTTGTACCACTTGTGTTATCGGATGTGTTAGGAGATAAATTAGAATACATTGCTTCTGGACCTGTTTATCCAGATAATAGTACTTTTAATGATGTAAAGAAAATAGTTGAAAAATATAAAATAAACTTGAACGAAAATATATGGAATGTTTTACAAAAGTGTGCAAAAGTCCAAAGAAAAATTTCTCATTACATTGTAGGTAATGTGGATTATGCGTGTAAAAAATTGGAAGAAAGTGCAAAAAAATACGGTTTTAATACATACATATTAACAACACAATTAACTTGTCAGGCAAGAGAAGCGGGAAAGTTTTTGGCAAGTATTGTAAAAAGCGAAAATTCCTTTAAAAAGCCTTATTGTTTAATATTTGGTGGAGAAACTGTGGTAAAGGTAAAGGGAAATGGTCTTGGTGGAAGGAATCAAGAGCTTTCTTTTTCAGCTGCTATCGAAATAGAGGAAATTGATAATGTAGTTATTGCATCTGTAGGTACAGATGGTACAGATGGGCCTACAGATGCAGCAGGTGGTATAGTCGATGGAAATACTGTTAAAATCGTTAGAGAGAAAGGTTTTTTACCAGAGGATTTTTTGGAGAATAATGATACGTATAATGCTTTAAAGATTGCAGGTGATTTGTTTATTAGTGGTCCTACAGGAACAAATCTAAACGATATAGGTTTTATACTTAAGAGGTGAGAATATGAAAGCTATAGTACTAACAAAGATTACTGAGTATTTTAGAAAAAAGATGGAGGATTACAAAGAAATTGAGTGGTTTACTTCAAAGGATATAGCACGTTTAGAAGAAATGGATATAGTAATTGGTGGATTTTTAACAGAAGAGCAGGTATTGAAAGCCAAAAATTTAAAGGTAATCTTTATTCCATGGACTGGTACTGATAAATTACCTTGGAAGGTTATAAAGGAAAGAGGAGTAATTGTATCAAATTCACATGGAAATGGTAAAATGGTTGCAGAAAGAGCTATTGCCCTTTCCCTTGCTTTAATGGGGAGAGTTGTGGAGTACCACAATGATCTTAAAGAGGGGATTTGGCATGGATTTGCCGTGGGATTTAAAGAAGAGGACTATTGGTTTTCATTGCAAAAAAAGAAAGTAGCTATTTTGGGTACAGGGGTAATTGGAAGGCATATTGCAAAACTTTTAAAGGGATTTGATTGTTATATTATAGGTTTTAAAAGCAAATTAGAAGAAATAGAGGGATTTCACAAAATTACAAATAATTTGAAAGAAGCGATAGAAAATTCACAAGTTGTATATTTGGCGTTACCGTTAACTTCTAAAACGAAGAACATTATTAATGGGGAAGTTTTGTCTTGCATGGAAGGAAAGTATTTGATAAATGTGGGGCGAGGTGAACTTATAGATGAAAAAGCTTTATATAACATCTTGAAAGATAAGAAATTGAAAGGGTTTGCATCTGATGTTTGGTATAATTACCCTTCAAAAGAAAGAGAAATTATTTTACCGTATAATTATCCCATTAATATGTTTAAAAATGTTGTAATTTCTCCACATGTTGGTGGTTATACAGTAGAGGGGCAAAATGGCAGAATTGACGAGCTTTTCAAAAATATAAATGCGTTTTTAAAGGATGGAATGCCTTTGACTGTTGTTGATCCTGATCTTATGTATTAAGTAAGAATAGGAAGCATATTTATGGTATATAATAATTATGTTTAGCTTTTCTATTTAAATTTATTGGATATTTAGATATTTACATGGAAAGGTGGGGGATAAAATGAAAAGTTATACAGAATATTTATGGTTTAATACAAAGAATAGAAAAGAGTTAGTTAGGATAACAGATGTGATTGAAGAAATAGTGAAGAAGAGTGGTATAAAAGAGGGATTTTGTCTTGTATCTGCTATGCATATAACTGCTGGAATAATAGTTAATGATGATGAATCCGGTCTTCATAGAGATATATGGGAATGGTTGGAAAGGTTGGCACCTGTTGGAGAATACAATCACCATTGGACTGGTGAGGACAATGGAGATGCACATTTGAAAAGAATTTTAACACATCACCAAGTAGTACTTCCAGTAACTAATGGGGAGTTAGACTTGGGACCTTGGGAGCAAATTTTTTACGCAGAATATGATGGGCAGAGAAGAAAAAGAGTAGTTGTTAAGGTAATTGGTGAATAGGTATGGAATTGATAAAGTTTTACAGAACGGTACTTGAATCTATTGTCGAAGGGGTAATAATTGTAGACAAGGATGCAAAAATTTTATACATCAACAAACGTGCGGTTCATATATTAAAACTAAAAGAAGATTTTATAGGTAAGCCCGTAGTTGATGTTGTTACAAACACTAGGTTGCACATTGTGGTAAAAACGGGGATTCCAGAAGTGGATGAAGTCCAAAATGTTGGAGAAAATGTAATAATTACTTCAAGGATGCCTTTAACGGATAAAGATGGAAATATTTTAGGTGCAGTGGCAGTTTTTAGGGATATCACAAGCGTGAGAAAACTTGCCGAGGAAATTACTAATCTCCACCAAATTGAGGCAAGATTAAAGGCTATAATAGATTCTACATATGATGCTATTTCAGTTGCAGATGAAAATGGATATGTTGTGTTAGTGAATAAGGCATATACAAAAATAACGGGATTTGAACCAGAGGAAGTTGTTGGAAAACCTGCCACTGTTGATATAGCCGAAGGTGAAAGTATACACATGCAAATTGCAAGGACAAAAAAGCCCATTTTTAACGCAAGATTAAAGGTGGGACCTTTAAAAAGGGAAGTTATAATTAATGCAACTCCGCTGTTTGTTAAAGGAAAATTTAGTGGAAGTGTAGCAGTCGTTCATGATGTATCTGAAATATTAAGTTTAACAAGAGAACTAAAAGAGGTTAAGAGATTTATAAGGCAGATGAAGGCACAGTATACTTTTGATGATATAGTAGGGAAAAGTGAAAAAATATTGATAGCAAAAGAGCAGGCAAAAAAAGTTGCAAAAACGCCTGCTACTGTTTTTCTAAGGGGAGAGAGTGGAACGGGTAAGGAATTGTTTGCGCATGCGATACATAATGAAAGTAATAGAAAAGATAAACCTTTTATAACTGTAAATTGTGCAGCTATTCCAGAAAATATGCTGGAAATTGAATTGTTTGGTTATACAAAAGAACCGTTTTTGGATAAGAACACTCAAAAGGGATTAATTGAAGAAGCAGAAGGAGGTACATTATTTCTTGACGAGATAGGGAAAATGCCTATCACAATTCAATCCAAAATTTTAAGGTTTATAGAAAATAGGGAGTTTTTACCAGTAGGTTCTAATAGAGTGAAAAAGGTCGATGTAAGAATTATTGCCTCAACAAATATGAATATTGAAGAACTAATAAAGAAAGGGGAATTTTTGGTTGATCTTTACTATAGATTAAATGTTTTTCCAGTATATATACCACCTCTTAGAGAAAGGAAAGAGGATATTAAGATGCTTGCAAGATATTTGGCAAAGAAAATAAGTCAGCAATATGGAAGAAATATTATTAATATATCAAGTGGTGCAATAGAATACTTAAAGAAATATAACTGGCCGGGAAATGTTAGGGAACTAGAAAATATAATTGGTCGTGCGATTATAAACATGAAAATCAATGAAAATGTGCTTGAAAAGAGGCATTTTCCACCATTATTTCTTGAAGATACGGATATTTTAAAAAAAGAAAGTTCTTTAAAATCTATGGTAGAGGATTTTGAAAGAAAGATAATAGAAAATTCATTGAGAGAAAATAAGGGAGATAGAATGTTAACTGCAAAAAAGTTAAAAATAAGTTTGAGAACGCTTTACTATAAAATGGAGAGATACGATTTGTTAAAAAAGGAGGGTGAGTATGAAAATTGATATATTGTTGGAAGGTGGGTTAATAAGTATACCAGATAGGGCTAAAGCTACCTTTTCTACTATTGCTTTAATTGAAGATGATATGAGAAGAATTTTAATAGAACCAGGAGACTATGTAAGCCATAGTATATTAGAAGAAAAGTTGAAAGAAAGAAATTTAAAAACAGATGATATTACGGATATAGTTTTAACTCACTTTCACCTTGATCACGCTTATAACTCCATGTTTTTTAAAAATGCAACAGTTCATATACATGAAAACTTTTTAAAGAAAAATTACGAGAAATTTGGAATGATAGTGGGAAAACAGTATAAAATGATTATAGATGCATGGAAAGCTTTCCATACATTTAAAGATGGGGATATTTTATTTGATAAAATTAATGTGTATCATACACCATGGCATGCAAAGGAGCACTGTTCTTTTGTAGTAGATACAGAAAATTTTGGAAAAGTCTTTTTCCCTGGAGATATTGTTATGACTAGGGTAGAGTTTTATGATATAATGAGGATGTTGAGAGATGATGAGTGTGCGAGATTTGTTAGGAAAATTGTAAATAAATGTGATTATTTGATTTTTACGCATGATAGTGGTATTTTTTTGGATAAATGGAGGTGAAAACATGAAAGTTGCGCTTATTTCTTATGAGGTTTATCCATTTGCAAAGGTTGGAGGGCTTGCAGATGTGGTAGGAGCGCTTCCAAAATATTTAGAAAAGCTTTCTGTAGAACCGATCGTAATAATGCCTAAACATAAAATTGTTGAAAAAAACGCAGAAAAATTTTTGTATACTTTGGAAAAAGTAAAGGGGGATATAGAAGTCCCGTTTTTAAAAACAGATGAGAAATTTGATATTTACAAGACAACTATTCCACGTACAAATGTTCCAGTGTATTTTATAGCAAATGATTACTATTTTTCAGCAGATGAAGTTTATGAAGGACCTGATTTAGCAGAACAGGCAATTTATTTTTCCGCGGCTGTTTTGGAAAGTCTAAAGGTATTAAATTTACCGATAGATGTGTTACATGTTAACGATTGGCAAACTGGATTAATACCTGTTTATTTGAAATCACTTTATAAAGATGATGAGTTCTTTGGGAAGATTGTTACGTTATTAACTATTCACAACCTTGGGTACCAAGGTATTTTTGGCAGTAAATATATGGAGTTTTCAGGGCTTCCCAGTTATTTGTACAATATTGATGGTATAGAATTCTATGGAAAGATAAATTTTCTTAAAGGTGGTATATTATTTTCTGATATTATTAACACTGTAAGTCCTACTTATGCAATGGAGATTCAAACTAAAGAATATGGTGAAAAACTCGATGGGGTTTTAAGATTAAGAAGTTCTGATCTCTACGGTATTTTAAATGGTATAGATTACGATGAGTATAATCCAGAAACGGATAGGAGAATTTATGTAAATTATTCCTTGAATGATATTGAGAAAAAATATGAAAATAAAAAGTTATTGCAGAAAGATTTGGGGTTGCCAGTTAGTGAAAATATACCAATGATAGGGATGATTACAAGGTTAGTTGATCAAAAAGGCTTAGATATTTTATCGGAAGTTTTAAGGTACATTGTAAATTACAATGTGCAATTTGTTATTTTGGGTACTGGTGATGAAAAATATGAGGATATGTTCAGAAAAATGGAAGAAGAATTTCCAGAGAACATTTCAGCAAATATCAAGTTTGATATTAATCTTGCACAAAAGATATATGCGGCAAGTGATATGTTTTTAATGCCTTCAAGGTATGAACCTTGTGGATTGGGACAAATGTACAGTTTAAGATATGGAACTATTCCCGTTGTTAGATACACAGGAGGACTTGCAGATACTGTATTGGAATACGATGAAACGAAAATGATAGGAAATGGTTTTGGATTTGTAGAATACGGTTCTTCTCAATTACTCAAGGCAGTGGCTAAAGCTATTGATTTTTACAGAAATAAGAAAGTACATTGGAAAAAGCTTGTTGATAACGCGATGAAGACGGATCTTTCATGGGAGAGATCGGCAAAGGAATATATAAAATTATACAATAAAGCTATGAGTAAAAGGGTTTAAAGGAGGAATTATTATGCCGGAATATAGGAAGGATCCAGTTGTAAGAAGATGGGTTATAATAGCAACTGAACGCGCCAAAAGGCCTCACGATTTTTCAGTTCCAAAGGAAGAAAAAAAGGATGGATTTTGTCCTTTTGACTATGGTAATGAACATACCACACCGCCTGAAATGTTGGCATTTAGACCAGATGATAGTGAACCGAATTCACCAGGTTGGTGGGTAAGGGTTGTCCCCAATAAATTTCCAGCTGTTAATCCAAATATTGAAGTACAAAAATATGGGCATGGTATGTACGATGCTATGACTGGCTTTGGATACCATGAGGTTATTATAGAAACACCAGATCATAATAGTACCTTTGCACTTTATGATGACAAACAAGCTCAAGAAGTTGTTTGGGCCTATGTAAAGAGATATAATGAGATAGAAAAAGATGAAAGGATAAAATACATATTGATATTTAGAAATCATGGAGCATTAGGTGGGGCATCTTTACCACATCCTCATAGTCAGATAATTGCAATACCAAGCATTCCAAAAAGAGTGCTAGAAGAAATGAATGGTTCAAAAGATTATTATGATTACAAAGAAAGATGTGTATTTTGTGACATGATATCCCAGGAAAAAATTGAAAATAGGAGAATTATTGAAGAAAATGAGCATTTTATTGCTTTTGCTCCATATGCTTCAAGATTTCCATTTGAGATTTGGATTATTCCAAAAGAACATGCTCATAATTTTGGGGCAATTAGTGAAGAACAAATACCTACATTTGCAAGGATATTGAGAAATAGTTTATATAGGATATATAAGGTTTTAGATAATCCTCCATATAATTTTGTGATACACACTTCACCAACGTATGAAGAGGGAAAGATTTATTACCATTGGCACGTTGAAATAATGCCAAGGCTTACGAGGGTTGCAGGATTCGAATGGGGATCAGGTTTTTATATAAACCCCGTACCACCTGAAGATGCTGCAAAATATTTAAGAAATGTTGAAATATAAATCCTCCCATCTGGGAGGATTTATATTTTTATACGCTTTATTAAATTATATTCTTGTAGTGCCTCATCGTACATGCCTGCTTCTTCATACAGTTGTGCAAGTTTTAAATGCTTTTCTTCATTCATTGGATCTTTTTCTACTATTTTTTTATACGTTAATGCGGCAATTTTCTTAAGTCTTAATGTATAAAAGATATAAAACCTTACTATTCTGAACGAGGAAATAAGTCCAAAGAGGATAATTAATAGAAATAGTTCAAAGGTGTTTGAAGATTTTGAAGGTTTTAGTTCATTTTTTGTGTTATTTGTTTTGTTAATTATATGTGGTGAATTGTATTTGCTTATTTTTTGCAACAAAATGTCTTTTTTTATTGATAAATTATTTATTTGTAATTTTTCTAGGTTTACGTTTTCTATCTTATTTTCATTTATTTTTTCCAAAATTTCAACGTATTTTTCTAAATCTAGTAAATACTTTGATGTGTATGTACCACCAATACTTTTTGAGAAATCAACTATTCTATTTAAGATTGGATATTTTTCCTCATCAAAGTTATTAATATTTTGTACGATGTAGTTTAATATGTTAAATCCTAAATCTTTGGAAAAAGATTTATTTTTGAATAAAGAAACAACATTGTATGTTAACATCGTGGGATATTTTAGAAAAAAATTCGTAAGCTCCTTTGCCGCTTTTTTAGTTTCTATTTTTGGATCTGTAATTTTTAGAAATATTATATTTTCTGCAAATGAGTCATATTTTGGATTTTCAATGGAATCTTTAACTAAACTCTCTACTTGTGGAAAAAAGAAGTTTATTAAGTTCAAAATCTTTGTACTTGGTGAGGTTTCTTTTAAATAATTTCTTAACCCATTAATGTCTTCTTTTATTAAAAAGTTTAAATTTTCCTTATCTTTTATTTGGATTTTTATCTTTATTTTTTTGCCCAGCTTCTCAATAGATGTGTCTGTTGGGTTTTCAAGTACGTATTCAAGATACTTTTTCCAAGATAATTCTGGATTTTTTTTTGATAATTCGATTATTTCATTTTTTGAAATGGAAAAAGAAAAGATACTAATCATTAATAGAATGATTATGATTTTCTTCATTTTTCCCCCCGATCCCATACGGTTCATTTTCCTTGTTTTCAAATGGTTCAATATGTATAACTACATCGTATATTTTATTATTTGTAATTTTTATTAATTTTTCTTTTAAGCATTTTGTAAGGTTGTGTGATTCTTTAACTGTCATATTAGGATCAACTTCAATATCCATGTTTATATCATATACATTTCCTATTTTTCTAACTCGTATTTTATGAGGATTTTTGATTCCGTTACAATTGTTGCATACATTTATTATGGTATCGTATATCCACGTATCTTTAGGAGTAATGCCGTCAAGAAGCACGTATGCATTTTCCGTGAAAATTTCAAACGCCACCTTTATTATTATAGCAGACATTACCATTCCAACCAAAGGATCCATCCATTCAAGTCCTAATTTATTTAAAAATACTCCTAAAAATACAAGGGAGGATAACAATATATCATTTCTCATATTTAATGCTTCTGCAACAAGCGAAGAACTGTTGTATTTTTTTCCATAAGTGTATTCTATTAGAAAAAGAATAGTTTTAAATGTAATAGATATTAACGTAACTACTAATGGTAATATACCTATTATCTGGAAATACTCTTTTGTTACAAATTTTTTAGTACTTTCTATAAAAAGTGAAATACCTGCATAAAAAATTACAAACGAGATTATTTTTGCACCAATATTTTCTATTTTTGAATGACCATATGGATGTAATTTATCTGGTGGTTTTACCGAAAGTCTTGTCGCAAAGAAGGTAACAAGAGAGGTAATGATATCCGTAGAGCTATCTATACCATCTGCAAGTATAGCTATGCTGTTAAATAATATGCCTGTGATAATTTTTATGACCGCTAAAAATATATTTGTTATAACCGCAAGAAAGGTTACTTTCTTTATATTCATTTTACACCTCTTTTATATTAATTTTCAATACTTCATCCATGAGTCTAAGAGAAAGTTCGTGTAATTTCTGATCATAGGAATTTGTTGCATTTTTAAATAAATTCACTTTTATATCCCTGTTTCTCAATTCTTCGGCGGTAAACAATACACAGATATTTGAAACTAGACCTGCAAGGTCAACTTCGGTGATATTCAATTTTTTGATAATTTTATCAAAATTTGTATTGTAAAAAGCAGAGTATCTAGTTTTTTTAATAAAATATACATTGTTGTAATCTTTTATTAGTTTTAGTATTTCATCTATAATTTTAGCACCATCTGTATTTTTCACACAATGCTTAGTCCAAATTTTAAATTCCTCATCATTTTCTTCATGCCAATCTTGCGTTAGTATAATGGGTATATTTTCTTTTTTTGCATTGGATATTAACCTTAGAATATGCGGGATAACATTTTCTGCGCCCTTAAAGTATAAAGTTCCCCCTTCTTTTGCAAAATCATTTTGCATGTCGATTATTATTAGCGCTTTCATGTTATCACCTCACAAATTCCTCTTAAAACCTTCACCTAAAACATATCTTGATTCGTTAACTATGACAAAAGCATTGGGATCTACTTTTCTTATAAAGTACATTAACTCGCTAAGTTCACGTCTTCTGATGGAAACAAATATTATATCTCTATCTTTTTTGGTATATCCACCTTTTCCTTTTAAATAAGTGAATCCTCTTCCCATGTTTCTTAAGATAAAGTCTTCAATGGGTTTATTATTATCCGAGATTATTGTAACTGTTATTGCAAGTTCTAGACCTTTTAGTACAAAGTCAATTGTAGTACCATTTATTATTATAGCAAGGATGGAGTACATACCTATCTTTGGATCAAAAGCAACACCTGCCATAAATCCTATAAAGAAGTCTATTACAAGGAGTGTTGTTCCCATTGGACTTGAAAAGAATTTATTAAATATCTTTGCAATGATATCTGTTCCACCAGTTGATGCATTTTGAGAAAAAGTTATAGCCATACCTATGGCAGTTAGTATATCTCCAAAAAATACAGCAAGCATCAAATCATTACCATTATAGGTTGGAATTTTTACAACCCTGTCGAAAAAGTCGATAAAGAAGTTTAATAGAAAAGTACAGTAAATTGTTTTATAGCTGAAATCAAAACCTATTATAATAAACGCTATTAAAAATAGCACAGCATTTATTATATACATCCAAATACCAACTGGAATTGGTACAACAGAGTGTAAAATTATTGCAAGTCCAGATGCTCCACCTGCTGCTATGTTGTTTGGAATTAAAAAGATAACAAGTCCCAATGCCGTCAAAATTACCCCGATAGTTGATAGAATATATTCTCTGATTAATTCTTTGATAGGAATGTTTTTAGCCATAATACCCCCTCCTTTATATAATTTTTACTAAATCACCATACAATGGACCAGCAGTTGTTTTTTTGATTTTAACTAGTATCTTTTTTCCAATGAGAGATTTGTCACCTTCAAAGGCAATTATTTTATTTCTTATGTCCCTACCGTAATATAGACCAGATTTTGCTTTTGTTTCAACTATTATTTCTACAGTTTGATCTAGGTATTTTTCATTTAATTTTTTGTTTATTTGTTTTTGAAGGTTTAAAATATAAGCCATTCTTTTAGTTTTAACCATTCTTGGAACGTTATTTTTAAAGTATTTCCAGGCTATGGTACCTTCTCTTGGAGAATAAATTGCAAGGTTTAACCTTTCAAATTTTATTTTTTTAACAAGTTCTACAGTTTTTTCGAAATCTTCTTCTGTTTCATCTGGAAAACCTACAATAATATCACTTGAAATTGAAGCGTCTGGGACAATTTTTCTGATTTGTGATATTAATTCTTCATATTCTTCTATTGTATATCTTCTGTTCATCTTTTTTAATATTTTGTTGCTTCCGTGTTGGACGGGAAGGTGTATACTTTTTGCTATTTTTGGGCTCTTTGCTATTTCATGTGCTATATCCAGTGAAAAATCCGTTGGATATGAGGTTAAAAACCATATTCTTTCTATACCTTCAATTTTTGTTGTTTGGTTTAAAAGCTTTGCAAGTGAGCTTCCATCTTGTAAGTCTTTTCCATATGCATCAACGTTTTGACCTAAGTATGTGATTTCTTTTATGCCATTTTTTGCAAGGTTTTTAACTTCAGAAAGAATACTTTCTTCCTTTCTAGATTTTTCTCTTCCCCGCGTGTATGGAACTATACAATATGTACAAAACCTGTTACAACCGTATATTATAGTTATCCATGCGTGATGTTTTGAGTTTCTCTTCAAAATATTTGGATAGTTTATTTCATCGAGTTTGTCCTCAAAATATGCACTTTTTTTTCCTTTAATGGCTTTTTCAACTGCTTTTGGAACAAACAAAATAGCACGTGTTCCAATAACAAATTTTACTCCTCTTTTAAATAGATTTTCCTTTTCTTTTTCTGCTCCACAGCCCATAACTCCGATTATTTTATTTTGTTTTTTTAATTCACCGATATGACTGTAAAATTTATCTTCCGATTTTTTTCTTACTACGCAAGTGTTTAAAATCACAATATCTGCGTCTTTTTCATTTTCGGTAATTTCATAACCTGCTTCTTCAAGGTAAAATTTGGCGATTTCGCTGTCGTTTTCGTTCATTTGACACCCGTATGTTTTTATGTGAATTTTCTTCATATTTCCCCTCCCTTTTCAAGTAAATCAATTCTATCATTTATATAGGATTTTTCCACCAATAAAATTTAACAAAATTGTTAAATATGATAAAATTTTATGGGGGTGTATTATGCGTATAAAAGAGATAGATATTGCAAAGGGCTTTTTGATGGTTTTAATTATTTTTGCTCATTCGTATGCACCTGAAAGGTATGTTTCTTATGTCTCTAATGTTCTGGCATCTTTTATGTTTATTTCTGGATTTTTATTTAAAGAAGAGTCTTTTTATTTAAAGTTGAAGAAGATTTTTTTAAATATATTGGTGCCATTTTATTTTATGACGACAATAGGTTATTTTTTGTATTTTGCTATAAACAAAGTTTTACATTTAACAACTGATGTTTTTTCTACGTTTTTTGATTTTATAATTTTTGGATATGCTCCAATAGATATACCTGTAAACGTGTTACCGTTGTGGTATTTATATATGTTTTCAATTGCAGAGATTTGTTTTGTGATATTTGTTAGATTAAAAGTTACCTATTTAATTCCTTTGTTTTCTATTTTATCTACTATTCTAGTTAATGTGCAAACTAAATTCTTTAAATTAGAAGTGGTTTTTCATGGATTGGTATGGTTTTACTTGGGATGGTTATTTAAAAGAAAAGGATTTAACTTTAAAGTAAAAAAACCTCTTTTGTTACTTGGAATTTCCGGATTTTTGATTTTTTTGTTGACGGGTTTGAATGGATTTAACGACTGGAGAGAAGCAAATTATGGAAATTATCCTCTTATTTCATATGTTGTGGAGTTTTTTACTTTGATCTTTGTAATTTCCTTTTCAAATTTAGTTGTTTCAAGGAAAATAGAAGGGTTCTTCATGTTATTTGGTAAGTTTACACTCTTTGTTTTGGGGTATCATATTGTGATTCCTGGGCTTTTTATGCCTTTAATAAAGGATCCATTATTATTTTTAGAAAAATTTTGGTTGTTAAATTACTTTATTATGGTTTTTTTTATGTATTTGATAATAAAATTTGTGCCAGAGAAATTACTTTACTTTTTGTCTGGGCAATTTTATATAAAAAAAGCTTCGGGGTAACCGAAGCTTTTTATTTTTTCTCTGGAATTACAAGGTTTGCTATTATTCCAACAATAGCTGCCAGTGCAAGCCCTTTGAGTTCTATAGAACCTATTGTAAAACTTGCACCACCGATACCTAGTGTAAGTATTAAGGAAGAAACGATTAAATTTTTTGGCTTTGAAAAGTCTACTTTTTCGTTAACTATTGTTCTTAATCCAACTGACGCAATCATTCCAAATAATATCAAGCTTACACCACCTATAACCGCAGTGGGGATTGTCTGTAATATGCTACCAAATTTTGAAAAGAAAGACATAAATATTGCAAATATTGCGGCAAGTCTTAAAACAGATGGATCATATACCTTTGTCAAAGCCAAAATTCCCGTGTTTTCGCTGTAAGTCGTATTTGCAGGACCTCCCAAAACCCCCGCTATCATTGTTGCAATTCCATCACCAATTAATGTTCTGTGAAGTCCTGGATTTTCTATGAAATTTTTCTCTACTACGGCTCCGTTAGTTGTAATATCACCTATGTGCTCCATAAAAGTTGCTATTGCTACAGGTGCAATAAGAAGAATTGATGAAATGTCAAACTTTGGAAGCATAAATTTTGGAACAGACACAAAAGCAGAGTTTTTCATTGGAGTAAGGTCCACATTTCCCGTTATTAATGAGAATACATATCCTACACCTATTCCGATTAGTATTGGTATTAGATTGAATAATCCTTTGAAAACTGTTGTGGACAAGATAATGGTTATAATAACAATTATTGCAACACTCCAATTTTTTGATGCCATATCAATTGCCACAGGACTCAAACTTAATCCGATAACCATAATCATAGGACCCGTAACTACGGGCGGAAATAATTTTTTGATTTTTTCAGTTCCAATCATTTTTATTAATAGCGAAAAGATTAAATATACAGCTCCTGCAACGACTATACCCCCAGTTGCATATCTTAAATCTCCCGTTTTTTCTTTAACTAAGATTATTGGAGCAATGTATGCAAAACTTGATCCAAGAAAAACTGGAACTATCTTTTTGGTAATAAAATGAAATGTTAATGTTCCCAAACCAGCTGTAAAGAGTGCAACAAGTGGGTCAAGACCTGTAAGAAGCGGAACAAGAACGGTGGCTCCAAACATGGCTAAAAAGTGCTGAAGGGCTAGAATGACCTTTTTCCATCCGTTTACATTTTGATAGATCCCTAATGTGCTTTCAAAATCCATACCAATTCCTCCTTTCTGGCCTCTCAGGACCAATTTAAAGGTACCTAAGTTAACATATCATAAATTATATTTTTTGTCAATATAAGTTAAGAAGAATTAAAAAATAAAACTTTTATCTATGGTATAATAAAACAAAGAAAATTAGGAGGTGTGTTAATGGCTAGACTGAGATTTGCACCAAGTCCAACGGGGTATTTGCACGTAGGCGGTGCAAGAACTGCCCTTTTTAATTTCCTATATGCAAGAAAAATGAATGGGAAGTTTATCTTAAGGATTGAAGATACAGATCTTGAGCGTTCTGAAAAAGAATATGAAAAAGGGTTAATTAATGCATTAAAATGGTTAGGTCTTGACTGGGACGAAGGACCAGATGTAGGAGGAGAATATGGTCCATATAGGCAAAGTGAAAGATTGGATATATACCATAAGTATGCACAGAAATTATTAGATGAGGGAAAAGCATATGAGGTTTATGCATATCCAGAAGAAATAGAGCAACTAAGAGAAAAGCTTTTATCTGAAGGAAAACCGCCACATTATACAAGGGAAATGTTAGAAGCTTTTGCAACTCCAGAGAGAATAAAAGAGTATAAAAATAAAGGATTAAAACCTGCAATTTACTTTTTGATGCCACGTAAAGAATATGTATTAAATGATATTGTAAAAGGAGAAGTGGTGTTCAAAGAGGGAACTGTTGGAGATTTTGCCATAATTAGAAGTAATGGTGTGCCTATTTATAATTTTGCATGTGTGATTGATGATTATTTAATGAAGATTACACATGTTTTAAGGGGAGATGATCATCTCTCAAATACTGTAAAACAAATAGCGTTGTATGAAGCGTTTGGATGGGAAACGCCAAATTTTGGGCATGTGTCTATGATTTTAGGACCAGATGCGAAAAAACTTAGCAAAAGGCATGGAGCAACTTCAGTTGAAGAATTTAGAGATAGAGGATATTTACCACAAGCTGTTGTTAATTTCTTGGCTTTACTTGGATGGTCTCATCCCGATGGAAAAGAAATAATGAGTTTGAACGAGCTTATAAACGCATTTTCATTGGAAAGGTTGGGAAAGAACCCTGCAATTTTTGATCCAAAAAAATTAAAATGGATGAATGCAGAACATTTTAGAAAATTGGATGAAGAGGTAATGTTAGATGTTTCTAAAAAGTATTTGTTAAAGTTTGTAAGTAAAGAAGATATAGATACCAATAAAGAGTGGTATGTAAGATTGTTGAAATCGATAAAGGATAGAGTAGAAGAATTAAGTGAAATACCACATCTTGTTGATTTCTTTTTTAACGAACCAGATGTGGAAATTCAGCTTTCCAATGAAGTAAAGGAAGTTTATAGAAAGTTAGTAGAAGAATTAAGAAAAATTGATGAGTGGAATGAAAAAGTGATATTTAAGGTTTTTAAAGAAGCAATGAAAAATAGTAAAGTAAAGGGGAAAGAATTTTACATGAACCTTCGAATAGTTTTAACCGGTAGAGAAGAAGGGCCTGAGTTGGTTGACATTGTATATTTGCTTGGAAGAGAAAAAATGATAAAAAGGTTAGAGAAACATTTGGGGTGATAATATGGCTATTTACATTACGAATACAGAAACTGGAAAAAAAGAGGAATTAAAGACTATAACGCCTGGTGTTGTAAAAATGTATGTATGTGGGCCAACGGTGTACAATTATATTCACATTGGTAATGCAAGACCTGCCGTTGTATTTGATGCATTTAGAAGGTTTTTAGAATATAGAGGTTATAAGGTTGTAATGGTACAAAATTTTACAGATATAGATGATAAGATAATTAATGAGGCAAATGAATGGGGAGTTGATTTCAAAGATGTTGCAGATACTTTTATTGTCGAATATTGGAAGGATGCACAAAGTTTGGGGATAAGGGCTGCTAATTTTCACCCTCGAACAACAGATTACGTTTCTGAGATTGTTGAAGCGGTTGATAAATTAATTTCAAAAGGATATGCATATGTTGCAGATAACGGAGATGTTTATTTTAGTGTGAGGTCCTTTGAAAAATACGGTACTTTATCTGGAAGAAAAATAGAAGATTTAGTCGCAGGTGCAAGAGTTGAAGTTAACGATTTAAAAAAAGATCCACTTGATTTTGCTTTGTGGAAAGCCGTAAAACCTGGAGAACCAAATTGGAATAGCCCTTGGAGTATTGGAAGACCAGGTTGGCATATCGAATGTTCTGTGATGTCTCAGAAACTTTTAGGAGATACATTTGATATACATGCAGGTGGAGAAGATTTGATCTTTCCACACCATGAGGATGAAAAGGCTCAAAGTGAGGCATTGACTGGAAAGCCTTTTGCGAGATATTGGATGCATAATGGTATGATTGTTACACGTGGAGACAAGATGAGTAAATCCATAGGGAATGTATTTTTAGTACGTGAGGCGGTAAAAAGATATGGAAAAGATGCGGTAAAATTGTTTTTGCTTTCAAAGCACTATAGAACACCTATCGAATTCTCGGATGAAATACTTATGGAAAATAAGAAAGCGTCTTTGCGGATTATTAAAACGTTGAATAGATTTGAAGAAAAGCATCCATATCCGCTTGTTCCAAAAAGAGATGAATATATGAAGGAAGTAGAAAGTAAATTTATAGAGTCGCTGGAAGATGATTTTAACACGCCTAAGGCAATTGCATTGATTTTTGATTTATCAAAAGAGTTAAATAAAGCAATGGATGATGGAAATGACAAGGAAGCATTAAAGAGATATCACTTGATTACAAGGGTTTTCGGAAGTGTTTTAGGACTCTTTGAAGGTGGAGTCAAGATAGTAGATTCAAACGAAGAAAAAGTGTTGGATGAGATTTTGAAAGTAAGACAAGAATTTAGAAAAGAGAAAAATTACCAAGCTGCGGATAAAATACGTGATGCATTAAAGAACGCGGGAATAAAGATTTTAGATACCCCTGATGGAACTAAATGGGAAAAGTTTACGGAGGTGAATGAATGAGATTTTCACAACTTTATGCACCTACTTTGAGGGAAAATCCTGCCGATGCTGAAATTCCAAGTCAAGCACTGTTACAACGTGCGGGATTTATAAGAAAAATTGCTGCAGGGGTTTATACTTATTTACCACTTGCAAGAAAAACACTTTTAAAGATTGAAAATATTGTAAGAGAAGAGATGAATAGGATAGGTGCACAGGAAATTTTAATGCCTATAATCCAGCCTGCAGAACTTTGGAGAAAAAGTGGAAGATGGGATGATTACGGTCCAGAGATGATGAAGTTGAAAGATAGGCATGAAAGAGATTTTACTTTGGGGCCTACCCATGAAGAATTAGTAACTGAACTTGTAAAAAATGAGTTGAATTCATATAAACAATTACCAATAACATTGTATCAAATTGCAAATAAATATAGGGATGAAATTAGACCAAGATTTGGTGTTTTGAGGGCAAGAGAATTTATAATGAAAGATGCATATAGTTTTCACAGTAGTTGGGAATCTTTGGATGAAACTTACAAAAAGTTTAAAGAAGCATATTCTAGAATATTGGAAAGAATAGGACTTAGGTATACTATAATTGAGGCATCTTCTGGTGCGATTGGCGGAAATGAATCTCATGAATTCGTTGCTTTTGCAGAATACGGTGAGAGTAATGTTTTGTACTGTGATTGTGGTTACGCAGGAAGTGACGAAAAAGTTCCATACGTTGGAAATTATAGGGTGTATGATGAAGAAGAAAAAGAAAAAGAGCTTGTCCATACACCAAATGTTAGGACAGTAGAACAGGTTGCACAATTTTTAAATGTGGAATTGGGACGTATCGTTAAGTCATTGATATTTAAAGGAAGAGAAGGTTTTGTGATGGCATTGGTGCCAGGTGATAGGGAGCTTAATTTTGAAAAGTTAAAGGCATATTTAGGTGATCAATCACTTCAAATGGCTTTGCCAGAAGAGATATTTGATAAGTTTGGTGTTCCAATAGGTTTTCTTGGTCCTGTGGGATTGGATGGAATAAGGATTATCGCAGATAATAGTGTAAAGCATATGAAAAATTTTGTAGTTGGGGGTATGAAAAAGGACTATCACTACATAAATGTAAATTACGGTAGAGATTTTGAAGTAAATGAATGGACGGATTTAATTGTAGTTGAACCAGGTGATCCATGCCCTGTTTGTGGTAAACCCTTAAATGGAGAGAGGGGTATAGAACTAGGACATATTTTTAAATTGGGAACAAAATATTCGGAGACTATGGAAATAAAGTACATGGACAAAGACGGAAAATTACAACCATTTATAATGGGATGCTATGGTTGGGGAATTTCAAGAACTTTAGGTGCAATTGTAGAGCAATTACACGATGATAATGGAATAATTTGGCCTGTTTCAGTTGCTCCATTTGAAGTGGTTGTAACAGTTGTTGGTAGGGAAAAAGAGAAGCAATTTGGTGAAAAACTGTATAAATATTTATTGGATAGAGGAATAGATGTATTAATTGATGATAGAGACGTATCGCCAGGTGTAAAGTTTAAAGATGCAGATTTAATAGGTTTCCCAGTCAGAGTAACTATTGGAAGGATGTACAAAGAAGGAAAAGTGGAATTAAAAGAAAGAAAAGGAAGTTCAAATGTAATTGATGCAAAGGAAGAAAATATTTACAATAGTTTAATAAATATACTTAAATAAAATAAAGGCTCGAGATTGTATTTATCCTCGAAAGCGTAATAAAAAAAATCAATTTATTAATTTTTCAAATAGCATGGCTTTGGTACTATACTGGAGCCATGCTATTTTTTCTTGTCTTGAGGTATTCCCTTTCTTGACATGCTTTAAATTGTTCATACTATATACTACTTTTTTATATCTTCCATTTGTTATATATTCCATGTGTATCGTTTTCTTAGGCTTTATTTTTTTGTATTAAATTTTTTTATATTAATTTATATACTTTTTTGTTTTAGTACAATTGTTATACGATAACACACGTAAACATTACGTATTTGAGATATATTTCTTCATTTTTTAGTTCAAATGTTTAAAGAAAAAAACCTTTTTGTTGGTTTTATTTGTTATTTCTGAGACTTTTTGGAATTCAGTATAAAAAAAGCTATGGAGCCATGTTTTTTTATTAATTACAGTATAAGTAGCCGAAATTCTATATCAATTTTTAAACATAAATATTGATATCAAACAAGTGTAGTAACAATTTGAATTCCATTTTATGGAATTAGGTTTTTTAACACAACAGAAGCAAGTGACGCCATAAATAGCGAAGGAGGTTTGAATTCCATTTTATGGAATTAGGTTTTTTAACTCATTCTCAAAATTCCCATACTTTCCTAACAAATTGTTTGAATTCCATTTTATGGAATTAGGTTTTTTAACTTTTTATAACTATCCTTTGAGTTCTGACACTTTATAGTTTGAATTCCATTTTATGGAATTAGGTTTTTTAACACAACAGAAGCAAGTGACGCCATAAATAGCGAAGGAGGTTTGAATTCCATTTTATGGAATTAGGTTTTTTAACACCTGTAGGTGAATTTCATGATCCTCGCTATGGAAAGGTGTTTGAATTCCATTTTATGGAATTAGGTTTTTTAACTAAGTGCCGCAAGTTTTGCCTTTTCTTGCTTATCCTTGTTTGAATTCCATTTTATGGAATTAGGTTTTTTAACATTAAGCAGATGCTTGACAAGTATGACAGAATAGATTTGTTTGAATTCCATTTTATGGAATTAGGTTTTTTAACTCATACAAGAAAAAAAGCGAATACATACACGTTATTAGCGTTTGAATTCCATTTTATGGAATTAGGTTTTTTAACCTGGTGGTCCTGTGACACCAGAGCTAAACATCTCAGAGTTTGAATTCCATTTTATGGAATTAGGTTTTTTAACAGGACTACTTTCTGTTATCGATGCCCCAGTTTCAAGCTGTTTGAATTCCATTTTATGGAATTAGGTTTTTTAACAATGAAAATCGCAAAGAAAAATGTTTGGGAATTAGTTGTTTGAATTCCATTTTATGGAATTAGGTTTTTTAACTTCTTCATAGGACATTTGGATGGTCGAAATTTTCATACGTTTGAATTCCATTTTATGGAATTAGGTTTTTTAACAATGCGAAAATTGAACTTAATCTCTCTTCTCTTGAAGTTTGAATTCCATTTTATGGAATTAGGTTTTTTAACTCTGATTTACCAAAACGTCTTCCTGCTGCTATTGTAATGTTTGAATTCCATTTTATGGAATTAGGTTTTTTAACCACAATGGCATATTGAAAATGCAATCGCAAAACAGTTTGAATTCCATTTTATGGAATTAGGTTTTTTAACCAACGGTGTCGAAATTTAGAAATGGCAATAATTTCGTTTGAATTCCATTTTATGGAATTAGGTTTTTTAACGCATTGCTATCGTGACTAAAATAAGATTTCATACCATGTTTGAATTCCATTTTATGGAATTAGGTTTTTTAACAAATTTCATCAATGATATCCGTCATCAAAAATGTGTTTGAATTCCATTTTATGGAATTAGGTTTTTTAACAAAATTGAACTTAAAAAGGCGTATTTGAACTTTCTTAGGTTTGAATTCCATTTTATGGAATTAGGTTTTTTAACAACTTAAATCCATGTAATTCACTCCTTTCCGATTTTAGTTTGAATTCCATTTTATGGAATTAGGTTTTTTAACCTATTTCTGTAATCTGCGCGCCCTGTTAAAAAATGTTTGAATTCCATTTTATGGAATTAGGTTTTTTAACAATAACAGTTATCGTCGCATCTGCAGGTTTTTGATTGTTTGAATTCCATTTTATGGAATTAGGTTTTTTAACTTGATAATAACACGACACCATCGATAATCTTATCTCGTTTGAATTCCATTTTATGGAATTAGGTTTTTTAACAAAACTCCAGTTGCGTCACAAACTTCTGCAGACATATGTTTGAATTCCATTTTATGGAATTAGGTTTTTTAA